>JAGOGO010000112.1 GCA_017996625.1 Deltaproteobacteria bacterium | reverse complement strand
GTTTAGGATTTAGAGCTTAGCGCTTAGGATTTCCTGTTCGTGCCCAGAAGTTGCGTCAGCTCTTCTCCCCAGTATTCTACCATTCCACTATTCCATTTACCCAGCTTGTAGGGTTGCGCTGTGCACACCATTACTGTGCTGCGTTGTATGAGGAGAACAGGATATGCCCGCAAAAAAGCTTTTGGTGCTTTTTCTGATCGCTGCCTCTTTTCTGGACACCTTCCCTGATTCAGCGTGGTCGGCAGATACTGCTGACATTCCTCCCAGCCTGAAGCAGTGGGAAGGGTGGGTCCTCCACAATCTGGAAGAACGGCTCTGTCCGACCCGGTATAATGACGGTGAATCCTACCAGTGCACGTGGCCGTCGAGAGTGGTGCTGAACCTGGAGGATACGAAAGGCAGCTTCAGCCAGGAGTGGCTCGTATTTGCCGAAACTGATGTACCATTGCCTGGGTCCCCTGATGCCTGGCCCGAGGGGGTGACGGTTGATGGCCGAGCAGTGCCGGTGATAGCTCGGGATGGGGCTCCTTCGGTGTTTCTCGCTCCAGGAGCACGCCGGGTGGAAGGCTCATTTGTCTGGAATGAAATGCCGGAGACGATCAACGTGCCTCCTGAGAGCGGTCTGGTAAGTCTTACGCTCAATGGAACTCCGGTTCCATTTCCGTTCTTGGAGAATGATGGTCGTTTATGGCTGAAAAGGAAGGAGGACGTTGCCCAACCTGAGAGCCGGGTCGAGCACCGGGTATTTCGCCTTATAAACGATACCATCCCGATGCAGGTGGTAAATCTGTTCAGGATCGATATATCCGGCCGACCGCGTGAAGTAGTACTGAAGAAGGTTCTCCTGGAAGGGGCAGTGCCCATGAAAATCGATAGCCCGCTGCCGGCCCGGCTGGGAACCGATGGTGAATTGGTCATTCAGGCCAGGCCGGGCCGCTGGGATGTCGAGGTAACCACTCGCTTTAAGGGACCAGTGGAAAGCCTTACTCCCATAACCGATGCGCCAGCCGAAGAGGTGTGGTCCTTTCAGGCCCAAAATCACCTGCGAATGGTTAAGATAGAAGGAGTCTCACCCATCGATCCCAAACAGACCGATGTTCCTGTCGCATGGCAGAACTTTCCTGCCTTTATTATGGCAGCACAATCTGAAATGGTTTTCAAGGTGCTTCGCCGAGGCGATCCGGAACCGGCGCCAGATCAGCTCTATCTGTACCGGACCTGGTGGCTTGACTTCGACGGAAGCGGTTTTACAGTCAAAGACACCATTAGTGGCGCGTTGAGCCGCCAGTGGTATCTCGCCATGAATCCTCCCAATCGGCTGGAAAGAGTGACGGTAGAAGGAGTGGATCAGCTCATTACTGGTCAAGGACCTGAAGAAAAGCCCGGAGTTGAGCTTCGCAAAGGGCACCTTCAGCTTGAGGCGGAATCGCGACTGGAAGGAGGCCGAGGCACAATTCCGGCGGTGAGCTGGGATCATGACGTCCAATCATTGTCCGGAGTGTTGAACCTTCCTCCCGGCTGGAGACTGCTGACTGTCACCGGAGTCGATGATGCTAAGGGAACCTGGTTTGAACGATGGAGTCTGCTGGATCTCTTTCTGGTGCTGATCATCAGCCTGGCAGTGTATCGGCTTTGGAACTGGCAGTGGGGAGTCGTCACCCTGTTTGCTGTCGGCCTTGCCTTTCATGAACCCGATGCTCCGCGGCTGGTATGGCTCCATCTGCTGGCCGCACTGGCGCTGCTGAGGTTTCTTCCGGAAGGCTGGGCGAGAAGGGTTGTCAACCTGTGGCGTTTCGGCAGCCTCGTCTATCTGCTGATTGTTGCGCTTCCCTTTATGGTGAACCAGATCCGTGCCGGCATCTATCCTCAGTTGGAAACGCTTCTTCCCGTGCGATTCTATGGTGCTGGCATGCCGGCGGTGGCTCCGCAAGAGGCGGCACTGGACAATCAACAAGAACTTAAGATGGCCGAGTCGATGCCTGCTGTTCCGGTGCCGGCGGAGCCAGAAGGCCGGCCGCTGCAGCGGCGCGAAAAGAAGCTGAAAGCCGCCGACAAGTACCGAACGCTAAATGCTCTCACTCAGGATCCGTATGCTCTGAACCAAACCGGGCCCGGAATGCCCGCCTGGCAATGGAGAACCATTCCTCTCTTCTGGAACGGGCCGGTGGCAAGCGACCAAACCATTCACCTGTGGCTGCTTTCCCCGGTTGCCAATTTGATTTTAGCCTTTCTGCGGACAGGATTGCTGGCGATGGTGATTTTGTTGCTTGTGCCCCTTCGGGTCGAAAGCCTGCGCCGGGGAAAGGCGGTAATCGGGATATTTTGTCTTGCATTCCTGCTTGTGCCGGCTCCGAGCCGAGCCCAGGATGTCGGGTATCCTTCGCCTGAGCTCCTGCAGGAGCTCCAGAATCGGTTGCTGGAAAAACCCGACTGTCTTCCCGCCTGCGCCGCCAGTCCTCGCATGCTGCTTACTGTTTCGCAGGACAGTATTCGGATTCTTTTCGATGTCCATGCCGCCGTGGAGACGGCAGTGCCGCTGCCTGGTGCAATGCAGGAATGGAAGCCGGAAAACGTGCTTCTTGACGACCGTCCGGCTGCAGGCGTTGCTACTGATAAGCAGGGTACGCTGTGGGCGCTGATTACCGCAGGGGTCCATACGCTTACCCTCTATGGCAAGGCTCCTAAGGAAAACGCGTTTTCAATTCCACTCCCCCTGAAGCCGCACCACGTTGAGGTTGAAGCAGCCGGCTGGACTGTTCAAGGGGTCAATCAGGACGGTCAGGTAGAAGCGGCGAGTATTCAGCTCACCAGAACCCGGGAAAATGGTTTGACGAACATCGCTGCTGCGACTAAGATTCATCCGTTCTTTCAGCTCAAACGAGTGTTGATCCTGGGCTTGACCTGGCAGGTTCAAAACACGCTCATTCGCATGACGCCGGCGGATACTCCGGTTACGCTTGCTGTACCGCTCCTTGATCATGAGTCAGTTACCACTCCTGGCATACCAGTTGAAGACGGCCGCGCGATCATTACGCTGGAAGCGCACGATACCGAGATGACCTGGACGTCGAGCCTGAAGATAACTTCGTCCCTGGTTCTGCAATCGTTCAAAAGTGTCCCTTGGACTGAGCACTGGGTTCTGGATATCAGTCCAATTTGGCACGGGAAGTTCTCAGGTCTGCCGGTTATACATCATCAGAACAAAGCCGGGTACTGGATGCCGGAATGGCGACCGTGGCCCGGTGAGAACCTCTCCCTGATGGTGTACCGTCCTCAGGCGGTAGAAGGACCGGTTCTGACGATTGAATCAGCATACCTGAATATGGTCCCTGGCAAGCGGTACACTACCGCCGATCTTGCTTTCACGGTGCGGACCAGCAAAGGAGGAGAACATCGGGTGGTGGTGCCGCAGATGGCAGAGGTCGCGGCAGTGACTGTTGAGAATCAGGGACAGCCGATTAAGAAGGAGGGGATGGAGGTCATTGTTCCGCTCAAGCCTGGCCTGCAGAATGTGCAGCTCAGCTGGCGCCAACCCTCGTCATTCGGACTTATCACTCAGGTGCCGGCAGTCAGCGTAGGACCCCGGGCGGTGAACGCGGATATTGTCGTGCAGATGCAGCCGTCGCGCTGGATTCTCTGGGCACACGGACCGCGGCTGGGCCCGGCCGTGCTCTTCTGGAGTTCGGTGGTAATTGTGATCCTGGCGGCACTGGGTCTTGGCAGTACCAGCGTGACGCCCTTGAAGAGGAGAGACTGGCTCTTGCTCGGCCTTGGCCTGACCCAGGTTCACCCGGCAGTGGCGCTGGTGATCGTAGGCTGGTTCTTCGCGCTTGGTCTGCGAAACACCCGACCCGCGAGCGATCATTATCTCGCTTTCAATGCAACACAGCTTCTGCTGGCGGTCTGGACGATTGCAGCCGGAGGTGCGCTCTACGTGGCGGTCAAAGAAGGCCTTCTGGGCATTCCCGATATGCAGATTGCAGGGAATGGTTCTTCGGATTTCTATCTGCATTGGACGCAGGACCGGATTGGAAGCTTCCTGCCGCAGCCCCGGATATTTTCGCTGCCGCTCATCGTTTTTCGAATTCTGATGCTGCTCTGGGCGCTCTGGCTTGCTTACTCGCTGCTGACCTGGCTTCGCTGGGCATGGCACCGCTTCAGTGAGAAAGGGCTGTGGAGGAAAAAGACCAAACTGGCTTCTCCACCCCCAATCGGATAGTGCCTCGAGTGATGGGGACCGACAGTTGACAGAATCGGACTCGGAAAGAAGCATATGTGTTCAAAAGGTGGTATACTGGAAAAGTTCCAACCGCTTGAACCGTTTCAACCGTTCCAGACCCGCGTTTCGCGGGATTGAAACCATTGGAACGGAGGAGGCCGAAGTCTTGCAGGATTGACTTCGCAGTACGAGCTGACCCTGCTATGAATTGCTTAGACTTTTTACCTTTTACAAGGAGATGAAACTATACTCATGAGCGCCAACAATCAATTTCAATCTACCCTTGCGGTTCTGATCGATGCTGACAATACCCGTCCATCGATTACGGAAGGGCTCTTGTCGGAAATCACGAAGTTCGGTCTGGCGAGTGTCAAGCGTATCTACGGTGACTGGACGACGCCTAATCTTAATGGCTGGAAGGAAGTTCTGCTGGAGCATTCCATTCAGCCGATTCAACAGTTCCGTTACACGGTAGGGAAGAATGCAACCGATTCTGCGATGATTATCGATGCCATGGATTTACTGTACACCAGGCGCTTTGGCGGATTCTGTTTGGTGTCGAGCGACAGCGACTTTACACGCTTGGCATCGCGTATCCGCGAGGAAGGGTTGGTCGTTTACGGATTCGGGGAACAGAAGACACCGAAGGCATTTGTCTCAGCGTGCGATAAGTTTATCTTTCTGGAAGTTCTTATTACCAAGGAGGATTCCGAACCAGCGGTACGCAAGCGGTCAACGAATGAACTCAAGGGGGACACCAAGCTGGTGACTCTGTTTCGCAATGCTATTGAGGCTGCTTCAGATGAAAGCGGTTGGGCTCACCTCGGTGCCGTAGGCAGCAATATTGCTCAGCAGGCGCCGGAGTTCGATCCGCGCAATTACGGATACAAGAAACTCGGGGATCTTGCCATGGCCATCAAACTTTTCGACATGGATGAAAAGATCCTCAGTGACGGCCATTCGAAAGCAATTTACATCCTGGACAAACGGAAGAAGGTGGAAAAATGACGGCATGGTAAAACGTCATGATGTGTGCGGCGCCGCAAAAGGCTCTCCTCCTCCTCCGAGTGGGATTCTGGCGAAGGTCGGAATGCGCTAGGTTTCGAAAATGGGCTTTTTGCGATGCCGTCAAAGTCATTTGGCTTCGCTATTTCCCACGAAGTGAATTTTTCTTGGCCATCCTGCCAGAGAGAGGCCGGCCTCTGTGCTCGACAGCGAGGCTGCTGCTGAAAGCTCCCTGATTACGCGATCTGGATCCGCGACCCTGATGAGTGTTTCTCCCGATAACTGATCTTCTGCTGTCCGGCTGCCATGTTCGCTGCCGTCGCTCCTGTACTTCCTCGATCGGTTTGATAGGACGTTGTTTTTCGTCCCGTCTTGCCATTCTTAACGCTGCCGCGGCCACCTCCACCGGATCATGGCTGCCATCCTGTATCAACCGGGCAACGATTTCCCGTTCGCTGCTATAGCGGCCGCGCCGCAACCAGGTCGTGAGCTGTTTCACGAGCTCCGATTCCCGGTACTGTTGAATCGCTTCTACGGTCGGCACTGGGGAACGGGTAATCTTTTGCTTGGTGTAAGTCTCAATTCTGTGCAGTACGTGCCGCTCCTCGGGCGTAACCAATGAAAGTGCGATACCAGTTTTGCCTCCCCGGGCAGTACGTCCTACCCGATGCACGTACACTTCAGGGTCTTGGGGCATGTCGTAATTGACTACGTGTGAAATGTCGTCGATGTCCAGTCCTCGCGCTGCAACGTCAGTGGCAACGAGCACGCTGATTTGGTTGGTGCGAAAACGGTGCAGCACGCGTTCACGCATGCTCTGGCCCAGCTCTCCGCTTAATGCTTCTGCTAATAAACCGAACTCCGCCAGCTCATTGGCCAGTATGCCGGTGCTCAGACGCGTGCGTACGAAGATAAGGGCGCTGCTGCTTCGTTCCACTTCGAGTAGACGGGTGAGTGCGGCAAGTTTGTCCCTTTGATTGACGAGGTAAAAACGCTGTTCAACGGTGGCCACGGTCAGCTGCTGGCTGCCGATGGTGCAAGACTGCGGCGAATGCATGTAACGGGTAGCCAGACGTCTCACCTCCAGCGGCAGGGTGGCTGAGAAGAGCGAGGTCTGATGAGTGGATGGGGTTTCTTCGAGAATAGCTTGTATATCGGAGATAAAACCCATGCTGAGCATCTCGTCAGCTTCATCGAGCACGACGCTTGATACAGAGGCAAGGTCGAGAACGTTCCGGCGAACCAGATCCAACAGCCGACCAGGCGTCCCCACAACAACATCCACCCCTTTTCGAAGGCGCTCGATCTGATAGCGATAAGGCTGGCCGCCGTAGATCGGTATGACTCGCGCGCCGATAGTTCGCCCATAGTCATCCATTGCTTTGGCTACCTGCTGGGCTAGTTCCCGTGTGGGTGTGAGTACTAAGCCTTGAATAGACCGGCGGCTATGGTGGAGATTGTGTAACAGGGGGAGAGAGAAAGCAGCGGTTTTGCCGGTCCCGGTCTGAGCTTGGCCGATTACGTCCCGGCCGGCGAGCATGACCGGAATAACCGCTGCCTGAATGGGCGTTGGCGTGGTATAGCCAAGAGCAGTAATCGATTGTAGCAGTTGTGGGTGCAGATTAAGTTGGGCAAAAGTATCCGGCACGGTAGGACTCCTTTCATGCGTTTTGACAAATCCCAGGTAGCGCGAGCTTGCCAATCTTGATTGCCATCAGCGGATTCGTCCTGCACGGAGGAGCCTGCATGCTGCAATAAAATTACCCGACCACTCTGTGATGGGTAACTCGAGGAATATTCAAAACAGGTATAAGGTAATTGAAATTGTTTGCTTACTATACCACAGTTCAACAGAATTGGAAATGACTTTGTCATATATTTTTGTGCTCTGCTGACAACGAACCTACCAGGGCCGGTTGGCTACGTCGTTGGCTTCCGGCTTTCCACGAATCAATTCGGCAAGAATGCGGCGGTGCTGAGGCGAGATCCGGAGAAACTGAATTCCTACCTGATACTTATATCCGTCTTTGCTGGGGAACCGTTCCGCCCAGTGCACCTCACCCACGACCAGGACTGGCTCGGCCTGCCCGGGAATCGAGATGGCTATCTCCAAGGTGTTTCTCTTGACAGGTGTATCGTCGAACACGAGATCAATATCGTCGATTGTCATGGTTTCTGCCTCGATGCAGACACCGCTAAGAGAAATTTGCTGGGTTGTGGATCTGCAATACCGGGATTGACGGCCATTTGAGGCACTGATCGCCCGGTAGCGTATCGGCAATACTGCTTCATAAAACTTTGAGGTCTTGAGATTGACCGGCGGTTCCGGAGTAATCGTGGCTGAAGAAGAGGTCGAATCCTTCATCAGGTACTGCTCGAGATCGATCAAGTCTCCATGATCACGCAGATACTGTTTCAACCGATCCAGATCGGGCTTGCTGATGCGGGTAATCCGAGCTCCGATGTGGTGCTCAAAGGGATCACCCAAATCTGCTGTATCATGCCAGCGGGGTTCGCAAGAAATAACGAACGGATCTTTTTCCAGGGGAAGAGTGAATTTCACCAAAAGAGAACTGTATTCGGGCTTAGGGTCGTCCGGATTCTTTCGGGGCGGAAAGATAGGAATGCCATCGCAGTAAAGATGATCGGTGGCGAGAAGGATGCCCTTGAAGGAGATGTCCTTGAGCATTCCCCTGAATACGGAAGAAGCTTCGGGCGAATCACCTTCCCGGGTGATTTTAATCAGACAGGGAGCTTCAACTGATAAACGATAGTACTTGCGCTTGCCTGGTGGCACCATTCCTTAAACCTAGCAGGCTGATAAACAAGTTAAAGTGTAAGCAGCATTGCTACCTCGTCACAGTCAGGGAACTTAACACATTTTACGCAATCGGTCCACACCTTGTGTGGAAGCACGGCTTTATCGATGACCTCAAAGCCGAACCTCCTAAAAAAATCAACCTCGTAGGTAAGCACGAATACCTTGTAAATGCCGAGTGTCAACGCTTCCGAAAGACAGGCTTCCACCAGTTTGGCGCCGATACCGCATTTTCGGTATTCATCGAGAACCGCTAGAGATCTTATCTCGGCGATATCCTCCCAACAGATATGCATGGCGCAAATGCCGGCGATTTTGGATCCGTTGTCCTGATCTACACAGACAAAGAAGTCACGCACATGTTCAAATAGTTCAGTGAGCGAGCGCGGAAGGATGGTGCCTCTTTGAGCGAACTCCTTCATCAGGCCGTGAATGTGTTTTACTTCCTCAATGCGTGTTTTACGAATGAAGCAATTCATAGGCATCCGAAAAAAAGCACTCGTAGGAATGTATCGTAATTGAACATATTCCCGAGAGCGATATGGAGCGCTTGCGAGCGATCCGGTAAACCCCATTTCATTTAAATGCCAAATTTTGCTAGCAAAGTCAAGCGAATCAGAAAGCTATAGGTGCACAGTGTGAGCAGTAAGGAGTAAGAAGTAAGCGCAAGCCTCTGGGCGGAGCCCAAGTTGATCGAAAAAGAAACTCCTCAGTCTTTCGCCTGTTTGTCATCCCCGCGCAGGCGGGGATCCATGCAGTGTGCCAAGCTCCCGCAGATCTGGATTCCCGCCTCCGCGGGAATGACGGAAAATCGCTAAGTTTCATACGAGGAGTAAGGAGTGAGGAGTGAGCGCAAGCCTCTGGGCGGAGCCCAAGTTGATCGAAAAAGAAACTCCTCAGTCTTTCGCCTGTTTGTCATCCCCGCGCAGGCGGGGATCCATGCAGTGTGCCAAGCTCCCGCAGATCTGGATT
>JAGOGO010000111.1 GCA_017996625.1 Deltaproteobacteria bacterium | reverse complement strand
GATGAAGGAAAAAGAAGGTTCAAAGCTCCGGGTTCAGGGCTGGGAAGTATTCTGAGGCGAGGAATGAAGATGGGAAAAAAGGTTCAATGCTCAAGAACAGAAAAGAAAGAGCCCGCCTTTTTACCATATGGTCTCGATACCGGCCGTTCTGATTTTGTGGTCGCGGCTTACGAGTGGGAGATTTAGATGGAGTGCGGTGGCGGCTATAATTCGGTCAGGCATATCGGGGACTGCTTCCCTTGGTATTCTGGGGACAACCGTTGCAACCGCAAGATCTAAAGGGGCTATCAAGAGGCCGCTATTATGAGCGGACATAGAGCTGCTTAATCGATCAAAAGCAAGTGCCGGTATCCGTCCCTTCTCCACGAGATACACAATTTCTATGACGGATATAGACGCTACGTATATTCCATCTCCGGATGCAACCGCATCGTCAAGAGCAGTTGCTGCCTGAGATGAAAGCTCGGGAGAAGCCAGGAGATACCAGATGATAGCATGGGTATCAGCAATCACAGCTCCCATTCAAAAGTCCTCTCGAGGAAAGTTATCCCACATTTCTCCTCGAACTTTGTCGATATCCTGTTCACTAATATGAATGTTCAGATCAGCCCAGAGGCCCTTTACACTATGGCGTGGCACTCTGGCAGCATTCTTTTGCTGTATGAACTCGACAAAATCCAGCACCTCCTGCTGCATCTCCGGTGTGAGGACGCGCAATTTATCGATGACAATCTGTTCAATGTTCATACTCTTCCCCTTCTTAGCAGCTCGGCTATGCAAAAAAAGCTAACAAGTTTAAGACGCAGGGCCGCACTTGGGCACTTTTGGTCATCAAGTCAGCTTCTTATGTTAATTATTGCTGAGCATAACGAATGGACCGGAAGAAGGATGATAAAAAGCAGCGGAAGAGCCGTGCTTTCCCGCTGCTTGCAAAAGTCGGGGCGAGAGGATTTGAACCTCCGACCCCCTGAACCCCATTCAGGTGCGCTAGCCAAGCTGCGCTACGCCCCGGCTGACAGGGTGTTCAAAAAGACTCCTCTGTTTTTTTGAACACCCTGATAAAGACTCAACAATTTTTTCAATCGACCATAACTATACTATGCTCTTTTCGATTAGTCCAGCTTAATGTGCGCAAGCACGATCATCCGTTTTTCAATATCTTCCAGCCGCTTGCGGCCCTTCACCACCGCCTCTTCAAAATTCTCACACTGATTGCTGCGCTCTTCGTACTCATCAGTCAGCTTGTTGACCTGAGTCTTGAGATTCTCCATTTCCTGCCGCAGGACAGCAATCTTTTTCGGATTTTCCGTGATCATCTTCTCCAGCGCGACTTTTTCCTGCTGCAGCTTTTCTTTTTCTTCCTTAAGCGCGACACGCTCCTGCCGCTCCTGGACTCCTCGGTAGATATTCTCGAAAACATGCTCTTCCTTAGAGCCCCATTGCCATTTTCCCGAGCCATTTTCCAGGGCGACAAAACATGCCGTACAATCCGGATTGCTGCAACGGAAAAGGTGGCTCGTCGTATTCGGCAAGGCGTAGGTCATGTTTGCTGGATACTGCTCGCTGGCAAGCTCTTCCAGAATACTTTTGCACTCATCGCACAGAAACTGGGCAACCGGCATTGTCTTAAGCTCCCTTCCAAAGGAATATCATTAATAGCACATCACTATTTAAATTCTAATAGAAAATTTCACAAAAGGAAAAGAATTGGTGGGAATTCTTCGAAGCGCGCTTCGCTAAGGCGCCGCTCTGCTGAGGCGTCGCTACGCTGAGGCGCCGCCTGCGGCTGAGGCGCGCTGGCGCTGAGGCAAGAGGCGAAAAGTGGTAGAGGTTCAAAGTTCCAGGTTCAAGGTTCAAAGCAGGAAGGACTGAATTGTGACGCGTGAGGCTTAAAGCCTCCTCTTGACGAAAGAAAGAGGGGGAAAAGGGAAGTTCGGTGTGAATTGATTGCACCACCCGCTTCGCTCGAGACACAGAGTTCACTGAGGGGAGGTGATTTTTTCTCTGATCGGGAGACGACGATCAGAGAAAAGCATCTCTGAAGAGGAACCTTGTTGGCTAGTATCAGTTCACAATAGCCAGTACTGCGGAGGCTGGCAGGAGGTGAGAGGCAGCTCCTTTGCAAGGGCCTTAATATTTTACTCCTTACTTCTCACTCCTTACTTTTTACTTTTAGTGTGCCTCTGTGGCGAATTCGATTTATCTATTCCATTCAACCACCTTTCCATTCTACCATTTCCCCAATTCACCATTCCACCATTTAACCACGTATTCCTAGAAGGCAAGGGATGTTCCCTTCTGGAAGGCGCCGGCGCTGGTGATGGTGATGCCTGGTTTTGCTGTCACTGTTCCGATAACAGCAGCATCGAGAGCGTGCGAGCGAGCGATGGCTATCACCGCTTCCGGCTCCGGGGTGATGATGACCATGCCCTGTCCCATATTCCAGGTGCGGTAGGCTTCAGCATCGGAGACTTCTCCGGCCTCCTGGCAGAAGAGAACGAACTGACCGGGAGTAAGAGGCTGGTCAATACTGGCGCCGAGATTCTTGGGCTTGAGAATGCGGCCGAGTTTTCCGGGGAGGCCGCCTCCGGTGATATGCGCGACTCCGTGCACCCGTGCGGCCGGCTCACCCTCGACACCGCCGAACATGGCGATAACTGCACGGCTGTAGATTCGGGAAGGTTTAAGCGCCAACTCGCCATAGGAGGTCTCCCCGTCGGATCGGGTATGCCATTCCGTGCCGAATCGGTCTGAAAGGATGCGGCGCACCAGAGAAAGGCCGTTGGAGCGGAAGCCTTCTTCCCGCAGGCCCACCAGCGTGTCGCCGGGATTGATTTCAAAGCCTGAGAACATGCGTTCCTTGCGGGCAAACCAGATCACCCCCGCGCTCCAGCTGTAATTGAAGCGGCCGTATCCACCTACACGGCTGCCGAGTTCGGCCAGTTCGCCGTTGATGATTGCAACGCCTGCCTCTTTGGCAGCAGCGATATACCCTTCCGCCAGCTGGCGGATGCAATCGAGATGATCTTCACCGGAACTGCCGAGGCTGTTCACATCCAGCACCGAGCCTGCCAGTACCGGCTCGCCGCCGCGTACCACGGCATCATCACACACCATAGCCAGCAGGTCAAAGGCAAGGGTGTCGTGCCGGCCGGTGCGCTCGGCGATTTCGACCTTCGTGCCGACGCCGTCAAAGCCAATGCCCATGATTGTTCCCGGCGGAAGGCCGCCTACATTGATGGTGCGGATTCCGGAAAAGTCATCAAAGGGCGTGATCACTTCGCCGAGCCGGCCGGACCGGTTGGCCCAGGTCTGCCGGGCAGCGTCATAAAGTATTCGTGATGCTTCGTCGCCCAGCGTAATGTCAACGCCGGCGTGTTGATAGGTTAGTGCCATAGGAGTCAGTCGTTTTTTGGTAAAAGGTTCAAGCCGATCAAGCCGTTTCAACCGTTTCAGCTGTTTAAACCGTTAGAACAGATGAAACCGTTGAAGCCGCTGAAACGATTCAGGCCCTCAGTTCGTCTGATTTCAGCCTCAATCCCTTCGGAATCGGCTTTCCGTCACAAGAGAGCAGGCCGGATTCATCACGGCCGAACCGGCCCCGGCTGAGGTACTCGATGGTGCGGGGAAAAATGACCCAGTCTCCCTGCTCCTTGAGCCGCTCCTGATTATACGCAGCGGCGACGTTGAGATCGTTCGGATCGGAAAGATTCCACTCCGGCTTGATAACAACGGCAAGGGGAGGGGAGATCATCAGCAGCGGACCCTGATCCACCTCCAGTTCAACGATGTGGGTCGATGCGGCAATGGTTTTCTCGCCGGCAGCAAGAGCATCACGCACTGCGTGGTCGCCGGTATATTTTCGTCTGCCTCCTTCCTCGACTGCAAGGTCCGCGGGATGGACGTTGACGCCGAGGAACGCCTTGATGATCGGTTTCGAGGCAATGCTCATGTAGCCGCCATAGACAGCGACAGTAGCTTCAAATGGCGCGAGCGCTTTGACCGTCTGCTCATCGAATTCCGGCCGCAGGCTGAGGTCGCTTCTTTTCCGTCCCCGGCAGGCATAGAACCCGGCAATGTCCCGAATGACCACGGGGATGTCAAACTCCTTGCCGATAGCGGCGGCATTGCTGGTTCCCGTGTCACTGAAGAGCACGACGATCCGGTACGGTGCTGTGCCCTCGATTGCTTCGAGTTTTTTCTGGTGTTCGAGAATCTTGCGAATGTTGGTGCCCGAGCCGGACAGAAGCCCTGCAATCCGCAGGACACCCTCTGCAGGGTCGTGAAGCAGCTTGATCATTGCTCTCGTTCCTTTTGTCTGCCTGAATGGTCACGTCTGGCTTCTTACCTTAGCAGATCCCTGGGGTGAATGCAATGGAGTAAGGAGTGAGGAGTAAGGAGTAAAAAGTAAAAAGTAAAAAGAGAGGAGTCCCGCCTTCGGCGGGATTGCTAGTTTCAGGTTGCAGGTTACGAGTAGTGTAGTAGTGTAGGCTGGATTGAGGAACGAAACCCAACAAGGAAAGAATTCCCCGGGTTTCGCTCAGCTCAACCCAGGCTACAAAGCTGGATTCCCGCCTTCGCGGGAATGACGAACGAGCGCTGGAGCGCTGCTTCTTGACGCACTCATCAGTGTTGTCGAAAGTAACCAAGTTGTGGGAAGCCAAAAAAAACCAAAGTCAGTCATTCCCGCGCAGGCGGGAATCCAGGATCTTAGGAGATTGCTTTGTCTCTACACATCGTATAGCCCCTGCAGTGACAAAAGCGGGTGCTTCCCGTACCCTCTTGCCTCAGCGAAGCGACGCCTCTGGCCAATTTTGAGACAAAACCATGCTTGACTTTTCTGCGTCCGGACCCTAGACTCTTACTTTCACCGAAATTCCATCCCACTAAATTTATAAGGAAGAACTCATGGCGGCACGGCTGGAGATTGCCCTAAAACCGGAGCTTTTTGATGCCGAAGGCACCCTGCTGAAAACGCAGGCGCGTGACCATTTCGGGATCGAGCTGGATTCGGTACGCGTCATCCACATTCTCACGATCGATGCCCGGCTCGCTGCGGACGAGCTGGAAGCGGTTCGAACCGGAATTTTCACCAATCCGGTGACGCAGGATTCGTCCTTCGATGCTCTGGATATCCCTTTCGACTGGGCAATCTGGGTCGGCTACCGGCCGGGAGTGCGGGATACGGCGGGAAGCACCGGCCAGGAGGCAATCGAAGACTTCCTGAAGAAAAAGCTCGCCAACGGGGAAGGCTGCTATACCTCACGGCTCTTCTGCCTCTGCGGAAACAGGCTGGACCGCAGCCAGGTTGAGCTGATCGCCCGCGAATCACTGGCCAATGATCTGGTTCAGCAGTGGCGAGTTATCGAGAAGGCCGATCAGAAGGTCCGTCAGGACATCGGCACTCAGGTGCCCCGGGTCACCCTGGCACATACTCCGATGGTGACGGTGGTTCCCATTTCCAGTGACGAAGAGGTCATGCGGATCAGTGATGAGCGCAACCTCGCGCTCAATGTCCGTGACGTGCCCACCATCCGCAGGTATTTTCTCCGAGAGGATGTCCGGGGCGAACGTGCCGAACACGGACTTGATCTTCCTACTGATGTGGAGCTCGAGTATATTGCCCAGGCACGCTCGGATCATTGTAACCACAACACCTTCCGGGCATTATTCCGCTACCGCGATCTATCGACCGGGCTGGAAGAGCTGGTGGACAATCTGTTCGAAACCTGCATCGAAGAGCCGACGCTGGCGATTGAGAAAGAGAAGCCGTGGGTGATCTCGGTCCTCTGGGATAATGCCGGAGTAGGTCGCTTTGATGATACTACCTTCTATACCATCACCGGTGAAACGCATAACAGCCCCTCGAATATGGAAGCCTACGGCGGTTCGATAACCGGTATCGTGGGAATCTACCGCGATCCGCTGGGAACCGGGCTCGGCTCCAAGCTGATCGCAGGCATGTACGGGTTCTGTACCGGGCCCCGGGACTATGCCGGTGAGCTGCAGCCCCGGCTCCATCCCCGACGGCTGCTGGATGGCGTCATCTCCGGCGTCAAAGACGGGGGCAACAAGAGCGGTGTGCCCACGCCTTTCGGCAACGTTTACTTTCATCACGGCTATCTGGGAAAGTGCCTGGTGTTTGTCACCGCGCTGGGGATCATGCCGGCCAATGTTCAAGGCCGTCCCAGCGAGAAGAAAACCACCAGCAGCGGCGAACGGATCGTGATGTGCGGCGGCCGGGTCGGGAAAGATGGTATCCACGGCGTCACTGCTGCATCCGAGGTGTTCAGCGAGCACACCCCGGCCGGTCATGTGCAGATCGGCGATCCGTATACCCAGAAAAAAATGCATGACTTTTTACTGGAAGCGCGCGATGAGGGCCTGATCGCATATATAACAGACAATGGCGGCGGTGGTCTCTCATCCTCGATCGGGGAATCCTGCCGCTACAGCAACGGCTGCGAAGTGGATCTGGACAAGGTACCCTTGAAGTATGCCGGTCTTGACCCGTGGGAAATCTGGGTCTCGGAATCGCAGGAGCGGATGACGGTTGCCGTAAAGCCGGAACACGAAGAACGCTTCATGGAGCTTTCCCGCAAGCACGACGTGGAAAGCACCGTGATCGGCACCTATACCAGCTCCGGCAGAATTCATCTGCGCCATGGAGGAAAGACGTGCGCCTATGTGCATACGGATCTGCTCAAGTCCGGTTTCCCTCAGTGGGAATTCGAGGCGGAGTGGACGCCTCCGGAGCTGCGCGGCCTGCGGGAACCGGTGCTGGCCGATCCGGAAGACCACACCAGCCTTCTTAAGGATATCCTCTCGCGTCCGAATATCGCCAGCAAAGAATGGATCAGCCGTCAGTACGACCATGAGGTACAGGGCGGCAGCGTGATCAAGCCGCTGGTGGGCAAGGAGCACGACGTGTTCAGCGATGCGGTAGTGATTCGGCCGGTCCTCGGTTCTCCTCGCGGCATTGTTATGGCGCAGACGCTGAACCCTTCCTATAGTACTATTGACACCTACCACATGGTGGAATGCACCATCGATGAAGCGGTGCGCCGGGTGATTGCAGTAGGCGCTGATCCTGAACACATCGGCGGGGTCGACAACTTCTGCTGGCCGAGCGTGCAGTATGATGCAAAGAGTAATCCTGACGGTGCCTATAAGGCTGCTCAGCTGGTGCGGGCAAACTGGGCCTTGCGTGACTGCTGCCTGGCATTCGGCATTCCGCTGCTTTCCGGAAAAGACAGCATGTACATCGATGGTACGCTCCGGGGCCGGTTCGGGGAGACCCATAGAGTCTCCGGGCTTCCGACGCTGCAGTTTACCGGTACTGGTGTTATCGAGGATGTGACTACCTGCATCACCATGGATGCCAAGGTGCCCGGCGATGTGGTCTATGTGCTGGGAGTGACGCGTGATGAGCTGGGGGGCTCAGAGTATTACGAGCGCTTCGGCTATACCGGCCTCAACGTTCCTCAGGTCGACGTGAAGAAGGTCCTGCCCTTGTACCGGGTTTTGCATCAGGCAATAGAACAAGGCCTGCTTGCTTCCTGTCACGGAATTTATCGGGGCGGCCTGGCCGTGCATCTGGCTTTCGTGGCTATGGCCGGCTGCGTGGGAATGTCGGTTCAGCTTGGCCGGGTACCGGTTGAGGGAGCGCTCCGCAACGATCAGATCCTCTATTCTGAAAGTGCCGGCCGATTTCTGGTTACGGTTCCGCCAGAGAACCGAACGTCATTCGAAAACCTGCTGGCCGGGTGTGCGTATGGCCTCATCGGTGAGGTTACTGACACGGGTACCGTGCAGATCGAAGGCCTCAGCGGCAACACGATAGTGCAAACAACCTACGGCGATCTCAAGAACGCCTGGAAACAACGATTCGGAGCTTTGATATGAAACGGGTAAAAGCCCTGGTACTTACCGGCTACGGACTGAACTGTGACTATGAGACCGACTATGCGCTCTCGGTTGCCGGTGCGGATTCTCAGCGGGTACATATCAACGAACTGATCAAGGCTGAGCGGGTCGACCACCAGCCGCTTCTCGCCGGCTTTCATATCCTGGTGTTTGGTGGAGGTTTCAGCTGGGCTGACGATCACGGCGCCGGGGTGCTGCTCGCTAACCGGGTGCGCTACAACATCGGCAGTCAGATCGATCAGTTTATTGCTGATGGGAAGATCGTTATCGGCATCTGCAACGGCTTCCAGGCTTTGGTCAATCTGGGGTTGCTTCCGGGATTTGACGGCGACTATCATTCCCGGCAGGTTGCGCTCACGGTCAATGACTGCGGCAACTTTCGCGATCAGTGGGTTACCTTGAAGGTCCTACCGTCATCATGTACCTGGCTGCGTGATCTGAAACAGATCGATCTGCCGGTCCGCCACGGGGAGGGCAAGTTCTTTGCCGACGACCAGGTCCTCGATCGCCTGTTTTCTCAAGGCCAGGTGGTGTTTCAGTATGCCGGCCCGGACGGCGGCCTGGCGGACGGCGTTTTCCCTCATAATCCCAACGGCTCACTGCGGGACATTGCCGGTATATGTGATACCACCGGCAGGGTCCTGGGTATGATGCCTCATCCGGAAGCATTCAATCACGTCACTAACCATCCTGACTGGACCAGACTGAAAGAAACGCTGCGGCGGAGCGGCCAGCCGCTGCGCGAGGAAGGCCTGGGCGTTCAGATTTTCCGCAATGCAGTGACATACATCGGGGAGACGGTACTTTAGAAGAATTCAAGATTCAAAATTCAAGGTTCAAGAAATAGTAAGGAGTGAAGAGTAAGGAGCAGAGGGACCCGGGTTTCGCTTCGCTCTACCAAGGCTATAGAGCTGAGGCGCTGCTACGCTGAGGGAAAAGATTGAACCACCCGCCACGCCAGGGGCGTGACTCGAGACACGGAGAGCACGGAGAAAGGTGTGTCTTTTCTCTGATCGGGAGATGCCGATCAGAGAAAAAGATCCTCATGTGATAAGCCGTATGGCTTCCGTGAAGTTTAGGAGACAGCAGCACCCTAGAGGCTGGTCACCGATGAGAGTCTTCTTTAGCAGAATCGG
>JAGOGO010000110.1 GCA_017996625.1 Deltaproteobacteria bacterium | reverse complement strand
GTCTTGATGCCCCCCCCGATTCTTACTACGTCGAGCAAGACTGTGTATACTGGGTGGTAACGCTTTCAGCACCCGCTGATCCGTCTCAGTACTATGAAATCCGCGGCGAATATGCCAATGCCCGGTTCTCCTCATTTCAGACCTATGGGGAAATATCCCCTTTTGACACTATGTATGATAGTCAGATCGACCCCGATCCCGGCTCCCTGAACCCTATCAGAGACGAAGTTCCTTATCCGCGCTACCGGCAGCGCCTTCACTACACGATCCGCCTGCAACTGGTAGCAGGCTTGGACGAGATACCGGAAGAGCGGCCCGCCAATACGCTCTATGCTAAACCCAGACGCAGCGATGGCACTTACGGCCTCATTTATCGGGTATACTGGAATGAAATTAAGAGCAATGCAAAGATCCCTGCGGGATACAGCGCCAGACAATGGGAAAAGCAGGGCCAGCAGGAGCTTCCTCGTATCTTTCTCGTAGGAGAGAGTACCCTTCAAGAACAGCAAACAGCCCCGGGCCATACCGACTCATTGCCCGATTCATGCCTGGCGGATCCGCTTTCTCCGATCACAGGTAGTGCAGTACCGAAAGCCGCTGGTAAAGAGGATTGGTTTGCCGGCAACACGAATTTTCCCTATGCAAACGCCGCTGCCGGCTACTTCATGGCCAATTTCGACGAACGCTATGGAGAAATCGTCACCGTCCGTTTCAAGGCTCCAACATTTCCGGACACTGAGGGCGGAGAGATCATTGACCCGGATACCCAGCAGACCCGGTACTGGTCTGTCTGCACGCACATCCCGCAAACGACGACCACGATCGACTGCATGAGCGATAATGAATTTATTATTGATGATGGCTGGGTGACGGTCGTTATTTCTGCACCGGATAAGAAGCCCACTGATGTAGCCAACTGGCTGCCGTTCGGCTGGGATGCGATCAATCAGCGGTATGGAGCAGCGGTTATTATCAGGCACATACTGCCATCTGATATTCTCTTACCCGAATCTCCCTACTTCTATACTCAGAACTGTGTAGAATCTTACTCCACTAACATAACCGGCTTTCGCAGCTGCCTCAACGATAGATCTGCTTTGGCAGACTTCGCCGGAGAGTATTACCCCAGCATCACCTGCAGCGCTTCAGGTGATGTTGGGCAGTAACAAAAGCATACTATAAAAAGAACACGAGTCTCCGCTTAACCTTCGGCACGTGCTTGCTCACGTGTATTTACCCGCTTGCGGACGATCCTCACGCAGGCGCTTTCATACCTGCTCCGCCCTATTGCTTCCATAACTCGTATTACTCTGTCCATGGGCCTAAATTGGTGTCCTCTTGCTGTCATCTTTTTTCTCAAAGAACTCAAAACCAACCGGACGCTTGATTTCCTTGTGCCTCCACGCTCCCGGGCTTTATCAAAAAAGGCACCCACATACTGACTAGTGCCTTTCTGGACCAAACAGCGCTGACCAACCGAGCCTCGTATTAACAAGGCAGCCTTTTATACATGTATAGTGGTTCTATACAGGGTTGAGGTGCCGCGGTCGTCAACCCTGAAATTGATATTTACCTTTTCATCTCAGCAACTTATCAAGGCTATAGTTTTCCACTGCGCACGGAAGGGTGTATAGAGTTCTCAGTCGGGATTCCTAGCACTGGTGGCGCCCATTTTTTATTCCTAAATCATGTTAGACACTTACATGCTTGGCATGCGGCTTGCTACGCGGATCGGTGAAAGCAACACGAATTCTGAAGCACATCACACGAATAGTAGGTATACTGCCACTGAACAAGAAAGGAGAATCACCATGAAGAAAGCAATCGCCTACACCGCTGACATTATTCTCGGAACCACGGGTGAAGTTATCAGCCGCGCATACCAGAAGGAATTAGTTCGGCAGTATGCCGCCGAGAACGACATTGAGGTGGCAGCGTGGTTTGAGGATGAGCTCTATGAAGAAAACGTGCTCATGAGACCTGGCATCCAATCCATGGTAGCCTACGATGGCCCTGCTGAGGTTTTTCTGGTTGAGCGGGTGTGGGCGCTTTCCCGCTCGATGGCAACGCTGCGAGAATTCTTCAACGTTCTAGCTGCAAAGAATGTGAAACTGGAGACCGCCACCTACTTGTGGGATTACACCTCACAGATGGTGCGCCGGGAGATTGCTACAGCTGTTGCCTCCGAGCCGATGACGAAACAAGACATGGCGCTCGAGGCTGATATAGCCACGCCGGCAGCAGCAAGCAAGCCCACCATGATGAAGAAAGCTATTGCCTATGTTGCTGATATACGGTCCGGCTCTACAGGTACGGTAATCAGCCGCGCCTATCAAAAGGAATTGATTCGTACGTATGCAGCCGAGAACGGCATCGACGTGGTCGCCTGGTTTGAAGATGAGCACTCTAAGGAAGAGCTGCTGAAGCGGCCTGGCATTCAGGCAATGATTGATTATTCCGGGCCTGCTGAAATCTTTCTGGTTGAGCGAGTGTGGGCTCTTTCCCGCGCGATAACGACGATCCGCGACTTTTTGCAGGAACTCGCAGCAAAGAAAGTGAAGCTGCAGACAGCCACCTACTTGTGGGATGGGACTTCACAGATGGCGCGCCGCCAGCTTGCGGACGCCGCGGCGGTGCAAACGCCGGTATCCATGCCGGTGACGATGCTCAAAGAGTCCCGAAGAGCAGCTATTGCCAAACCGGAGCGGTTCCATTTTATCGGCTGGGCCTTCTCTGCGGAAGGTGAAACCGTGGCTGAAGAGAAGGCGGCTTAAAACCTCTGAACCGTTAGGCCACCAGAACGATTTACAGTCGATCCTTTCTTGAAGCATATAGTGAGAATCTGACCCACGTAGGCTCTTATCAAAAAACAACAAAGGCGTACTGCATATAACGCAGTGCGCCTTTGCTCCTTCATGTCCTGGTTCTGTTCAACACCCATCAAGCCTGCCTTGATGTAAGCAGCGCCGGTCACCCGGTGCGTTCCGATAATCGATTTACAGCAACGAGGCAACCTTCCGGGCGGCCGTGGCTACAGGATCCCACACCGGGGAATAGGGAGGGGAATAGCTTAAGTCAACGTTGATCATCTCTTCAGCTGTCAACCCCTCATGGAGTGCCGTGGCGATAGTGTCGATACGTTTGCCGGAGCCTGATTCACCGATAATCTGGCCACCGAGGAGTCTGCCGCTCTTTTTTTCAGCAATAAGCTTCACCGTGATATCTCCCGCCTCGGGATAGTAGCCGGCATGTGTGAGGCTCTTGATCACTCCGCTTACATATTCTAATCCGAGCTCGCGTACCTCACGCTCCTGAAGGCCAGTACGCGCAAATTCGATGTCGAACACTTTGCTGATGGCGGTACCGAGAACACCGGGAAATCTAGCTTGTCCTCCTCCAAGGTTGATGCCTGCAACTCTGCCCTGGCGATTTGCGATGGTGCCTAAGGCAATATAGACCGGTTGGCGGGAGATAAGATGGAAAGATTCTGCGCAGTCGCCGGCGGCCCAAATACGGTCGGTAGGAGTCTGCATGCGGTCATTAACGACAATCGCATCCTTAGTGCCGAGTAAAATTCCTGCCTCGCGTGCAAGCTGAGTGTCCGGCTGCACGCCTATGGAAATAATAACCAGCTCTGCCGGAAGTGTGCGCTTGTCGGTGACGGCACCGCTGATGGCCCCGTTCTTTACCTCATACGCTGCAAGTGACTCACCCGTGTAGATGCTCACCCCATTGCTTTTAAGCACTTCCGCAATGCGCTGTCCGATATCCTCATCATAGATGTTCATGATGTGCGGAGACTGTTCAACAATGGCGACCTCCATACCTCGCAATACCAGCGCTTCAGCCATTTCTACTCCAATGGATCCGCCACCCACGATCACTCCCCGCTTCGGCTTATTCTGCTCCACAAACTCTTTTACTTCCACACCGGATTCCAGTGTGCTCAAGGCATATATTCCCCGGGCCTCCGACCCCGGCAGATTAGGCCAGATCGGTACCGCCCCGGTAGCAATCAAGAGTTCATCGTATGGTTCCCACCATTCCTTCTGGTCATGAAAGTTGCGAACGAGAATGCGCTGAGCCTGAGGTTCAATTGCATGCACCTCGTGAAAAGGCCGGGCATCGATGTGGTACTTCTCCCGGAACACCTCGGGGGATCGAACCACCAACTGATCCTCATCTTCAATAACATCGCTTATGTAGTAGGGAATTCCACAAGCCGAGTAGGATGTAGTTGGCCCTCGTTCAAAAGCGATAATATCCAGACCATCCCTCTTCCGCCGTCGCGCTTGCGATGCAGCGCTCATGCCGGCTGCATTTCCTCCAATAATGAGAAGCTTTTCGTTTCGCATATGTTTGCCTCCTGATGATGTATCACATGGCTTCCTTACGCAAGAGCCGGGCTTTGCTGCTTTCGTCCCGGATGGGTACAGAAGTTCTGAAAACATGGGACCATGATGTCGAGCGGGCTGCGCTGAATCAGCGGATAGAGGATTTGGAAATTCGCTCTCTTCCATGCTAGGAAGCGGGGGGGAACCCACAATAGAGTGAAAGGAGTATTCTGATGTGGCAATAGACGTAAAAGAATTACGATGATGCGGTAAAGCACCCGTCCAGGTTGGCAAGAGCACCGTGGAGCAGCACCACGACAGGAAATTGAAGCCGTAAAAAAAGATGGCAAAATTGCTTCAAAATTCCTTTGGATGACTATTTTTTGGCACCACCCATGCGTTTTTCAGAAAGGAGAACCAGTACACACAGATACTGCATTTCGAAATGCGTGTTACAGAACAAGGTCTTCGTATAACCTCAGCAAGGGACTGAAAAGAAAGGTGGCTACGGTTTCTTTGGAAATGCTTCCTTCAAAGCGGAGATAACCAGGTCACTCGCAGGCTCATTCCATCGCTCCGGGTGCTGTTTGAGATACCGGGCGACTACAGTACAGATCTGACGTACAGTGACAGTGCTGTCAAAACTATACATGGACACGGTCGCGTCAGTTACTCCCGTTACATAGCCCTCGTACGTCCCAATTTCGAAAGGATTCCTAGTCTCATCAGTATCAGGTTTGTCAAACTCCCTCATCAATTGAACCAAATCATTCCCAACGAGAGCGCTCCCGGCGTGAACCGAAGAGGTTACAGAAATCGTAATCGCAATAAGAAATGCTGCTAGAAGCGTCCACACTTTCATGTCAGATCTCCTTAATAAAATTCCGGGGACACCATACTCAACTATACACAGGCACATTGACTAGGCATACCATTCTTGTCATACCACGGTCGACAGTCGATGAGAAGATTTCACCATCCGTTTCTTGTGCAGGCAGAAACCCGATCTCAAAAAAACGTGCCTGCGTATGGTATCCCGGACTGATGCTATCCAGAAAGCTCTTTTTCTCCCCTGAGTGTCAGAGTATAATTGAAACTGATGTGAGTATCATGATCATGATTATTCTCATGTTCCAGTAGTTCTTCCATACTGAGCCATGGAAAAGAAAAGAGATCTTCCCTGCCGGCAATGCGGCTCATGCTGCAAGGTTGATATGATCGCTTATGTTTCCCCCGAAGATATTCACAGATGGGAACAAGAGGGCCGTCATGATATTATCGCCCATGCTCATGACCTAACGTGGGCGGGTGACCGAATTGTCACCAGGACCGGGAGGACAGTGAACAGCTGCAGCTATCTTTCGTGGAAAGGTTCTTCGTTTTTCTGTGAAATTTATGAGACGCGCCCGCTGGTATGCCGCAATTTTGTTCCCGGGTCTAATGAACTGTGCCCTTAGAGTAAAAAGCAGAACCCTTAGGACGCATTGAGGAGAAGCAGGTCATGGGGAAGAAAAGGGCCGGATTGGTCATGTACCGCTTCAGGAAGCAGACACTCGAAGTCTTTTTAGTGCGCCCCGGCGGTCCGTACTGGGAAAGGAAAGACGACGGATCGTGGTCCATTCCAAAAGGAGAATATTCTGATGAGGAAGATCCTCTTACGAACGAAAAAGGGCACGCAAGAGATAATCTCCTGGGTGCCCTTTTATGTCTCTGGTATGAGTACTAAACTACCGTGACGTTTACCGCAGCCAGGCCTTTCTGTCCCTGCTCTACCTCAAAGTTTACCCGGTCGCCTTCCTTGAGGGACTTGAAACCGGTAGCATTGATTGCCGAATGATGAACGAAAACATCCGAACCGTTTTCCTGTTCAATGAAGCCATAGCCTTTTTGGTCGCTAAACCATTTCACTGTTCCATGAGCCATTGTGGCACACTCCTTATAAATAGTTGTATTTAACGTTTCCAGCCTTCAGGTTGCCACTTTTGACAAATGGATTGCACCTTCCGAACGAAAACAGCTCACTGCTGTGGTGAGCTTTCAAAAATTACGTGAAGAATACATTCCATATTGCAGCAAGTCAACCTATTCAAAAATTCACCATCACCCGCTCCCCTTGGCTGGCAGCGTTCAATGGTGAAAGCGAATCTCGCGCGACTGCTATCAATCTTCAAGCCCCCTGGTCGGCTCTCCTGCATCTTCTACTGCATCACGAGCTTCGTCGCCGGCTTCCTCTGCTCCTTCTTGGGTTTCTTCTATCGCTTCATCAGCTTTCTCTCCGGCTTCCTCAAAAGGGCCCTCGTTGCAGCTTAAGGGTAAACCGACCACTACCATCAAGGCCAACATTGCTAGAAGGCCTCGCAGCACTCTGGCAATGCGGGATTGAACCTTTTGGGAAACGCCTCCTTTCTTCTGATCCACTACAAGAGCCACTGTATCTTCTCCTTTGTCACATTTGACAAACATTGAACTGCGGACTGTACCTGTCACGCTGTAATCCTGTCACATGATTTTGCTGTCGGTCGGTGCCAGGAGTTGTGCTTTCGCGCCCGTGTAAATGATACCTTCAGAAAACCGCCTGCTGAGAGAGGAGACATTCATTTGAAAAATATCGCAGCCCATGGGTTGAATATCACACAAGCCGGCAGTATGAATGAAGACCGAATCGGAACGTCCGCCGAGCTTGCTGATCGTGTTCAAAAGCTGACGGGCGGAAGAGCCGTCAAAATCACCATGCAACTTCAGGTGCAGGTTATGAGAATTCTTATGGACAAGGATTCTAAAGTTGGTACCCATTCTGCTATACCACCTTCCCTGCAGTGATTTGACCTGATTGTGTTTGCTGGTGTTTTTTTCAAATTATACCAAATACTATGAAGAGACAATACACCCTCGGGAGTATTTCTATCTCTTCTTTAGAGTATTCTCAGCAGCAGAAGAAGTGAACAGCACTTTCGTCAAGTACCGCTAGTCACAGTCTGAAGATGACAATGGCAGTAGCAAAAACAAATCGGGCAAATGGCTTGCGTGGTATCAAGGAGAATCGATTTCACCCACACCCAACGATCTTAGCCCCTGCCCTGCTCACCCAGAAACCTGCGCCAAAGGGAAAGACCAACAGAACTCCACCAAATTTCTTCAGCACGAGCAGGAATACGGTATAATCATAGTCAACCAAAAATAGGACTGGCGAGCCTTGCCATTTTCCAGCCGCACAGGTTTTGAAGGATGTCGGCAGCGAGTATGGGTAACGACTTGTCTCTGGCCGGTTTAGGCCGCCTCATCTGCAGTTCACCTATCCTTCTCGAGGGGTAAAGCAAACATGACCTTACAAATTCTGCTCTTGTTAATTGTTCTGACGATCGCGGTACTTTCGTTTTCCTTCGAGAAGTTTCCACCCGACGTGACTGGGCTAGGGGTGCTGCTGGCGCTGATTCTGCTCGGGCTTGTGCCGGTGGAGCAGGCCTTCGCGGGGTTCGGCAGCGATACGGTAATGCTGCTGATGGGTCTACTGATTATGACTGCGGCGTTGATGCGCACAGGGATAATGGAGGTGGTGAGCCGTCGCTTGCTTCAGTTCACCGGCAAGCATCCTAGAACTCTGTTGCCGGCAACAATGCTCGCGGTGGGAGGGGTGAGTTCATTTATCAATAATACGGCGGCTGCAGCATTCTTCTTGCCGGTGATCTTAGGGCTGAGCCGGCGCGCCAGGTTGAGCGCGTCGCGACTGCTGATGCCCATGGCATTTGCAGCTATTCTGGCCAGCTCGGTAACGCTGGTGAGTACTTCGACAAACCTGGTGGTAAGTGGGTTGATGGCTCAGGCCGGCTTGGCCCCGATAGGGATACTCGAGCTGACGCCAGTCGGTGTGCCGGTGTTGCTGGTAGGCATTTTGTATATGCTGTTTATCGGGCAGCACCTCATGCCCCGCCATCCCGTTCCGAAAGCTTTGACTGACACGTTCGGTTTGCGCCCCTATCTTGCCGAACTGCGGATTTCGCCGGGCTCGACGCTAGCCGGCAGAACCTTGGCGCAATCGGACCTGGGAAGGAATTTCGACCTGACGGTTCTGGCGATTATACGGCACGGACAACGCCAGCTGGACCCGCCAGCCAGCGTCATGCTGCAAGCGGGCGATGCGCTCCTGGTGGAAGGACCATCGGAGGCGATCCTGAAAATCAAGGATGTCGCAGGAATTGACATCCAAGCCGATGCCAAGTTTTCGGACGTAGACCTTCAAGGTGACGGACTGCGTCTTGCCGAGGTAGTGCTGCTGCCTCGCTCACCGTTCATCGGCCGCAGGCCCAAAGGCCTCCAGATGCGCGAGCGGTATAATATTCAGGTACTGGCCATCTACCGCCGCACCGGGGTTATTCACTCCAAGATTTCCGATACGCGCCTGCAGATGGGCGATGTGCTGCTGGTGCAGGGCAAGCAAGAGCAGATTGCAGCACTGCAGGCAGAACACGCTTTCGATGTACTGGGTGTGGTAGATTCTCAGCGCTTCAACCGGCAGCGGGCATGGACTGTTTTGGGTATTTTTACGGTCGCGCTGGTTATCGGATCTTTAAAGATCCTTCCGCTGCCTGCTGCCATGCTGCTGGGAGCGCTCCTGGTGTTTGTGACGCGTTCGATTACGCCTGATGATGCCTATCGCCAGGTAGAGTGGAAGGTGCTGATTCTGATTGGCTGTATGCTCGCGATGGGCGCAGCAATGGAGTCTACCGGCACGGCGGAGTTCCTGGCCGAACGTCTGACGG
>JAGOGO010000011.1 GCA_017996625.1 Deltaproteobacteria bacterium | reverse complement strand
AGTTTTTGTATGTAAGGCCAGCGGTGTATCAGAAACCTATCGGCTAAACGGGCTTGATAAACATGAAGGTTATTGTGGGTGTTGCGGACATGAAAATCGGCAAAGAGGGCGATCAGCTTGTTACCCATGCTTTGGGAAGTTGCCTCGGACTGATGGTCTATGATCCGGTTATACGAATAGGCGGGCTTCTGCATGCAATGCTTCCGCTTGCGAAAATTAATGAGGAGAAAGCGCGGACCAATCCATACATGTTCGTGGATGTCGGGGTGCCGGAGTTGTTTCATCAGCTCTATGATCTCGGAGGTCAAAAAAACCGCTTGATCGTCAAGGCGGCGGGTTGCGGAAAGCCGCTCGGCGACAATGAGGCTTTTCGCATTGGAGAGCGCAACTTCACCGTTCTGAAGAAGCTGCTGTGGAAGAACAATATCCTGCTGGAGTCGGAGGATGTCGGTGGGACATTCAGCAGAACGGTGTTTTTTGACCTCCTTACCGGAAGGACAACGATTCGCTCCAATGGGCAGGAGACAGAGCTGTGAACGAGAAAGACAAGAAAAAACTCTTCTCTCAGGTGCAGAATTTCCCCAGTATGTCTGGCGCTGCCGCAAAGCTTCTAGCATTGCTGGACGATCCTGATACAACACCGGGCCAGATAGAAGAAGTTGTACGGTACGAGCCCAGCCTGACGGCAAATATCCTCAAGCTGTCTAACTCAGCCTATTTTGGGCTTCCAACGAAGGTCGGTTCGGTTAAGCAGGCAATCATTCTTCTGGGATGGAAGCGGGTCACCCAGGTGGTGATGACAAGCTGTGTGAGCGCTCTGATGGCAAAACCGATCGTCGGGTATGAACTGCCTGCCGGAGAACTGTGGCGCCATTCTATTGGCGTATCGATTGCTGCGGAAATGCTGGTGAAAGAGCTTAAGCTCCAGTCAGCGCATGAAGTGTATACCGCCGCCCTTCTTCACGACCTGGGCAAGCTGATTTTGGGGAGCTTCGTTAAGAGCGAGCTGTCTGTAATCGAAGCAAAGGCGGCTGACGGGATCGCGTTTGATGAAGCAGAGAGGCTGGTGCTGGGAATGGATCATGCCGAAGTTGGCGCCGAGATCCTTAAGAGCTGGTCCTTGCCGGCGGAGGTTATCGAGATTGTGCGCTGGCATCATGATCCTGGTCGCGCAGTAAAGCCCACCGTGGGAATAGATATTGTGCACGTGGCGAATGTCCTCTGCCTTACTATGGGAATCGGAATCGGTCGGGAAGGACTGCGTGTCGAGCTCTCGCCAATGGTGACGGCACGACTGGGCTTGAAACCTGCTGTACTGGAAATCGTTGCCAGCCAGACCCTGCAATGGGTCGACGAGTTGCGGGACATGTTCAAGAAATAATGGCTGACAGCTGACCTCATGGTACCGTCAGGCCTTAACGGCACCGACAGGTACACCATCCGGATAGAGGAGCGGCGGCCGGACAACAGTACCAAGCAGGAGTATGAACCGTTTATCCTCACGCAGCGATGGGTGTTGTATTGAGAGCGGGTATAGATTTTTAAAAGGATGACTAGCGATGGCCTACAATATTCTCGTTGTAGATGACAGCAGTGTGATGCGGACTATGATTATTAAGTCGCTCGGCATGAGCGGGGTCGAGCTTGGAGCAGTGCACCAGGCGGCAAACGGAAGCGAAGGCCTCAAAGCACTCGGTGAGAACTGGATCGATCTGGTAATCGTTGATATCAATATGCCGGTTATGAACGGGGAAGAGATGATCGAGAATATGCAACAGAGTGCGGAGATGAGTTCGATTCCGGTAATCGTGGTGTCGACTGAAGGGAGCGAAAAGCGCATCGAGCAGCTGAAACAAAGGGGCGTGAAATTCATCCACAAGCCGTTCACGCCGGAAAATGTCCGCGACGCGATTCGGGAAATCATGGAGGAAAACCATGGGAACTGATATTGGCAAAATACTGCGCACTGTTGCGGCGGAGATGCTTGAAGGTCTTGCGTTCATTTTTGCTGTCCCAGCAGAAGAAGATATTGGGGAAACTGATAGTGAGTCCCTGCTGATTGCTAACGTTTCTTTCAGCGGTCCCTTTTCGGGCGGCGTGGTGGTGCTGGTGTCCAAAAATGCTCTCCCTGAGCTTGCGGCAAATATGCTGGGTGTGGATACGGGAGAGGACATTTCTGTTGAGCAGCAGCAGGATGCTCTGAAAGAGCTGCTCAATGTTATCTGCGGAAATCTTTTGCCTGCGGTGGCGGGGAATCGGGAGATTTTTCATATCGGCGTTCCGGCGATCATTCAGCAGGAAGAAATAGCTTCCTGTACCAGCGGATTGAGGCTGGCTGGGGCCGCCAAGCTCGAACTGGATGACGGTATTTTCAGCATGATGTTGTATACGGAGAAGGAACTTGGTGAGGCGGTGAGCTGATACGGTCGGAAATATTTTTGTCGTGGATGTGTGAATCGTATGGTACGAGTTCTTATTGTTGACGACTCTGCAGTTGTTCGAAAGATTCTCAGCGAAGAGCTTTCCCGGTACAAGGACATTGAAATAGCCGGTACTGCCGTCGACCCCTATGTAGCACGGGACAAGATAGTCGAGCTGCGGCCTGATGTGATTACCTTGGACCTGGAAATGCCGAGAATGGATGGGCTCTCTTTTCTCGCAAAGCTGATGAAGTACTATCCGCTGCCGGTAGTAGTGCTGAGTTCACTGACACCTAAGAACAGCGAGACTGCGCTGCAGGCGCTCGCTCTAGGAGCGGTGGAAGTAATCTGCAAGCCAGGATCCGCGTATTCCACTCCCGATATATCCCGAACACTGGTACACGCTATTCGGGCGGCTGCTTCGTCACGCATTATCCGCGAGGAAAAAAAAGAACCTGCGGCCGCTCCCCGCAACCTGGGGGCGCTGCTTGAAAAGACAACCAACAAAGTAATTGCGATCGGTGCTTCCACTGGGGGTACAAAAGCAATTGAATGTGTTCTCCGGGAGCTGCCCGCGCATTCTCCCGGCACCGTCATTGTGCAGCATATGCCGGCAAACTTCACTACAACCTTCGCTCAACGACTCAACAAAATTTGCCCTATGGAGGTGCGGGAAGCTAACGATGATGACCATGTTGTGCCGGGTATTGCTCTGATTGCTCCCGGTAACCACCATATGGTTCTGCGCCGAAGCGGCGGTGTTTACATGGTCAAAATAAAGGATGGGCCTCCGGTTCACTATCAGCGGCCGAGCGTCGATGTCCTGTTCCAGTCGGTTGCCCAGTATGCCGGCAAGAACGCGGTCGGCGTTATCCTTACTGGTATGGGTGCTGATGGTGCGAAAGGCCTTCTGGCCATGCGGGAACGCGGTGCTGTTACCATTGCTCAGAACGAGGCCAGCTGTGTCGTCTTTGGAATGCCCAAAGAAGCTATTAACCTAGGCGGCGCCTGTAGCGTCGTCCCGTTAGGAGAAATGGCCCATGCCATTGTTACTGCATTGGACGACCACAACGGCACCGATCGGAGCGTAAGCGAGAGGACTGATTATGCCTGATATTTTTGGAATCCTGATGACCGGAAAGAGTGCACTGCTGGTACAGCAGAAGTCGGTGGACGTTACTGGCCAGAATATTGCCAATGTCAATACCGTTGGATATTCCCGGCAGCGGGTAAATCTCTGTACCAATGAGCCGATCGATGGTTCTCCTGGCCAGATGGGTACCGGAGTTCGAGCTGCAGAGATTCAAAGAATCCATGATCAGTTTCTTGGGATTCAAATTACTCGAGAGAACGAAGATCTCGGCAGGTGGGAGACTCAGAAAAACAGCATGGAACGCGTGGAAATGGTTTTTGATGAGTCCGACGGATATGGCCTTGGCCAGGCAATGACGGATTTCTGGGATGCCTGGCACGACCTGGCGAATAACCCTTCCGCTCAGCCGGAGCGCACCGTAGTGAGAGAACGCAGTATGGTCCTCGCTGAGACCTTCAACAAGATGCATGCTGACCTCCAGGCGCTTCAGAGAGAACTGGACGTCAATATTGAAGGGACCGTAAGAGAAATAAATGAAATCAGCGTTCAGGTTGCCGAACTAAATGAAAAGATCGCGGTTGCGGAAATCCGGGGGCAGAACGCCAACGATTTTAGAGATACCCGTGAACAGTTGCTTAAAGATCTCTCCGGCCTCATTGATATCCAGACCTTTGAAAACAGTGATGGCCACGTCACCGTGACGCTGCAAAGCGGCAAACCGCTGGTAGAAAACGACCGGATGTGGGAGCTTTCAACCGAACCGAACGGCTCCGGATTTCTGAATATCTTCTGGACCGATTCTGACGGTAATGTCTCTGACGTAACCAGCACCATTGAAGGCGGCAAGCTAAAAGGATGGCTTGAAGTGCGGGATGTCTCAATTCCTCACTATCTGAACCAACTGGACGAATTGGCCGGGACGATTATTGATCAGGTAAACACGCTCCATCAGAGCGGATATGGTCTGGAGGACCCGGTCACGGGGATAGCCTCCACTGGCTATGCTTTCTTTTCCGGGTCATCGGCAGCTGATATGGCTGTAGATACCGAGATCCTTAATGATACCAACAAGATTGCTGCTTCCGCAACCGCTTCCGGTGTTCCGGGTGATAATAGCAATGCCATCGCCATCGCAGGCCTGCAACAGGCTCTGGTTATGAGCGGCAATACGGCAACCTGTGAAGACTACTACAATGCGATGGTTGGTGTTGTCGGAGCCGACGTTCAGGAGGCTACTCTCTATTTTCAGCATCAGACCAATGTCATGAATCAGCTGAGCAACTATCGGGAATCGATTTCCGGCGTTTCTGTCGATGAAGAAATGGTCAACCTGATCAAATTCCAGCATGCCTACGACGCGGCAGCAAAATTGATTACCACAGTGGATGAAATGCTCATAACGGTGCTAAACATGCGGTAGTATGATTTGCTGCTGTTTTTTTGCCTTACCGGTTAATGATGGATGAAGCGAAGGAGTGCATGATGCGGGTAACCAATCAATCTATGGCAAATAGCATTACCGGGAACCTTTTTCGAAATATCGAACGGCTCTACAAAACGCAGAACATCATCTCCTCCACAAAACGGATAAATCGTCCGTCCGATGATCCTACCGGAATGGCTCATGTGTTGAACTACCGTGAGACAATCGCGCGTATCGAACAGTACCAGCGCAATATTATGTATGGCAAATCGAATCTGGAACACGTCGACGGCGCGCTGGATACCGTCGGCACTCTTCTGACTCGAGCCAAAGAACTTGCTGTGTATCAGGCAACCGCTACTGCTACAGCTCAGACCCGAGCTATTGCTGCAGAAGAAATCAACGACATTCACGATCAGATCATGCAGCTTGCGAATACTAAGGTGACCCAGGGGTATCTGTTTGCCGGCCATCAGACCGATACGCCACCGTACTACGACGATACCCGGCTAGGCTCGCAAGGGGTCGACCAGGCAACCTTTGTTTTGAATCGGACTGAAACCTGGACCATTTCAGTGGGATCGAAAAGTTTTACCGTTGATGTGGCAAATGGTACCAGCCTGACCGCCCTCCGTGATGCTATAGAGGCGGCGGATGATGCCGCAGGTAATCTTTTGAGTGCAGCAATTGTGGATGATGGATCCTCATCAAATCCGGATCGTCTCGTGCTCACTGCCAACTGGACGTCAGGCGACCAGACGATCAGGGTGAGCGGAAACACCAGCAATCTTCTCTTCAATACCTCCAACCCTGCTGCACTCATCGATGCAGCTGAGCCAGCAGCAACGTGGGCGGGGACTTCGACCGTCTCTTCGGGAGGAAGTTACAGCGGCACAACCAGCAAGACATTTGAGTTCAGAATTGCCTCTGCATCGGGAACAGGTACTGTGGGCACCGACAGCATAACGATTCAGTGGAATGATGGATCATACGGCGAAGGTGAAATCACGCTTGACGCCACCTATGTTCCCGGAACCCTGATTACTGTTGTTGAAGGGTTGCAGGTACAGCTGGGTGCGGGAACGGTGACAGCGGGCGATACGTTTTCCGTCGATGTTTGGCATCCTGACATGAGCGGAGAGTATGCAACCTACCATGGGGATGAGGGTGCAATCCGCATCGCTGCAGGCGAGAGTGCGCTCCAGCGAGTTAATTTTACCGGAAGTGAGGTGTTCGACAGTGCGGTGGATATCTTTGAGGCGCTCCATGAGCTTCAGGTCGCACTCGAACATAATGATATCGACGGCATTTCCCGGCAGATTGAGCCGTTGGGACAAGCCCTGGAACAGGTAGCGACTGTCCGGGCGGAGGCAGGTGCCCGGCTCAATCGCATCGAAGCGACCGAGACTCACTGGGAGATGTTTCTTCTCCAGGTAACGGAAACGCTTTCCAACACGGAAGATGCCGATCTTGCCAAGGTAACAGCTGACCTCGCCAGCCAGGAAGCCGCCTATCAGGCCTCACTTGCGGCGGCAGCCAAGGTAATTCAGCCCTCACTTATCGACTTTCTCAGGTAACCCACGAGGATATAAACGATGCAGCCCAGCCAACGAGTGCTCTTCCTGCTCTTCATCAGTTGCTGGCTTGCTGGCACTGTCGGATACGCGCTGGATCCCGAAGCCCTCATTACGCTGAAGCGGGCCGGAGTCCGTGACGATACCATTCAGGTACTCGTGCAGGAAAAGGCGCTGGAAACGTCTGCATTCACTGTTCAGGAAATCGTATCCTTGAAACAAGCGGGCCTGAGTGATGAGACGATCCAGATTGTCGTGCGCGAGGGGTCATTTATGAAAAACCGGGAGCCGGTTGTGTATGGAAAAGAAATCCAACCGCTCAAGTTTGCCACGGTGAACGATATTATCGAGCTTAAACAAGCGGGATTGAGCGATGAGGTTATCAAGGCTCTGATTGTATGCGGGTCAGAAGATCGAAGTGACCAGGAACGGCAACAGGCGTGGGACATGCTCGATTCAATGGGATTAATCATTGACTTGGAGAAACATCACCACTGAGGATTCCTGCCGGCGCTGAGTTGTTTGAACGAATTGGAGAGGTACTAAGATAGTGGCTAAGGAAACAAGAACACCAGCAGCGCGAAATTATTTTCTTGAACCCGGGAGCATTTTTCTTGCCGACAGATCGGCGGTGATCTCAACCGTTCTGGGATCATCCGTCTCGGTATGCTTGTTTGATCGAAAACGGAATGTTGGGGGAATGAACCATTTTTCGTATCCCCTTACGCTTAAAAAGGAGGAAGCGACCGCCTGTTATGGAAATGTCGCAACACTGGCTCTGATCCGAATGATGTATCAGGATGGATCAGAAGGAGCGCATCTCGAAGCTCAGATTTTCGGCGGAGCCTACAACGAGAAGATTTCCTCGAAAGATATCGGCCAGGAAAATTATCAGATGGCCCGAAAACTACTAGCGCGAGAAAGAATCCCCGTCGTTTCGGAAGACGTGGGCGGAAAGAAAGGAAGAAAAATCGTTTTCAATACCGGAACTAACGAGATTGCGGTGATGAAAGTCGAGAACCTGCGCAGGTCAGACTGGTACCCTTATGAGCAGGACCAGCGGTAAGTCCCTCCTTTATACTGCAAACTGCTTCCCACACGCACAACATTCCCAGGTACCCTTATGACTGATACAGATCAGCGTGGAACAATGAGGGCAGGCGACATTGAATCGTCTGCCGCAGTCGCACTGATCAATGACCTCAGAGTGTTTTTGTCCACCTGCATCAGATCTCATTGATGCGCCGGACATCTCATTCGATTCGTTCCATTCATCTTCATGGATCGGCTTCGTCAGCAGCTTCCATAAGGCATCACTCATTCCTCGTATACGCTTCTGATAGATGAAGTGCGCTTCCACGACGAGCGAGCAAAAAGCCCGACCGTACGATTCCACCAGTCGTGCGGTTTCTTTTGCAGCATCGGCTTCTCGGACCAGGTCAGCACCCGGAATTTCCGCAGTAAGAACGCTGCGAAGAGCGCGGGCCAAATCATCGGGATCGTTCTTCTTGAAAAAAAGACCACGAGAAGGACCTTGCTCGACATTAACCGGAAGATCGGAAAGAACGATTGGTTTTCCTAAGCTGCGTGCCTCTTCTACCACCGTACTCCATCCTTCAAAGAGGGAGGGCTGGATAACCGCCAGAGCTCTTCGCATTAGCTGGATTTGGTCATCACGAGGAATATCACCGAGAATATGGAAGAGATCCTCCACTCCCCGACTGTGGATGGTTTCCTGGAGGTGGGAAAAATAGTCCGGTGCCCGGTAGTCACTGGTGCTGCCAGTGCACACGACGTGGACGTCAATACTGTCCTGGCGAAGTCGGTAGACGGCCTCGATGAGACTGAAATGATCCTTGTGCTTCCAGAACTGGTTACAACAGATCATAAAACTGTCGGGGAGCTGATACGTTTGCTGAACTGCCCGGGGGTCGTGGCGGTACCATTCTTCGCAGGGGAGGATATGAAAGGGAAGCAGTCGTGTAATTGCGGAAGAACGGGGATACAGACCCAGGAAATCGTTTTGCGCGTCTTTGCTGCTGAAGACGATAAGCCGCGCCTCCTGGGAAATTGTACTGATGGCATTAGTTCTGCTGGTCAGCTGATCGGGGGTGAAAAGCTGCGGCAGGTGCGCATGCTGTAAATCAGGTATCCAGCATGCAGAACAGATACTGGGCCAGGCGGTATACATGGTTGGATAGAAAAAATCGATCAGTGGAATAAGGTCGGTGATGCTGTGTACTATGGCAACTGAGGCGCCCATAACGTCCCGGGCTTTGCCGGTATTCTGACCGATATAGAACGTGCCGCTAAAGGAATCAATAATGGACGCATGCTCAGAATAATACTCAAGCGCCTCATCGTTGACGATAAAAAAGAGTCGTGGCTGTTCATCGGGCGGTAGAGAGGCGACTGCGGTTACGAGCGAGGTGATGTACGAGACGCCGCCCTTCCATCCTGCGCCTACCAGAAGTATTCCGACGCGAATATTGTGTATCATGCCTGGTTCCTTGTACAGATGCGGTAATCCATTTACAGTAAGCAGTGATCCCATCGAGAAAGGACATGGCGGGATGAAACCCTATCGTTGCAAGACGAGAGATATCCGCCTGCCAGTAAAGGGGATCGCCTTCTCGTATATGGTGTGTATACTGGACCGGCTTGGTGCTTCTGAACGAGCGGATAATGAGATGTGCGATTTCGGCGATGGTAGTTTTGGTGCCGGAGGCCACGTTGAATACGCCCCTGCTACCGGCGGCTATTACCTGTTCGACGACTCGTGCGACATCGGATGCATGAATGAAGTCACGAGTTTCTTCGCCGGTACCATAGACAGCAACGGTGCTTTCCTCCGGATTACAGACGCGGCTGCAGATATCATAGATAACCTGCCGACGCAGCCCTTCCCCGTAGGCGGAAAAGATGCGGAGCACGGCGCAAGGCACGTCATAGTGCTGTGAGAAATCCTGGATCATCTGTTCGCAGATTTGCTTATGACGGCCGTAGGGCGAAATGGGCTGGCAGGGCATGGATTCCGAAACCGGCAGCCCCGGAGGATTGCCGTAGACAGCTGCACTGGAGAGATACACTAAAGCACTGCGAGAAGAATACCGCCGTATGCACTGGAGAAGGAATTCGGTTACGCTAACGCTATCGTGAAAATCGCTTTCAGGATCGGCAACCGATGCACTGACCGACGAGGGTCCGGCAGCATGAATTATCACCGAAGGCCGGACCGAAGCCAGCAGAGAATAAAACCGAATCGATGGAATTTTCAGACAATAGCAGTTCTCTGCCGCTATGCGAAAAATCCCAGCCGTACATGGCCGGGACCGATCCACACCAAATGTGGAATAGCCATGAGAATGGAAATGGTTAAAGAGCCACGAGCCCAAAAATCCGCTGGCACCGGTTATAAGGACCGAAGGTTTCATCTAACAGGTACCTCGATGAAGTGCAAAAGCAACACCATAGCCGCAGTCAGTATATTCATAGCTGACGAGAAATGGAAACTGTCTCATTGTCCGGCGCCACACATCAAGAAGGTACGGATGCGCCGGGTGAGCAATGTCGTCAAACACGATGATTCCTCCCGGCGCCAGATAAGGAATAACCACACACAGGTCAGCGAAAGCCCCCGTTTCGGAATGATCGCCGTCCACGGTCACTAAGTCAAACCGCTGGTGTGGATTCTGCTGAAAATACTGAGGAAGTATCTGGTGACTGTCACCTGTGAGAAGCGTGATGTTTCCGGTGTGGTTGTGCTTTTCGAGCTCGGACCGAACAAACGCCGGTCCGGGGTTTTCCATTCCGGCATAATTCTCCATCCAGAGATCGCATCCGACGATGTCGACCTTTGACCAGCCGCGAACCACGGTGCAGAGACTGCGGCCGCGCCGGACCCCGATTTCAAGGTACGTTTGAGGATGAAGCATATTTGACGCGGCAAAAAGCACGTTTACGATATCGAGATAGAACCAGTGATGGCCGAACCGTTTGAAGCTTTCCCGATAAAAAGCATCGAGGTAGTCGGTATAGGTGTCGGTCGCGAGGAGATGATGAAAGGACAACAGATCACGCCACAGTTCAGGAGAACTGGCATAGTGAGCCAATGTGCGAGGGGTGAGAATAACGTTCCCATAGAAATTGTGACCATAGTTGAAGCGACTGCCGAGAACGACAGGGCGTAGAGAGGAGACGAGCTGCCGCACCTCATCATGAAACAGAGTGGCGGACGGATGACCGGGATAGAGTTCCAGGAGCATTGTGATCAGTGCGTCAGCCTCAGTAATGCGATTGAGACGAACGAGGCCTATCGCCATGGCGAACATGACCTCAGGGCTGACGCGGTCAGTTTCCCTAAGGCCGGTGAGGAGTTCGAGCGCTTCCAAAGACCGAAAGGTATTGAGATACGAGAAGGCGGTCTGCTTCGAATGATGAAAGAGAGTATTCTGGTCAGTCATACATCCTTCCTGCTCTTGGGCAGACTGATACTGAGGACAACTGATATGGTTAGCGTGACCTTTTCAAGACTGTGGTTGCAGAAAGCGTGCCGCAGGACTAAAGCAACAAATGCCGGAGACTGACGAAGCGGGTTGTTGTTCAATGCATGTCCGTTACAATAGCGAACGGCGCTGTGCTTAATGATCACTATGGCTGACTCGCGGCTCAGCCGGCACATTAAAGGCGATAGTATATCCTTGATCGAATGCACGGTTTGGAAAGTACGCTGAGAGTGTCTGACGGTCGTGCCGGACGTTGGAGATATGACGCTTATAATCCAAAATCTTGACGCCCCGAGAGGAGCGGACGTGAGGTGCGGTCATACGCCTCGAGGATCTCACCGGGAGCATTGCAGCAGGGTGTCACTGGTGGCACTGCTTTTGCACTCGAGAAGCACGGCAGATACTCATCATATTATATGAGGACAGGTGGTATGTCTGGTAAGAAAGTGATAAGGATTTTTCATCAAATGGCACGGTCTGGTGCAACGGTGGTGAGCCGTTGTTTAGGATGCATGCAGAACGTCGCTCTCCTGAGTGAGATTCATCCATGCGATGCACCGGAAATGGCAGCCATTCAGGCTCGTCAATGGCACAATTTGCTGACCCGGGAAGAAGTAGAAGACATTGTTGAGAAGCGAGTCCACCGCCGCTTTTCCGAGGATATTGCCGTTATTGAATCCGCCTGCAGCCGACAGGGCAAAATCCTGGTTCTGAGGGACTGGAGCCATCGGGATTTTACACCGGTAGAAGGAGAACCGCTGCCCACGTATGTTCTGTCGCTTGTTGAAGAGCTGCGGGAACATTTCACCATTGTGCGCACTGCCCTGGTTCGTCATCCCATCGATCAGTGGATGAGCCTTCGGCAACTCACGGCAGCACAGGGGAAGGTGTCCCTGGATTCGTTCCTCTATGGGTACTATCGATTCGCCCAGGAATGCCTTTCTTTAGGGTTCATCCGGTACGAGGATTTTACTCGTGACCCCGATACCCACCTTGAGGTTCTCTGCCAGCGGCTGCATGTTCCTTTCGATCCAGACTACAAGCATAAGTGGACCAGCTACGTCACGATCAGCGGTGACTATCCTCCATCCGGCCGCGGGAGAAATGAAATCCTTCCGCTTCCCCGCCAGACAATCGAGCCGGAACTCTTGCGGCAATTTCAGGGAAATCCACATTACCGCTCTGCTCTGGAAATGCTTGGATACCAAGACTTCTAACTGCTTCCAAAAGTGCACTCAGGCTGACAAACGAAAGTAACGAGGGTCCTGCAACGGACTTTTACAGTAGCGTTTGTGCAGTGCCCGCGATGGAGATAATTTTTGCAGTTCTCTGCATGCTCGATCAAACTCAGTTCTTACGAGGACATACAGATGAGCGTCCTTCCGAATCAGCGCGTGCACATCTTCATTGAGCCGCTTGCGGAGGGATGCAATCGTCCAGCGGTCCTGCGGACCGAGGGTTGACCATTGTGCAGCCACGGCTCTCCGTATCGGAAAAATGCGATTCTCCAACGATCCAATGTGAGACAGAAGCCTCTGCCGGCCGGCGAGGAGCGATGCTAATTGATCGAGGGATGACTTGTTCTGTATGATGTGTTCCGCCGAAGCGGTTAATGACCGAACCTGCTCGATGAGAGCGAGTTTCTGTCTATAGAAGAGGATGATCTCTTGTACGGCGAGCATGCGTAGTTTCCTTTTGATCGTTTGTTCCCTGCATAAATACAATCAGTCCCGTTCATGCCGAAAGATCATGGGACAAGCGCGGCAGTTCTGATGTCATGGCTTGCTGCGGAGCAGCTTTGCACTGGCCGATTTCCCGCCACGCCTGATTAAGTCTGTTCAGCATGCCGATCACCTGATCCATCCGTTGGGTTCCCTCACGCTCTATCTTGGACTGGATGAGCTGACGGAGCATGAAGAGATAGAGCCTGCGCAAATTGAATGCAAGCTCGCCGCCTTCATCGATATTGAGAGAAAAGTTGAGTTCCTGGATGATATCATAGGCACGATTGAGGTTGTTGCACTTGCCGGCAAAGTCACGCGCATGAGCGCATTTTTTTGCCCGGTGGAGAAAGCTGATTGCTCCGTCGTAGAGAAGCACAACCAGCTTACCCTGATCGGCAGTAACAATATCCATTTTTCTGTACTGCGTTTGTGCGTATGCCTGCATCATCAGCCTCCTATGGGATAAGTGTTTTCTTGTGACTATATTTGAACTGAGGGGAAGACGTTTCGCGAATGTTGCTCCTGACTTCTTATAGTGTGATACCGCTAATCATTGTCCCTTGTCATTGCTTCGATCATCGATGTGAGCAAGGTGGTTTGGCCCTGTAACTCCTTAAGATACGCCTCCAGCTGGGAGTAGCGGGTGTTGAGACGGTTCTCCACCAGGTCGAGCCGGCGCTCTTCACGATCGATTTTGCTGTCGATGTTCTCGATGATCCCCTCATAATTTTCGATTAGAACGGATACGATTCCGGGGTTGGCATCAGTGTACGGGTTACTCAGGTCACTCATATTCTGGTGAAGCGACTCGGCAATACCCGCGGTACTGCGGACTGTATCGTTGACAAAAAGCGAGCAGACCGCTTCAATGTCATTATTCAACGCAATCGCGAGTGCTGCGCTGTCGATAGTCCAGCGGCGGGCGCTGACGGAATATTCTTGTTCGCCGGATGTGAATTTGACTGTGTCATCGTCGGTTTGTATCCCGATTTGAGATAGATGAGTATAGGTATCGGTACCGTCAACGAGTCCTGACACCAGGCTGGTGAGAATGCTGTTAATATTCTGTTGGACGATCTGGAATGCATAATTTCCGATCATCGGGCCGGTGTAAGATTCATCGCCAGCTGTGATTCGAGCGGTCTGGGCTTTAATATAGTCCAGAACCCCGTTTACTGCATCGACGAATTCTTCAATTTTGGCAGTAATAGCCTCGATGTCGTTGACGGTGGAGATGGTGGCAGTGCCTGTGCTGTGGAGATTGACGGTGATTCCCGTCAACAGGTCACTTACGGAATTCGAACTGCGCTGGATGTACTGTGCTTCATCAGTCGGATAGCCGTCAACTTTGAGCATCGCATTCTGGGCTTTTTGAGTCTCGGAGAAACCGTAGCCGCTCGATCCGGCTTTGGAAAAGTTGTCGAGAGAATGCGTTATGTTCTCGATGCGGTTCATCGCTCCCGAGTCCGTGCCGGCAAGCTGCAAATGATAAGCAGTGTTGAGACCGGTTCCATCATTTACGATAGTAGCGATTATTCCCGGGTTGTTCTCATCATTGTTGATGAGATCGCGCAGTTCGGCCAGAGTTGTATTCTCGGGAACGGCAATGCTGGTGGTAATCCCCGCGTAGGTATAAGAAAAGTGACCAGCCGAGACAGTAACCGAAGTACTGTTCAGATCGCTGAATCCGCTGTGCGTTTCCACTTCAGCCTGAGCGAGTCCCTGATCGACAGCATCCTGCACCGTTGTATTGAAAACGTCTAGAGAGAAGCTGTCCCCGCCGGTAACGGTGCCTGCCGCAAAGGAAATGGTTACTCCCTGGGCAACTTCGAGGCCGGTGTATTCCGAGGCGCTGACCGTTATCGTCCCGGTGTTGCCTTCAGTATCAAACCAGGCGACATCGAAGGAGTCAGTTCCAACGGTTTTGCTTCCTGATCCAACAATTGAGAACGAAAATGTTTTGTTGGTATTCCCACAATAATTGCCGTCAGCCGTAGGCGTAGCAGTTCCCGACCAGGTACCAAGCTCAATGTCATCGATGTCGGTTGCATATGCCTTCATGGTGAAGGTCGCGCTGCCACCTTCGAAAATACCTTCACCGAAAGAAACGGAGATGCCGTCTTCAATCTCGATGCTTTCCCCCGGCGTGTAGTCACTTCCGAGTTCAATGGTGCCGCTGCCGCCCCCATGGTCCCCGGACCAGAAGATGGTCCAAGAGCCGCTCCCCACGGTTTGCTGAGTTGCCGGGCCGGTGAAGGTATAGGTGCGGTACCCGTCTGAGCCGACAACACTTTTTACGGCGGTAAAGGATCCGCTGCTGGCAATAGTCGTTGTTGTGGCAGCAGTGAGGCCGGACGTATCTGCCGGGGAAATGTCATTGGTGCAAAAATTCAGCCGGGTCGGGTTGCGCGTCACGGTCAGAGCATAGTCCTTGCCGCCATTATCTGCGGTTATGCTGAGCCGATACGGATTGGTGGCCGACCCATCGTTGAGGATTGCAGCAGTAACCTTGTTAACGCCGCTGTTTTCTGCATCGTTGTTGATCAGATCCTGGAGCTCTTGCAGGGTAGTTGCAGCACTGATGTCAGCAGCATCGATGGTGATCGCACCGTGGCTTCCAACCTGAATGACCAAGTCGCCGCCGCTATCCCCAATCGGCGTCGTATTTCTGTCGGCCCACCCCTGAGATGCAATGGTATGCTGAACTGCGGAAGCAACGGTGATGGTATGGGCGCCGGGCAATGCAGCGCTGGTGTTCGTTACCGTGAGAACGGTTTCGCTGCTCGAGGAAGAGGCGCGCGAATAGAAGGATGTTTCGCTGCTGAGATCCTGGGCCTGTTGTTCCAGGATCAATATTTTGGCATCCAGCCCCTGCAAGGCGGTAATCTTAGTGTTCCATTCGGCTCTCCAGTCATTAAGCTCATTGATGTGAAAACGCTCCGCCTCCATCAACTCATCGACAAAGTCTACCCAGTTCGTGTCCGATGCAAGCCCGGAATACTGAACCTTTCCTGCAGTTGCGCTCGTAGCGCTGTTAACCGATGAAACGCTCATGCTGTATCCTCGTGTTCTCTCACTGGTGGATGCTCATTGATCGTAAGATTCTACTTCATTAGCAATCGATGTGCCAAGAATCCCGGCAGCGTTGGTGAGAGTGTTAGCCGGCCAAAATAAAAGGTTTATCAGGTTAACAGGTAGCTAGGCAACATCGAATGAGTCGAACTTCTCTCCACCGGCTGGAATAAAACCGGCGTTATTTTCCCTCTGATGAGGAAACTTTTTCCTGCTGAGCCGGACTGAATTTCTTTCTTTGTATCGGCACGAGGGACAAAATACTTGATTCGGTGATTCCGGCAGTTTGATATATGCATCGACACTGATCGGGAACGCTGAAGGCACATGTGTCCCAAGGATGTGAAAATATATGTGAATACCGTTGCTTAGATGGTATTCGGGAGCGGCTTGATGACGCTAAAGTTAAAGTTCAGATTCAAGTTTAACGGTAACGATGAGTAAAAGGTATGAATTTTGAATGTACGGTTTCGTGCAGGAGTATGTACGCGAGGAACACTATGAGATCACCAAAAAACGAACACCTGATGAGTATCCGTGAGGTAAGCCGCATAACCAATACGCCCAGTCACACGATCCGCTTCTGGGAACAAGAACTTGAAGGAATTGTAGTTTCTCGGAGAAGCAGAGGCGGACAACGGCAATATTCTCCTCAAACAGTTCAGATGATCGAGGAGATCCGTCGTCTTCGACGTGAAGGGGTCAGCCTGCAGAAGATTCGCCAGATGCTCGGATCGAGTCAAAACGATGACTCTTCACGGGTGCATGGTATCGATGCGCTGGCCGAGCGGGTGAGCGCACTGGTGCGACAAGAAATTTACTCTTTTTTGCGAGGACATGAACAACAATGAAAAGAGCACTGATTACAGGAATTACCGGTCAGGATGGCGCGTATTTGGCGGAATTTCTTCTCGGCAAGGGTTATGAGGTACACGGAATCAAACGACGGGCCTCTTCATTCAATACCGGCAGAATCGATCATCTCTATCAGGACCCTCACGAGAAGAACCGTTCTCTTGTTCTTCACTATGGAGATCTCACGGATGCCACGAATCTTATTCGGATCGTGCAGCATGTGCAGCCGGATGAAATCTACAACTTGGCAGCTCAGAGTCACGTTGCCGTTTCTTTCGAGACTCCTGAATATACGGCAAATGCAGATGCGCTCGGTACGCTTCGTCTTCTTGAATCGATAAGAATCCTCGGCTTGAACGAGAAAACGCGGTTCTACCAGGCATCGACCTCCGAACTCTTCGGCAAGGTGCAGGAAGTGCCGCAGCGGGAGTCAACTCCTTTCTATCCCCGGTCTCCCTACGCCACCGCAAAACTCTACGCATACTGGATTACGATTAATTATCGGGAAGCGTACGGTCTCCATGCGAGCAATGGCATTCTTTTTAACCATGAGTCGCCGCTGCGGGGAGAAACGTTCGTGACCCGGAAAATCACGAGAGCGGCTGCCCGCATCAGTTTGGGCCTTCAGGATAAGCTCTACTTGGGGAATCTCGACGCAAAGCGCGACTGGGGCCATGCCCGGGACTATGTCATAGCCCAGTGGTTAATCCTCCAGCAGCCGCAGCCTGATGATTATGTCATCGCCACCGGCGAGCAGTATACCGTCCGGGAATTCTGCGAACAGGCCTTCGGCGAGGCAGGGATTAATCTGCGCTGGAAAGGGTGGGGAGTCTACGAGAAAGGATTCGATGCGGAAAACGGCCGGTGTCTGATTGAAATAGATCCCCGTTATTTCCGTCCAGCCGAAGTTGAGACACTCCTCGGTGACTCAAGCAAGGCCAAGGCGGTACTGGATTGGAAAGCATGCGTCCCGTTTTCCACTTTAGTACGGGAAATGGTGAAGTGCGATCTCGATGAAGCACGAAAAGAGGAAGTCTGCCGGGACCATGGTTTCCGAGTCTATAACTACTATGAATGAGTTCTAATGCCATCAATAGAGGAGCGGCCGTATCGCGACTGTTCCTCTGCTGAGAGCCCGGCCATGATGGAGCCGTAAGAAGTTGTTAGCTCCCTGCTCTTGGTAAAGGAGGGTTAGAGTGGATTTTGACGTGAGTACACATCCTCCTGCATCTGCCTTTAGAAAAGGGGGACTCTCCATCGGCAAACAGATAGCTGCGCTTCAGTCACGCCGTTGGCGTGATTACCCCCAGCTGACAAGCTGGGCCTTTTGACGATGTCGTCAATCATCCGTAGCGAAGAAAGGATCTGCACAGTGAAAGGGAATGCCGAATATCCTCACGAACGATGCGACATTATCGGAAACACCGTCACCAAGCCCGAGCCCGCGAATGCAGGAGCTGGACGGATCTCATCTTTTGACGTGGCACGCGTGCTGACCAAGCATGCCGGACCCGATCAAGGGCTCTTTGTTGAGGTCGGTGCGGGGGACGGTCTTTGCTCCAGCATAACGGTCTCTTTAGAACGAAAAGGATGGACTGGTCTCCTGATTGAAGCGGAAGCGGAAAAGAGCGCCCAGTGCATGGCTAACCGGCCGGCCTGCGGCGTTCTGAATTACACTTGTATCGGAACCGAATCGCCGCTGGCCAGCGGAGCGGGGTTCTGGAACCAGCCGCCGCAGTCGCAGAACCTGAGCGAGAAAGCCAGAACGATCAGTTCGATTTTGAACGAATACGACATTGCGAATCCTGATCTTCTCGTCCTGAATGTGTCCGCGGCAGGAAAGACTATTCTTGACGGGCTTGACACAACGAAGCATCGTCCAGCCTTCATGATTATCGCCGGCAGTGATGAGCAGAGCATCGTCGCGCCGCTGGAATGCGGCTACGAGCTTCTGGAGAGCGATGTTTCGGAGCAAGGAGATCTTTACCACCTGTTCCACGCCTCCGACAAGCTCTCAAGCCAGTGTTCTGAGGTTCAACCTGTGGACCTTCAGGTTGCATCACGGGATCGTCTCAAGGGGGCCTGGGACATAGCGGCGAGGAGCAACGCGAGTTATCCGGGGAAGTACGTAGCCTATTACTCGTTGAATGTAGATGGCCGGTATTTTGAAGGAGAGCGGCCGTGGGAGGAGCGCTGGTCGTATATTGGGCCGGCGCTGCGGGAAGCATGTGGAGGGAGTCTGGACGGCAAGAAGATTCTGGAGCTGGGCTGTAATCTGGGGTTGTTGAGTGTCTGGGCGGCTCGAGAGGGAGCGCAATGTCGGGGTTACGAATACGAGGCGGACATTCTGGAAGGATGTCGGCTCGTGGCGGAGGAATTTGGAGTTGAGCAGCAGTGTCGATGGCAGCAGGCAGATTTCAATCGCAAAGAGATGACGGACGCGATTGAAGATGGAGCGGATGTATGCACGTGTTTGTCGGTTATGAACTGGGTACGGAACAAGGAGAATCTGATCGGGCTGATGTCACGGCAGAAGGTAGTGCTCTATGAGGGACACGAGAGCGATGAGGTGGAGCTGAAGCGGCTGGCGCAGGCAGGCTTCGGAAGCGTGAAGAAAGTGGCGGTGAGCGAACGGGGCCGCAGCGTTTTTCTGGCTCGAAAAGATGGAGCAGCGAAACAGATGAGCTGGGATGAATTCGAGAAGCGGTATGACCTCATTGGGGCGCCGTTCTGCGTCCCCAGTGTGTCGAAAGGTGACGGAGGAGAAAAAGAAAGAATTTACTACAAGCTGGAGGTGTGGAAGGCCCGGCTGTCAAAAGATAAAAATCCGGCGAAACTGGCCTCGCCGCACCAGGAGGCCCAGTACCTGAGGCAACTCGCCGGGGTAGAAAACGTCTGCCGGCTCAAGGAATACCGAGAGCGTGAAGATCATACGATCAGCGTACTGGAATATTTTCCCAACGTTGGTACGTTGGACGCGGTGCCGATACCTCCCGAGATGCGAAACAGAGTCGAACAGCAGAAGCACCGAATTATCCAAGCCGTAAACAGCGCAGGTATTTTGCATAATGATCTTTTCGAAAGAAATTTCCTCGTCGGTCCTGACTATGAACTCTGCCTCATCGATTTTGATCAGGCCGAGCCTGCAGAGGGCAGAAATGATTACGACCATGGATTTTTCTATCGGGTTCCACGGTCCGTTTCCGGTAACCCGATTCATACGAACAATCGTCTTGAAGCGGCCTGGGACATAGCGGCGAGGAGCAACGCGAGTTATCCGGGGAAGTACGTAGCCTATTACTCGTTGAATGTAGATGGCCGGTATTTTGAAGGAGAGCGGCCGTGGGAGGAGCGCTGGTCGTATATTGGGCCGGCGCTGCGGGAAGCATGTGGAGGGAGTCTGGACGGCAAGAAGATTCTGGAGCTGGGCTGTAATCTGGGGTTGTTGAGTGTCTGGGCGGCTCGAGAGGGAGCGCAATGTCGGGGTTACGAATACGAGGCGGACATTCTGGAAGGATGTCGGCTCGTGGCGGAGGAATTTGGAGTTGAGCAGCAGTGTCGATGGCAGCAGGCAGATTTCAATCGCAAAGAGATGACGGACGCGATTGAAGATGGAGCGGATGTATGCACGTGTTTGTCGGTTATGAACTGGGTACGGAACAAGGAGAATCTGATCGGGCTGATGTCACGGCAGAAGGTAGTGCTCTATGAGGGACACGAGAGCGATGAGGTGGAGCTGAAGCGGCTGGCGCAGGCAGGCTTCGGAAGCGTGAAGAAAGTGGCGGTGAGCGAACGGGGCCGCAGCATTCTCCTGGGTCAGAAGTATCTGTAAGACCAAACCACGGCTGCCTCGTTTTCAGGAGGTTTGCATTACGCGGAATTTGTAATGATGGGGCGATTGACTATGGTAAAGCATCGCTATTCACGAGACAGAAAAAAAGCACACCAGCATGATTCATCGAACGGGAAAAGTGCGGCAGCAAACCGGGCACGGCTGATCATGCAGGGCCGGGAAGCATACCAGGCCGGCGATCTTACGAGTGCTCGAAAGATTTTTCTCAAGGTAATCAGCAAGGATGCGGGCAACGCTGAGGCTCTCTATTCTTTGTCCTGCATTGCACATGACCGGAAACTCTATGCAGATGCAATCGAATATCTTGGAAAGCTCCGGGAGCTTCATCCAGATCACCGGCCGGGACTTTTTTTGCTTGGCAGTGCCTACATCTCGACGAAATCATACGGTGAAGCTGCTGAAATATACCAGGTCACGGTAAAAATGAACCCGAACGATGCCGAGGGCTGGTACAATCTCGGTTTTGTCGCCGGCGCACAGAACAATCTGGACGAGGCGGTCGCTTATTATGAGAAGGCACTGAGTCTCAACGATCGTTACACTGATGCGAGCTACAATATCGGATGCATTCGCCTGACCCAGCATCGCTACGAAGAAGCTGAACAGTGGTTTCAGAAGACGATCGATCTGGCGGCATCATACGCCGCCGCCTGGTTTAACCGAGGGTACATTGCCCTGGAACAGAAACGATATGACGATGCGGTTCGCTGGTACGAAAAAACTATCAGTCTGGAACCCGGAAATAGCGCAGCCTTGACCAACCTTGGACTTGTACACCATTACTGCAACCGGCTCGATCAGGCTCTCAGCCTTTTTCGGAAGGCGATCGAGATCAATCCGTCGGCCGCGGATGCATATCTGAATATGGGAAACACCTATCGCCAGCGCGGTGAGTTGGAGAAGGCAACCGAGTGCTATCAGAAGTCGATCGATATACAGGAGAGTCTCGTCGGCCTGACTAATTTGTGCGGACTGCAAAAAGAGCTGTGTCTCTTCGAGGAAGCGGAAAAGCTTTCCGAGAAGATCCTGAACTATGAAGATCTGAAAAAGGCGGACTTAGCAACACTTCATGATACCTGTATACAGATATGTGCGTGGGATAAGGCACGAGCCCTGATCGAGCGTTTTCGCATTGCGCCCGACGATTTAAAAGGAAAAGACGTGCTGGCAGGAAGCTTCATGGAGTTTTGTGCTACAACCGATCTGACGCTTGATGAGATATCCGACCTCCACAGGCAGTGGGGAACATTTACCGAGGCAGAGGTGGGGGCTTACGAGCATCCTAAGGAACGGCGTCATCATCAACGGATCCGCATCGGGTATGTGTCGCCTGACTTGCATGAACACTCAGTTGGATATTTGATCAAGGATATCATTACAAGTCACAACTACTGCGATTTCGACGTTTACTGCTATGCCAACTTCAATCCCAAGGATGCCGATGCCTTTACGCAGGAGATAATCGACAGCTGCACCGTCTTCAAATATATATATGATCTTTCCGACCAGGAGGTAGCCGAGGAAATCTATCGGGATGAAGTGGATATTCTCATTGACCTCGCCGGGCATACTGCCGGACATCGACTCCGGGCCATGGCCCGGAAACCTGCTCCGGTTCAAATGACGTACCTGGGATATCCTCATACGACCGGACTTTCACGTATCGACTACCGGATTACCGATCAGTACGCGGAGTGTGACCATAAGGATTACCGTTACGCAGAGAAGCTGCTTCGGCTTACCCATTGCTTTCTCACGTTCAAGGGCTTTGAAGGGCTTTCACCGGCCGAGATTCGCGACGTCCAGATGAATGACATCAGGTTCGGGTGTTTCAACAATATCCAGAAGCTTACGCCCCAGGCAGTCAGCCTCTGGGCGGCCATTTTAAGGCAGGTGGAAGGAAGCCGGCTCCTGTTAAAAGCCAAGCAGCTCAATACCCCTTTGGTTTGGAACAACATCGTTCGCGAGTTCGGCCGGCACGGCATTGCCGAACAGCGGCTGGTATGTCTCGGCTATACCGTCACCCGTGAAGACCACTTGCGGCTCTACGATTCCATTGATGTTGCACTCGATACGTTTCCCTATAATGGTACCGTGACTACTCTGGAAGCGTTATGGATGAATGTTCCGGTTATAACCCTGGTAGGGGAAAGCCATGCTCAGCGGGTCGGATTTTCCATCCTCAAGAATCTCGACCTCGATCCTTTGATTGCCTATTCCGACGAGGAGTATGTTGACGCCGCAGTGGCTCTTGCTCGAAGCCCTGAACAGATCAAAGAACTCAAGACTCGGATGAGGAGGAACCTGCTGGCTTCTTCAATCTGTAATCCCCGGGTGTTCACCCGCGAGTTGGAAGTGCACCTCAAAAAAATCTGGGCTGACTACGGAAAAGAAGCCTCATTGGAGATGCCTGCTGATGCGAGGAGTAGTCAGACCGGCGACAGTATGGATCTGGTTATCCGGGGTATGAGCATGCTGCGCATGGCGATGGTGAAGCTGGAAGCGGGTGAACCGGAGAAGGCGCTGGAAATCAGTCTGCGCCTGATCGATACGACCGGCATTGCCAGCTTAGCATGGTATGTCGCAGGCGTTGCCTACCAGAAGCTGGGTCGAAGCGAAGAGGCTATTGCTAGCCTGAAGCATTCGCTCAGCCTGAATGATCGGAATCCGGGAGCGTGGAAGCTGCTCGGTGAAATGCACCTTCAAAAGAACGAGTATGACGATGCGAGAATTTGCCTGGAACAAGGGACAACAGCAGAGAGACGCCACCTTGATCTCACCTGAGAACATTTTAGGTCAGCATGCGCTCAGGCATTCGGGACAGCCGGACTACTGGCAGGAGAATAGCCGTCTCTTTCTTGAACGTCATCCATACCTGCGTGTTAAATTCGACGATCGCTGTTTTCGTCAGCGGGTCCATACCGGGACGTTACGTGGCCGTCAGACCAGATTCGACTATGCAACTGAGAATATGCAGGGAAAACGATTTTACAGCTGGTCGGAGCCGGTCAAAGAAGCACGACAGTGGGCTGCCCAGATTCCTGCGGATGACAATGCGGTTTTCGTTATTCTCGGGGGAGGGTTGTTCTACCATGTGCTCGAGGCCCTGCAGCGAATACCTGATTCTCAACCAGTTGTTGTTATCGAACGGGATGAGGATGCTTTTGCTGAAGCTTTGAGGGCAGTAGACCTGAGTCCGCTGTTTCAGCGCAAAAACCTTACCATCTGGGTGGGTGAGGACGTTAGCGAGGCGGCTCAGTGTATCAGCACGTCATATACCGGCACCTCTTTGGAGAGAATTCATTTTCTCAGCCATCGTCCTTCGGTGCAGATTTTTCCGGATTTCTATGATGCGGTAGTGCGAGTGTTTACCCGTCTGACCAGGAAGTCCATGCAGGATCGATTGCGATATGCAAAATTCTGCCAAGCCCCGGAGCGGGCACTGCTGCTGACAACAAAGTATTTTCTGATGGGTGAGGTGGTCAGCGCGATGCGGCGTCTCGGGATGCGGTTTCAACTTGTGACCATCGATCAGGAGGAGATGGACGGAAGCGAGTTCATCGAGGAGGTGTCGGAAAAAATTCTCCAGTTCAGACCTGATTTTCTTTTTACTATCAATCACCTCGGGCTGGACCGGGAGGGTGTATTAGCGCAGTTCCTGAACGAAATAGAAATGCCTTTTGCCTCGTGGTATGTCGATAACCCGAGTCTTCTTCTCCCTCACTACCAGAAGAAGATCAGTCCCTTTTGCGTGCTCTTCCTCTGGGATCGGGAGACTATTCCGGAAATGAAGAAGCTCGGATTCGAACACATTTTCTATATGCCTCTGGGTGTGGACGAGCAGCGGTTCAGGCCGCTGGCGCACCTCCACAATCCTTTAGCGCACCTGGCATGCGACGTAGGGTTTATCGGCAATTCAATGGTCAAGAAAACCCGGGCGCGTCTGCTAAAAGCAGATGTCGATTCAACACTGACCAGCTGTTTCAAGGAAATCGCCCGCTCATTTTCGCACGCCCCATCCCGGAGCGTGGAAGATGTGTTGCAGCGGCAGTTTCCGGGAGCCGCTCTGGTCCTTGCAGCGCTATCCGAGGAGAAGCGCTCGATTTTCCAGACCGCGGTGACGTGGGAGGCCACCAGACAGTACCGGATGGAACGTATAGAAAAACTCCTCCCCTTCACACCCACCATTGTGGGTGACCCGGGCTGGAACGAGCTCTTCGATGCTGAAACGTTCCGGTACGGCCGTGAGTTGTCCTATTACGATGAAGTGCCCTATTTCTATAATGTTGCTACAATCAATTTCAACGCCACCAGCCGGCAGATGAAGGGTGCAGTAAACCAGCGGGTGTTCGATGTGCCGGCATGCAACCGGTTTCTTCTCACTGATTACCAGGAGCAGATCGAAGAGCTCTTTGAGGTGGGAAAAGAGGTTGTCTGTTACCGGGACCCCGGAGAAATCGAGGGCCTGGTCAGATACTACCTCCGTGAAGAGGAAGAACGGATGCATATTGCGCAACGTGGATATGCACGGGCAATTCGCGACCATACCTATGTTTCCCGGATCGAAATGATGGTCAAGACGATGCGGGCAATTTTCGGACGGTAGTGTACCATTCACATACAAAGAAGAGGGGTTCGCCATGAAAGTTTGGATAGACGGCTGCGAGACAGTTCTTCACGCTTATCACGCTAATCTGCAAGATGTCTTGCAGGAAATTATTGATCTGCAGATCGAAAAGAACCGGGTGATCTGGTCGGTGAAAGTCAACGGTGAGGCATTCGGCGAGAAAGTGCCGCATGAAGCAAGTCAGATGGACCTCGCCGATATCCAGACGCTTGAAGTGGAGACGATGAGCGCTGAGGAGATCTGTGAAACCTTTCTGAGGAATAGTGGCTCGATTCTTGACTGCCTGTCGGAAAGTGCCGATCGGGTTTCGGGATTGTTCCGCACCTCGAACCATCAGGAAGCAAACCGCCAGTACTGGAACCTGATGGAGTCTTGTCAGGGATTCTTCGCCATGCTTCACGAGAGCGAGGCGGTCCTGAAACTGGATTTTCAGAACGTACAGCTGAAAAGTGCCTCACTGCGTAATACGCTGAGGAACTCCTCACATCTCTTTGACAGCATGCTGACTGCCCAGGAGCATCAGGACTGGAAGAACCTTGCGGATCTGCTTGAACACGACTTATCTCCCCTCCTGCTCGAGTATAAAGAAATTATGACAGCTCGGGCGGCTTAATAGCAATCACGACAGTGCGGCACTAAAAAGGAGCTTGCTGAATATGAATACTGCGCACGCGCTTTTTCAGAAAGCATTTGGTGATCACCGTGAAGGCAAGATTGCCGATGCGGAAGCAGGCTACAGGAAAGTCCTTTCTCTGGCCCCGGAACATCCGAGCGCTCTGCATCTGCTCGGTCTGATCGAATTTGACCGGAAGAATTTCCAGGCAGCGGTTCCTCTGGTGAAAAGATCGCTCCGACTGGTGCCGAATGACATTCAGTGGCTCTGCAACTATGCGGTGATGACTGACAATATAGGCGATTATGGACAGTCGGTCAGCACCTATGAAAAAGTGCTCGCGCTCGATCCGCAGCACAGCAATGCTCTTCTCGGGTTGGGGAATGGATACTACGAAATCGGGGATTTCACCAAGGCGCTGAATACCTATAGTAGCGTAGTTAAGAATGAGCCGAACAATATTTTCGGGAAACTCCGGTATCGGGGCTCGCTGGCACAAGTAAAAAAGCAATGCACGGAGAAGATGTCTGTTCCCGATCCATCTCAACACCAAGAATCCCTTCCGATCGCTGCAGAAAACGCATTGAGGAGTTCTGCACCGGGAGAACGCATTCTGCCCACAGCTGATGTGAATACGGTCGCCGAAACAGGCATAATGGTGCAAAGCCTGTATCAGCTGGGTTATCGACAATGTGCTGCATGGTATGCCATCAAAGGGTTTCGCCTGATCAAGGAAGGAACTCCGGGAGATGTCCCGGAGCGGCTCTTGAAGTACTGGAGGGCACCCAACCGGGAGTCACTCTTTGCGGCTATGCTCGTTACCCTGGTAGTGCACTGCGGAAGCTTCGCAAGCGTTGTGGGCGATTATGAGGAAGCATTGAACTGGTGGTGCGTGTATGATCCGGAAAATCCGGAACCATTCATCAGGCTGGGTTTGTTAAAGATTCTCGATGCGGCAAAAAACAATCGGCCTCCGGTGCGGTTTTTTCTTGATCTGCTTGACCATGCTCACTGTCTGATGAACAATGAGCGGTCGGCGGCACTTCTGGCGGTAACGAAACATCAGTGCGGCGATGAACTGGCGGTGCCCTATGATGGAACGAAGCTCTTTGTGTATCCACAGATCGAAAACCTCACTACCTATTGCCTCCTGGAACAGGGCGATTGGTTTGAACAGGATATGGTGCTGTATCGCGCTTTGGTGCGTCCGGGTGACCGGGTGCTCGATTTGGGAGCCAACGTCGGTGTGTATACGATCAGCGCTGCTCAGCGCGTTGGGAGTCAGGGACGGGTGGTAGCGGTCGAACCGGCCCGCTCGACCTTCGAGCTGCTGAGTAAGTCTGCGGCGGGATTTCCGATGGTGGCTCCTCTGAATGTCGCTGTGGGCGAACAGAGCGGCTGGGGTAATATGGCGATTGATAATAATGGTCCGGAGATGAATCGGGTGATCCTGAACCAGGAAAATTCAGAAGCGGTGGAAATTACCACGGTGGATGCGCTCGCAGAGCGTCTTGGCATTGATGCTTTTGATATCATCAAAATCGATGTTGAAGGGTCGGAGTTCAACATGCTCAAAGGAGCCCGCAACATCATCGGGGAGAAGGCACCGATCATCTTTTATGAATTTTCCGAAGCAGGTGTAGGTTTGGCTGATGCCTTTGCAGAGATGGGATACCAGTCTTATCTCTACAGCAACCCGGCAAGATCACTCAAACGCTTCCATAAGGGCGATGAACTCGATATGTTCCAGCTCAATATGATCGCCGCCAAGCCGGAATCCTTGCCGCGCCTGGCAGAAGTGGTGACCATAGAAGAGTAGTTCAGCAGTATACACAGGTATTCAACTCTTCGCCAAATACATACTCTTCCCATAAACTAATCACCGCGGAGCATCAGGGTTGCCTAAGAGAGCCCCTGGTGCTCTGTCTGTCTGAAAGGTCAGGTATCCCTCTGAAATAGGAGGATGGATTGGAAATGGACTGTTGGTATATTGGATAACCTCTTGGTAGGTGGGAGAACAGCTAAGACAAATCCTACATCCGAATATCTGAGCCCTAAACAAATACCGAGTCCAAATGCTCCAAGGCTATACATCCGGATTCCCGCCTCCGCGGGAATGACGGACATTCCAGCGTCTGTTTAGGCCAGTGAAGTTTTAGACTTAGGTATTGTTTAGAATGTTGTGCGTAGAGCTTAGAATGTATACTGTAGTGCTAATGATTTCTTGACCATTTTCCCTGCTGTAGCTGAACCAAGCGAATTTCCCCGTTTTCCGGCTTTCCAGTATTCCATCATTCCACTATTCCAATCCCCCAGGACTCTTACCAATGGATTGTTTCAATTACGAGTCAGGCTGCTATTCCAGCGGATGACAGCAGCCTCCTGCAGGCATAAAAAAGGGGAAGCATTGCTGCTTCCCCTTTTCGGTTAGTATGGTTGGTATGAATTACCCAAGGAGCTTGAGCGCCAGCTGGGTGATGTTGTTGGCTTGTGCCAGCATGGCGGTTGCAGCCTGGGCCATGATGTTGTTGCGGGTGAATTCAGTCATCTCCTCCGCAACATCGACGTCCGAGATCCGGCTTTCCGCTGCCTGGGTCATCTCCGCCTGAATGGTCAGGTTGGTGATGGTGTTTTCGAGCCGGTTCTGCACCGCACCGAGAGAAGCGCGGGCCCGGTCTTTGGCATTGATGGCAGCATCAATTACGGTCAGCGTCTGCTGGGCGCCATGCTGGGTGTTCAGCGTAACACCCCATGTAGTCGCTGCGGCCTGCGAACCGAGTGACGCTCGTGAGGCAACTGCGGCCTGGGTAGCGACTGCTGCCTGGGCGGTAACCGCGGCCTGGCTGGCCATGGTGGTGCCAGTAGCATTAGAAGCACGTATAGCCCGGCTAGCGAGTGAAGCCTGGGAAGCAACCGACCCCTGCGATGCTACTGAGGCCTGAGAAGCCAGAGATGCCCGCGAAGCCATCGAGGCCTGGCTGGCGACCGAAGCCTGGGAAGCGATGCCGACCTGAGAGGCCTGGGAGGCCTGAGAGGCAATGGAAATCTGAGCGGCCATGGAGGCCCGGGATGCTACCGAAGCCTGAGAGTCTACCGCAGCCTGAGAAGCCACTGAAGCCTGGGATGCACTCGAAGCATAGGAAGCGCCGGAAGCAGAGGCACGGGATGCAATTGCAGCCTGGGTGCCAACCGCAGCCTGTGAAGAAACCGCTGCCTGAGAACCGAGGGAGGCAAAAGAACTGACTGCCGCCTGGCTGGCATTACCGACGGCGACTCCCAAAGCCTCGGCAGTGATCATTCCGATGGAGACATAATAGTAATCTTCAGAGGAATCATTGCCGGGTCCGAAATGAATCTTCATTCCTGTACCGGACATGGAACCGTCGAGCAATTTCTGGCCGTTGAAATCGGTGGCATTGGCAATTCGGGTGATTTCATTGGCCATAGCATTGTATTCATCCTGCATGATCTGGCGCTGGGCATCAGTATAGGTGCCGGTGGCAGCCTGTTCGGCCAGCTCTTTCATTCGAATGAGTTTTTCATCGATAACCTGCAAGCCACCTTCAGCCGTCTGGATCATGGAAATGGCGTCGCCGGCATTTCGAATGCCTTGATTTAATACCGCGATGTCGGCACGCTGCAACTCACGCACAGCGAGGCCGGCCGCGTCGTCCGCTGCCGAATTGATGCGAAGGCCTGAGGAGAGCCGCTGGGTCGACGTCGCCAACCTGTTGAACGTCGTGGCCAGGTTCCTGGCGGCATTGTAAGACATCATATTGTGGTTAATTATAAGAGCCATGGTTTAATCCTCCATACTAAAAATTGTTGATTGAACTCACTGTTGTTATGGGTGCCATGCGTTGCTGCGTTACCCGGGTCACCTCCTTTCGATTAGTCTGTTTTCTCCTTTCTTGGTTTACTGAGCGCCGTATAAACGGCTGCGCATGATCATGGTTGTATTCGCTGATACCAGATATCGGCAGCTCCTGGGAAAACTTTAGCCGATACCGCATATTCCTTTCATCTGCTATGATCGGCAGAATTTTGGGGAACTTTAGTGCCGGCGGGAAACTCTGCGGCGACATAGCCATAGCTGTAACGATACTGCTGTTGATGGTATCGTCTCTTTAATAATAAACCTTAAATGCACTGCCGGTACCGGTCGCAGAGAACCGACAACCGCACTGAATCATGTTGTTGATCAAGGCATCTGAACCTGGATCTATGTGATGAGGTGTATAGAGCTGAGATCCTTCGTTCCGCTGCACGCGGGACTCAGGATGACAGTGCCTGTGAGTAGCACGTATCATTCTTTCACTACGTATGATGGCCACGAGTAATGCGAGCCGGAGACTGGTACGGTAATAAAGTATTTAAGTTTAGGAGAAGCGGGTACGATATAGGGAATGGTACCATTTTATGCGCGGATAGCGGATGGCAAAGAAACGTGCGCCAGATGAAGTCTTTGATCCAGGAGAAAGGAATCATTCCCATGGCACTCATGAACGTAGTTCAATCAGAAGATATACATGTACTTGTTGTGGACGATGAGATTTTTATTTGTGATCTTCTGGATGAATTCCTGTCACGGCTCGGATATCACGTGGATACGGCCACGAGCGGCAGTGAAGCACTCACAAAACTCTCTGAGGAACGATACAGCACTGTGCTGATGGACATTAAAATGCCGGGAATGAACGGGCGGGAGCTTTTGCGAAGGATTAAGGAAATCGACAGCACCACCGGCGTGATCGTCCTCTCCGCCTTCGGCGACAGTGTTACCGTCAGTGATATGCTGCAAATGGGCGCAGATGATTTCCTGGTGAAACCATTCGAGCTGCAAAGCCTTGAAACGTTGCTGCATGAACGACATAAGTCATGCTGCGAGAATGCCGGATGAAAAACAGAGACATCAGTTCCCTGCGCAGTGGTATGGTATTGGGACTGCCGGTGCGGGATCATCACAACACGATTCTTTTTGCTGAAGGAATCACTCTTACCGAGAAACACATAAGCACTCTGAAGTCGTGGGGCGTCCGCGATGTCTGGGTAGTCGAAGATGTCACTCAGCCCGCAGTGGACGATTCAGAAGCTGCGGCCGAAACTGAAGAAGACAGCAGCAGCGCTGCGCTGCGTGAAAAATTCCGCGACGTTCTCGACGATCCGTTGATGGCTGAAATCATGCGTGCGGCCGGGCGGTTGCTCCAGAAGCGTCGTTTATCATCAGACTAAGCCATGACCATTGCACGACTCTCTCAGATCATCAAACGGATCGACGATCTCCCCACACTGCCGCGGACAGTGCTTATGATCACAGAGCTGGTCAACAATCCCCGGTCATCAGCGCGCGAACTGAGCCGGGTCATCACTGATGACCAGGTGCTTACTGCCCGGCTGCTCCGGCTGGTAAATTCATCGTTCTATGGCTTTCCGCAGCGGATAACCACTGTTACCGGTGCGATTGTGTTGCTTGGGTTCGACGAAATACGGAATCTGCTGCTGACCACTTCGTTGTTCGATCTGTTTTCAACTGCACGACGAAAAAATGGTGTGCATCCTGAAGCACTGTGGGACCATTCGCTGGGGTGTGCAGTGAGTGCAAAAGTGATCGGACAGTACATCGGGTATGAAAAAGTGGAAGAGCTCTTTGTTTCAGGGCTCTTGCACGATATCGGGAAGATCGTTGAAATGGTTTACGCCAGCAAGGATTTTTCGATCGTTGAAGCTGCAGTGGCGCAGCGAGGTCTTCTCGTCGTAAAAGCAGAGGAAGAACTGCTGGGGTATAGCCACGCTGATGTAGGGAAGCTCCTCGCGGAACAGTGGAACCTGCACCCGAAACACGTGGAGGCAATCGCCTGCCATCATCTTCCGCATACCGCTGATCGCTTTCAACGGGAAACCTATATTGTTCATCTGGCGGATATTCTCTGTCGGGCACTGGATCTCGGTTCCGGAGGAGACAACAAGATTCCCCGGCTGCATGAAGACTCGTTTCGTGTTCTTGGCCTTGATGTGAATGCGCTCGATCCGATTATGGACACGATTGATAAGGAATTTAGAGACATTCACTCCTTTGCCATGCATCTCTAACCAAACCGCAGGCAGTAATGTCGTCACTCACCAAACCGGAACTTGAAAAGGCTCTCAGGCGTTGCGAGGCTCAAGTCGCTGCGCTGCAGAAGGGCAATTCCGCAGTGCTTGAGTTGAGCGACACGATGGAGGACCTGACTCGCTTTCAGGATAAAATCGATATTCCGTCCGGAAACATTGATCGTATCTGGGATGTGTTTCTTGGCTATATGCGCCGGCTTATTCATGTCGAAGTATGTTCTCTGTTTCTTGTTGATGACGTGACGCGTGAGTTCATCCTTAAGCACGCTGCGCCTGAAGACCAAGCGGCTTTCTGCCAGGAGGAAGTTGCCTATCAGATTGAATGCGGGATGTTCTCCTGGGTTGTCCAGCGCCGGAAGCCAGCTGTCGTTCCGTCGTTGGTGTTTAAAGACCAGAAGACGATTATCATGCTTCCGCTTTGTACTGTTCGAAAAACATACGGGATGGCGGTCATTCTCTCTCCTATTGAAGAAAGTTCGATCACACAGGAAAATCTCAGGCTCTTGACGATGCTCTCCCGGCAGTGCTCGCTGGTGATCGAAAACACAATGCTGTACGATCGGCTCCGCACTCAGCATGACTCTCTGCAAAAGGCTCAGGTGCAGATTCTGCAGGCCGAGAAACTGGCATCGATTGGTCGGCTTACTGCAGGTGTATCCCATGAAATTCTGAATCCTTTGAATATCATCTCCGGCTACGTTCAGCTCCTCCTCCGGGATGATACGCTCTCAGAGCGGCTTGCACGTTTTCTCAGCATTATGAAAGGGCAGTGTGACCGGATTGCCAGAGTTGTTACCGGGCTGCTGGAATTTTCCCGACTGCCGAAACAGAGCCGGCGAAACCTGAATGTGTGTGAAGTCATTGAAAAAGTGTTTGCGCTGGTGGAATACGAGATTCGTTTCGACAACATTCGCGTGGTCAAAAAGCTGGATCACGTGCTGCCCGACATTACCGGCGACGAAGAACGACTATCACATGTTTTCTTCAACCTGTTTCACAATGCCTGGGACAGCATGCCCCATGGAGGCACTCTTACGGTGGACGCAACCATTGTGGGTGATCCCACTGGCCAGGCATCGAGAGATTGGATCGCAGTGACGGTAAGCGACACCGGGTGCGGAATACCTGAAGAGCATCTGCGGAAGGTTTTTGATCCTTTTTTTACGACGCGATCGGATGGCGGTCGCAGTGGTCTTGGATTGTCGTTGAGCTACGGTATCATCCAGGAACATGGAGGGAAAATCGATATTAACAGTACCGTCAATCAAGGAACTACCGTAAGGGTATATCTTCCTGGTTCGGTAGAACCTGAGGAGTGAACGATGAGACGACATCCACCATAATACCCGAACGAAGCCTTTCCCCGGCCTGACATCAGAAGTTGGGCGGATTGAAAAACATACGCAGAAGCAGCTAAAGTTTTGTCGGTGTTGGACGATTAAGCATGTAGGACAAACGTTGTGCCAATTTCAGTGAGGAACGTTATTATGAATCTTGATGCCCTGGATATTAAAGCGTTTACTACAAATGCAGTTCACGAAGTGTTTAAAACCATGCTGTCCATGGAAGTGGTTCCAGCTGGTGACGGTTCTCCTGACGGCTTTGACGGCACGAGAGTCGTCGGGTCGGTGAGTTTTGCCGGGAAGGTTCTGGGAAATATCAGTATTCACATGAACGAAGCATTTGCCCGCGTTATGACAGCGGTGATGCTGGGTATGGAAGAGGAAGAGGTGCAAGGAGAGGAGGATGTCAACGATGTGATCGGGGAAATGAGTAACATGATTGGCGGGAACCTCAAGTCACGGCTGTGCGATGCCGGGCTGCGGTGTGATCTTTCCATACCGAACATAACCTGCGGAACGAGTTTTCACATCGAGTGCAGAAACTGGGCACGACACGAGCGCCTTGATTTCCACTATGGTCCCCATGCTGTCGCAGTGGAAGTATGTATCAAAGAGGCGTAACGAATTCACCTGAAGGAGACGTTGTATGTCACTGAAAGTTCTCACTGTCGATGACAGTAAAACGATTCGGATGATTGTGCGGAAGGCTTTTACACCATTTGACTGCGAGCTGTTCGAAGCCGAAAACGGCGTGGAAGGGCTGGCAACGGCTGCCCGTGAAAAGCCGGATTTAATTGTGCTCGATATTACGATGCCGGTCATGAACGGAGCCGAGATGCTGGAGAAGCTGAGAAAAGAAGAGTCCCTGAAGAAGATACCGGTCATCATGCTGACGGCCGAGTCAGGGAAAGAAAACGTCATGAGAATCATCAAAATGGGCGTTCAAGATTACATGGTCAAGCCGTTTAAAGGGGAACAGCTGATCGAGCGCGCCATCAAATTCGTCAAGTTGACGCCCAAGGCGGATACGGAAGCGAGCGGCGAAGCCGGCAAACGCTATTTCACCCTGGATGGAAACGTTTATCGGCTTGCGCTGCCCGCAACCATAAACCGGATCACTAGCGGTGAAGTCGAAAACGCACTCAAGACCAAGACTCAGGAATTGTCGAACGGCGGGAAAAGCAAATTGGTGCTGGACTTGAGCAATATAGGAGGAACAAGTGTACCGCTTATTCGGCTGCTGGTAACCATCTTTCAACACTGTCAGGCTGCTGGCGTTGCGGTGCGGCTTATGGGAAGTGCTACTCTCGGCAACGAGCTGAAAGAGTTCAAGGAGACCAGTGCCTTGAGCATTGCCACTACGTTTGAAGAAGCAAAAGCAGCCTTTTGAAATCTCAGAATCAGCCCTGCCAGCTGAACTGACCGGAGCACATCCTTTTCCCAGTACATGAGATCGCTTATGGAGCTGTTCGTTGCGAGGCAGCCTATTTTTGACAAGTCACAGAATGTGTTCGGGTATGAACTCCTCTATCGTTCCCAGCAGGCCAATGCGTATGATGGACTCGATGGAGACCGGGCTACCCTCGACGTTATCCACAACACGTTTCTTCTCATCGGTTCTCACAATCTCACCGGCGGAAAAAAGGCTTTTATCAATTTCACCAGAAATCTTCTGACCAATAAGACCGCTCATAATCTGCCTAACCAAGTGCTGGTTATTGAAATCCTTGAGGACGTCGAACTCGATGATGTCTTGGTGAAGGAGTGCAGGGAACTGCGCAAAGCCGGGTACTCGCTTGCGCTGGACGACGTAGTGGCCGGAAAGGAGTTTGGCTCTCTGCTTGATGTGGTCGACTTTGTGAAAGTTGATTTCAAGCTTACATCGATTGAGGAGCGAAAAGAAATTGCCGATGCCTATGCAGGCAGAGGAATCAAACTGCTGGCTGAAAAAACCGAAACGGTCGATGAATTCGATGAAGCCAAGCGAATGGGGTACAGCTACTTTCAGGGGTACTTTTTCAGCAAACCGGTTATTGTAGCCCGTAACGATATACCAACCACCAAAATCGCCTACTTGAATGTTTTGCAGGAGATACACCAGGAAGAACTGGATATTGCGGCGCTCGAAAAGAGCGTCAAATGTGATGCATCGCTCAGTTACAAGCTTCTCAAGTACATAAACTCCGCTTACTTCGGACAGCAGAAACAAATCGAGTCCATTCGTCACGCGCTTTCGCTTCTGGGTGAGAGAGAGGTGCGTAAATGGCTTTCACTGGTGGTCATGACAATCATCGCTCAGGATAAGACGGCCGAGCTTCTGGCCAACGCACTGATCAAGGCAAAATTCTGCGAGTTAATGTCGCAGGAGGTTGGACGCCGGGAGAAAGAATCATCTTCTTTTCTGGTAGGAATGTTCGCCAATCTCGACGCCTTCATCGGGAGACCGCTGGATGAGATTGTCGATGATATGCCGCTTTCGCAGGATGTAAAGGCTGCACTTAAAGGAGAGCGCAATATCTACCGTGATCTGCTCGATATAGCACTATGCTACGAGACGGGAGACTGGGACACCCTTCTCAAGTATATAGCAGCATTCGATATCGATCAGAGCAAGATTCCTCAGCTTTACGTGGATTCAGTGATGTGGGCGGAGACAATGCTGCAGAATAACTGACAAGATGTCAGTAGAGCATTACCTGGTTAAGAGTGAGAAGAGAAGAGGAATAAAGTGAGAAAATGGTGTCATTCCCGCCTGCGCGGGAATGACGGATATAAAAGGCAGCGTGCTTCGACAGGGATGACATGTTGAGGACTTCCAACGAAGTGGGCATCACTTCGCTGCTCATAGGTTGCCGCCACGCGGCTTACTGGCGCTTTATAGGAGTCGACCAGCACTGGACTCTGATTCCTTTTCCCCTATCTTCTTCAGAGATCATAGAGTGTCTCATCATAGGTAATTTTTCTCGCCCCCCCTTTTTTCTTCCTGCTGCCTGAAAAGAGCTTTTCCGGATCCAACTGATCCCCCATTTCTGCTTCCACCTTCTCCGGGTCTTCGCCTGCTTCAACGCGCCGCAGCGCCTCTTCAACACCCTCGTCCAGATTTCCTCCCATCGCTTCTGTCATTTGTCGAATCAGCGCAGTTGCCTGGCGGGGATCATCTTCAGACATCGAAGACATGTTGCTTTCGAGAAACCGGAGCGCGCCCTCCATCTTGGATTCGTCGATCGGCAGATCAGCATCATCGGTATCCTTTCGCGAACCCGAGATGGCGGCAAAGGCGCTCATCATCCGGGACAGTTTCCGGTTGGTGCATTTGGGACATCCGGGAATAGTAGTCGTATTGACCGCGCGTGAATAAAAGGTAAAAACCGTCATACACTCGTCACAGAAAAACTCATAGATGGGCATGATCCTTTCCTCTTGGACAGAAAAATGAAGGCTGCTAAAACCAGATTTGCAATACATATGATTGTAGCGAAAGCTGCATCTGGGCGCAAGCCCCGAAAAGGTTCCAGGTTCAAGGTTCAAAGTGAAACGGTAAGGAGTAAAGAGTTGGGAGTTGGAAGTAAGAACGAATAGGACCGAAGCAGCCATCGTCTGAGTGCTCTTTACTCTTCACTCCTCACTCTTCACTGTTTTTTCAACCTTGAACCTATGTGTCCATCCATTCCTTGTACAACGCTTCGAAGCGCTTTTCCTGGATGGACCGGCGGATCTCACGCATCAGCGATTCCATAAAGAAGATGTTGTGTATTCCGGCGAGGCGGACGCCCAAAGGTTCCCGGGCTGCGAAAAGGTGCCGGAGATAGGCCCGGGAGTATCCGGTACAGGCCGGGCAAAAGCAGTCTTCGTCGATCGGGCGGGGATCATCCCTAAACTGCGCGTTGAGAATGTGAATGCGATAACGGGGCGCTGTCTTCAGCAAGAAGGTTCCGGTTCGGGCCAGAAGAGTCGGCAGAATACAATCGAAAGCATCGATACCAGCATGTACTCCGGCAAAAACGTCTTCAATCTCTCCCATGCCGAGCAAGTGACGGGGCTTGTTGACCGGAAGAAACGGTACTGTCCACGCAGCTATTTCAGGAAGCTCCTTTTTCGTGGATCCCAGGGCTCCGCCGATAGCGAATCCATCAAACGGCTGCTCAGCGAGAAACGAAGCGCTCCGACGACGCAGATCCTCGAAAACACCTCCTTGGACTACGGCCCAGAGGGCCTGGCCATTGGCTGGAGAGTTTTGAAAGGCTGTAAGTGCACGCATTGCCCAACGATGGGTGCGTTCAAGGGACGATCTGGTGTATCCATAACCATGGGCCGGGGAGGTGCATTCATCAAGGACGAGAATGACATCCGCTCCGAGCTTCCTTTGCATAGCAATGGCTGCTTCGGGAGAAAAGAGACAAGAGGTGCCATCCAGATGAGAAGTGAAGGCGATGCCGGGCTCATGGATTTCTACAAAACCTCTTGCCGTGGATTTCGGGCTGGAAGATTCGCTGACCGGCAGGTCCGTAGTCGAGGCAATTTTGCCAACGCCGTGATCCTTGGCGGCCCCTAGGCTAAGCGCCTGAAAACCGCCCGAGTCGGTGATGAGAGGCCGAGGCCAGCGCATGAATTGGTGCAACCCGCCTAAGCGGGCAATCAGGGTCTCACCCGGCTGCAGGTGCAGGTGATAGGTGTTGGCAATAAGCGCCTGAACTCCGGACTGAAGAAGATCATCGGAGGAGAGTGCTTTCACTACGGCATGTGTAGCAACAGGCAGATATGCCGGCGTTTCGACGTCGCCGTGAGGCGTGACCAGTTTACCCGTACGAGCGTTACTGTCCTGACTTGTTACGGTGAAATAAGACACGATGATTCCTCGATGCTGCTAGGAGCGTTATGGGAAAAGCGCATTCGTCTCGCATGGAGCGTGAGATGACTATATGATGCACAGCCTCGGAAGTGCGCACATGTTTCCTTGTCATTCCGGTCTGCGCGGGAATGACAAAGTAATCTTTACGAGACCTTTCGTGATCCCAGCCGACTTAACCTTGAACCTCTTCCATCCTGCTAGTAGAAAACAGTCCTGGTCCGATGATATGGTTTTTCTCTATACGGTTCTTCTTGTCCCATGTTCCAGAGGAGCCAGTCAATTTCATGAGCGGCCAGAACCATTCCCTGCTTTTCGGCCGTCTGCCTCATCATTTCGACTGCCTGGATTGTGTTCGCTCTGATTTCCACTTCAGCGGCACTGCCGGGAGCGATGAGGATGTGCTGGTCGATAGCTGCCTGCAGCTCCGGGCTGTACCGCAGCACTCCCAAATGGCGCAGCACTTGCGGAAGCTTGTAATCGGCAAAGGCGGTAAGCTGACGGATATCTGAGAATGCTCCCCAGCCGGTTCCATTAAAGGCCCCATAGATATCTGCAGCAAGGATCTGTGCGCGTTTGTAGAAGAAGACATGCTGACCTTCGTAGCACGCTATGTCCTGGAAAGAATTGAGCTGTTCGGTTGTCATTCGCACCAGGGTAAGAGCTGAGCCTTCAGCTGTTTCCACCAGACGACAAGGGCTTCCTCGGTAGCGGGCAAGCAGAAGGGCGCCAAGCTCGTTCAGATTCTGTGCACGCTCGTCGAGGAGCTGCAGGCGGCCGGAACCACCCAGGATCTTCTGAAGGTCAACACATGAAATCGTTGCCAAAAAGTGGGCATCTGTGAGGGGAACACCCGAATTCATCGCCTGAGTGAGTGCCGAAGCGAGGCCATGGTAGCCGGAGAGCAATTGTCCATTGAAGTCAAATTCCCACCTTTTTGTGCCCTCTTCCGGCCAGAAGCAGAAATTAATGGTATCCAGTACGAGCAGGTAGGACAGCATGGCTTCTGGTTCGCCGTGATAATGACAGGTAGTATCCCAGGGCGGCGGGCTGACCGCACTGCCGAGCCAGAGGTGGACAGACTGGGTTGCCGCCATTGGATCCAGATGAACAAGCCGGCTTCTTTCAACTACCCAGCGAGTGGTTCGGAGTATTTCCTGCATAGGCTTTGCGAGGTAGAAAAAAATTACTTTCTTTGCTTTCGGTTTTACCCTATAATAAAAAATTTTTAAACTAATTCTCGATTTCTGACATAACTGACCATTTTCCGGAGTCGAATTAAGTATGCGTGACGCTACAGAAAAAGCAAGTATCCTAATGGAAGCGCTGCCCTATCTTCGTCGTTTTTCTCAAAAGACCTTTGTGATCAAATACGGTGGCAGCGCCATGCAGGAAGATCGGCTGAAGGAAAACTTTGCCAAGGATATCGTTCTGCTCAACTACATCGGCATTCAGCCAGTGGTTGTCCATGGCGGAGGGCCGCAGATCGGGTCCATGCTGGAACAATTGGGGATAGGATCATCGTTTGTCGACGGCTTGCGCATTACCGACGGTGCCACCATGGATGTAGTGGAAATGGTCCTCGGCGGAAAGATCAACAAGGAAATCGTAGCATTGGTTAACCGCTTCGGTGGCAAGGCTGTGGGCCTGAGTGGCAAAGATGGCTTATTAGTAGAGGCGGGCAAGAAAAAGCTTACCCGGCACAGTTTGCCTGATCGGCCGCCTGAGCTTATCGATATCGGCATGGTGGGAGAAGTCCTCGCCGTCAATACCCAAATTCTCCATGCGCTCGAGCAGGAACGATTTATTCCGGTCATCGCCCCGATCGGGGCAGGAAAGGAAGGCGAGTCATACAATATTAACGCCGATACAGTCGCCGGAGCGATCGCCGCAGCACTTAAGGCTGAGAAGCTTATCCTGATGACTGATGTGGAAGGTGTGATGGACCGGGAGAAACAGCTTCTTTCCACTCTTACTGCTCATGAGGCGGAGCGGCTAATCAAGGCAAAAACTATCGCCGGCGGAATGATTCCCAAGGTGAACTGCTGCCTTCAAGCCCTGAGAGGCGGTGTGGCTAAGACCCATATTATTGACGGCCGTGCCGATCATGCCATGCTGCTTGAAGTATTTACGAGTGAAGGTGTAGGAACCCAAATTGTGCTCGAGTAGACTATGACAACAATTTCCGATGCTCAGCAGTTTCTTTTTAATACGTACAATCGATTTCCAATAACGTTGGTAAAGGGCAGGGGTTGTTCGGTCTGGGACGAACAAGGAAATGAATACCTGGACTTTGTTGCCGGGATCGCTGTGTGCAACCTGGGTCATTGCCACCCGGCGATCGTGGAAGCGGTACAGAAACAGGTGAATACATTGATTCATGTCTCCAACCTGTACCACAGTAAGCCCCAGGTCGACTGCGCCAGGCTTCTGACGGAAGTGTGTTTTGCCGATAAGGTTTTTTTCTGCAACAGCGGTGCGGAAGCAAATGAAGGAGCAATGAAGCTTACTCGCAAGTATATGCGGGATCGCTGTGGGAATGATCGATTTGAAGTGATTACGGCGACGAACTCATTTCACGGTCGAACCATGATGACGTTGACGGCTACTGGTCAGGACAAGGTCAAGAAAGGATTTGAACCCCTGGTACCAGGCTTCAGGCATGTTCCGTTTAACAATATGGAAGCCCTTACTGAAGCGATTACCGATAGAACCGCCGCCGTCCTTTTGGAGCCGATTCAAGGGGAAGGGGGGATCGTATGCCCTGACCTCGGCTATCTCAGCGCAGTGCGCAACGTGTGTGATGAACGGGGATTGCTGCTTATCTTTGATGAGATCCAGACCGGTATGGGGCGAACCGGAACACTCTTTGCGTATCAGCACTATGGTGTGCTCCCGGATATTATGACATTGGCTAAAGGACTTGCGGGTGGGCTTCCCATTGGTGCAGTGCTGACTCGTAATGAGATAGCAGCAAGCCTTGGCCCGGGGACGCACGCGACAACCTTCGGCGGGAATCCCGTGGTGACAGCGGCAGCCCTGGCCGCGTTGACTACGATCAACGATCCGGAATTTCTCGGTCACTGCCGAGCCATGGGTGCGGCGTTAATGGAAGGGTTGCAGCAACTTAAAACAACGTACCCAGTGATACGAGAGATTCGCGGCAAGGGTCTGCTTGTGGGTATGGACCTTAGTATTCCAGGAGCAGAGGTGGTCAGACAATGTATGGAGAAGGGTGTGCTCGTCAACTGCGTTCAGGATACCGTGCTGCGGTTTATTCCACCATTGGTCGTTACCCGAAGAGAAATTGATACGCTGATTTCCACGCTGGATGCAGTGCTAGCGAAGATATGATAATCGTTGACCGTTCACGAGCTGCGCGTTGATCCCGCTGAAGCGGGATTCACCGTTTACCGACAAAGACTGATCAGCCGTTATCTACCAATGCTGCGAAGCGTTCCGAATTAAAGCTCTCTTCCCTTTGCTCTTACGGATAACGGTCAACGGTGAACGGAAAACACAGAATAACGATGGACATCTTTAGGGGAGCAAACATATGACACAATCAGTGAAAAAAATAGTGCTGGCCTATTCAGGAGGTCTCGATACGTCGGTCATCCTTCGCTGGCTGATCGATACCTATGGCTGTGAAGTTGTTGCCTACGCCGCAGATGTGGGTCAGGCGGAAGAACTTTCCGGGTTGGAAGAAAAGGCCAAAGCTACCGGCGCGAGCAAAGTCTATGTCGAGGATCTGCGTGAAGAATTCGTTCGAGATTACGTCTTTCCCGCCCTGCGGGCAAATGCAGTGTACGAAGGTTCCTACCTGATGGGTACCTCACTGGCCCGGCCATTGATCGCAAAGGTGCAGATGGATATTGTCCGCAAAGAACATGCTGACGGTGTTGCCCATGGAGCTACCGGGAAAGGGAATGATCAGGTTCGCTTCGAGCTGACCTGCTACGCCATTGATCCGGGGATAAAGATTATCGCCCCCTGGCGAGATGATAACTGGACATTTCGCTCCCGTAACGATCTGATTGCTTATGCCAAGCAGAGAAACATCCCGGTCACGGTGACGGCGGAAAAGCCGTACAGCTCTGATCGTAATCTTTTTCACATCAGCTTCGAGGGCGGTATTCTGGAGGACCCCTGGGCGGAGCCGCCGGAGAATATGTTTATTCTTTCGGTGTCTCCGGAAAAAGCGCCCGACCGGCCGACCTATCTAGAAATTGAGTTTGAAAACGGCGATCCCGTGGCCGTGGACGGTGAACGCCTGTCTCCGGCTGCTCTGCTTGAGCACCTTAACCGCCGGGGCGGAGAGAACGGTATCGGCCGGGTGGACATTGTGGAGAACCGCTATGTGGGAATGAAATCCCGTGGCGTTTACGAAACTCCCGGAGGAACGATTTTGCAGATTGCTCACCGGGCAGTGGAATCCCTGACCATGGATCGCGAGGTGATGCATCTGCGTGATTCACTGATGCCCCGCTATGCTGAGCTGATTTATTACGGCTACTGGTTCACCCCGGAAATGCGTCTCATGCAGGCTATGATCGATGAAACTCAGAAAGCAGTGAACGGCACAGCTCGAGTCAAGCTTTACAAGGGTAACTGCACTGTTGTGGGAAGGAAGTCTCCTGCGTCCCTGTATCGCATCGACTATGCTACCTTCGACGAAGATGATGTTTACCGGCAGAAGGATGCCGAGGGTTTTATCAAGATCAATGCCCTGCGGCTTCGACTGAGAGCTCTGGCGGAAAAGTGATTAAACAGTTAAGAGTGAGCGCAAGCCTCTGGGCGCCTTCGGGCCCCGGTTGATCGCAGAAGAAACGTTCCCATGGTCATTCCCGCGCAGGCGGGAATCCAGGATGTGTAACGCTTCCAGTATTACTACAATCGAACGA
>JAGOGO010000109.1 GCA_017996625.1 Deltaproteobacteria bacterium | reverse complement strand
CATCGGGACCATGGCGATCTGTTTTTTATCCACCTGCGTGATTGGACTGGTATTGTTCAGGTTGTCTTCGACCGAACTCAGTCGATCGACATTTTCGACCTGGCCACAATGCTGCGCGATGAATTCTGCATTGCCGTCCGCGGCATGGTGGTCAAGCGTAAGCCGGGCACCGAGAATCTCTCCCTTCAGACTGGAGATATCGAAGTTGTTGCGAGCGACCTCACTATCGTGAATCCTGCAAGGCCGCTGCCTTTCATGATTTCCGAAAAGGCCATGGTGGCCGGCACTGCTGCGGCCACCCCTGGCCAGGTGGTTGAGGATCTGCGCCTGCAGTACCGGTATCTCGACCTGCGCCGTCCTTCCATGCAGGATAATCTCATCAAACGTGCGGCCATCGTAGCCGCAGCACGCCGCGTTCTGGAGGAACGTGGATTCATCGAAGTTGAGACTCCCAACCTGACCAAGAGCACACCCGAAGGAGCCCGGGACTACATCGTTCCCAGCCGGGTTCATCAGGGAAGTTTTTATGCGCTCCCGCAATCGCCGCAACTGTTCAAACAACTCCTGATGGTGGCCGGCCTGGAACGCTACTATCAAATTGCGCGCTGTTTCCGGGATGAAGATCTGCGCCCCAACCGGCAGCCGGAATTTACTCAGTTGGATATCGAGGCTGCATTCATCGATGAAGAATTTCTGTACGAACTGATCGAAGAAGTGGTTGTGCAGATGTTCGCCGCCGGCGGCAGAGCACTGCCGCGGCCCTTTCCCCGCATGACCTACCAGGAGGCAATTGCCACCACCGGCTCAGATCGCCCGGATCTGCGATTCGGCCTGCGCTTTATCGAAGCAACCGATATATTCTCACACACCAGGTATTCCATATTCCAGCAGGTACTGAAGCGTGGGGGACGGATACTGGGCATTAATGTCAAAGGGCAGTCCCAGGCACTGAGCAAAAATATTCTGCAGAATGAATACGCAAAAGAGATCGTTCCCCGGTTCGGCGGCAAAGGAATGAGCTGGATGCGGGTAACCGGCGGAACGCTGGATTCCAATATCGTTCAGTTCTTCAGTCCACAAGAACAACAGGCCCTTCTTAAGCGCTTCGGCGGCGAGGATGGCGATGTCTTTATGCTAATTGCCGATCCTGACTATCGGGTAGTGACCTCGGTTCTGGGACAGCTCCGCCTGCACGTGGCGAACCAGCTGGATCTGATTCCTCGGGATGTGTACGCACCAGTTTGGGTGACCGATTTTCCGCTGTTTGATCCGACCGAAGACGGCGGCATCACTTCCACACATCACCCCTTTACCTCACCGAATCGCCTTGACTTCGATCCAGCAAATATCACTGATCTGCTCTCGCTTACCTCACGGGCCTACGATATCGTGCTCAACGGCGAAGAACTCGGCGGCGGGAGCATCCGTATCAATAATCGTCACGTTCAGGACGCCATCTTTCAGGCCTTACAACTCGGCCCGGAACAGATCGAGCAGAAGTTCGGGTTTTTTCTGAACGCCCTCGAATACGGTGCACCTCCTCACGGCGGCATTGCTCTGGGCATCGATCGTGTGATCGCCATGATCCTCGGTACCGGCTCCATTCGGGATGTCATTGCTTTTCCAAAAAACCGCAGTGCCTTCTGCCCGCTGACACAAGCACCATCAACAGTCACCAGGGAACAGCTCGCAGAATTAGGACTATTACACTTTTTGGGCGAAGTTCCAGCAGCTCTGAGTCTGGAAGAGAAGGAGAAAGATATGCTGGAGTTTCTTGCCTGGGTATCACGAATAGGATACAGCGAAACAGAAGTCCCTTTCATCAGGGAGGCTCTCACCGAGGCGGAGCACCTCAGTCAGGCCATCACGCTTCAACCAGAATCAGTCGAGCCGCTTTTCTCGGTCATTCCTTTGCACAATCACACCCGCCCGGGTGATCGACCTGTTTTGCATCCTGCAGTGGAGACAGGAGACATATTCGGCAATGCGCCCGCGGTCAAAGGAGACTTCTTCAAGGTGGCTGCCATCCTCGAGTAGGTAGTGCACGCGAACAGAAATGACTCAGCAATCCCAAGCACAGAGATACCAGCATGAACAATGATATATATGCCTTTCGCAATCCCGACTCCGGTTCACCCTCCGACTCCGGACTACTAGCCGGTATCCGAATGGTCCTGCAGCCGAACGTGTCAGTACACCGATGGACGACTACTGCCGGGACAAGAGCGCTCGAGGGGTACCGTGCGCTGGAGGATGCCACAGTGGTCAAGAGGCTGAAAGCAAGCGGCGCACTCCTCGTCGGAACTACTCGGATGAGCGAACTAGGATTTGGCATCACGGGCGATACCATCCAGCAGGCTTTTGCCGCCGGTCACTGCGATGCAGCACTCGTTCTCGATATGCTCGGAGAGGGCCGACATAGTGCAGCCAAAGCTGGCTTGTTCGGATACAAACCCAGTTACGGCATCTGCTCGCGGCTCGGGCTTATCGGCCTCATTCCCTCAATGGAATCTATCAGCGTGATTGCCTCGTCGGCTCATCTCGCTGTACCGATTATGGATACAGTTGCTGGCGTGGACTCACAGGATTTCTCCATGCTGTGGGAAAACCTTCCTGATTTTGGCCGGGCGAGCACGAGCAGCATTGCAAGCACGCGCATCGGTGTTATCAAGGAGCAGATCGATGAACTGGATCAAGAAGAGAAAGAAGCTTTTCAGGCAGCGCTGCTCACGCTCAACTCCACGGGGCTGAGTACCACCGAGCTTTCCTTCCCGGATTGGCCACTGTTCCGGATTGTTCATCAGGTAGTGGGTTCCACAGAAGCGTCTTCCAGCGCCGGCAAGTATGACAGTGTGAGATACGGACATCGCGCCTCTGGCGCGGATACCTGGAACGATATGTACATCAAATCCCGGGCTGAGTCCTTCGGCCGGCTCATCAAAGCGTATCTGTTTCAGGGCGCCTATTTTCAGTTCAAGAACTATCCGGCCTTTGAGGAAGCTTGTCGCAGCCGCCAGGTTTTGGTACAGCAAAGCAAGGACCTGTTTGATCGTGTCGATATTCTCGCCCTGCCTACCTGCAGGGCACGTTACGATGCAGCACACGCTGCTACAATTGCGGATGTGTATAACGCCTTTTCTTTGACTGTAATGGCAAATGTTATCGGCGCTCCATCCGCCACCCTGCCTCACCTCGTGACGATCGGAGATACAGAACTTGGGCTGCAGCTGATTGGCCGGCACCTGGACGATGTTCGGCTTCTGAGCGTTGCCCTTCAGGTGAGCGAACTTCAGGAGAGGGATTATTGAGATGCCGTATGAAGCCGTGATCGGTTTGGAAATTCACGTTCAGCTCAATTGCGCTACAAAGATGTTTTGCTCGTGCGCCAATCGCCCTGGCGACAAGCCGAACAGCAATATCTGTCCCATCTGCATCTGGCTGCCCGGCGCCATACCGCAATTCAGCCAGGATGCTCTTGAACATGCCGCAGCTGTCTGTCTGGCGCTGAACTGCGAGCTTCAGCAGGAAAGCGCCTTTGACCAGAAGGTGTATTACTATCCGGATCTGCCCAAAGGATTTCAATTGTCGCAGCACCATCGGCCACTTTCCCGTCACGGCTGGCTGGACATCATGGGCGAAGACGGAAATTCCAGGCGCCTGAGAATCAGACATATCCATATGGAAGAAGATGTCGCCAAACTGGTCCATGAGACTGAGGGTCAGACCAGAATCAGCCTGGTGGATTTCAACCGCGCCGGTACTCCGCTCGTGGAAATCGTTACTGATCCGGATATGCGCTCTCCTCATGATGCGATGGCCTTCTTGCGTACGCTACGGACTCAGATCCGCTATGTCGGCGCTGCCGAATGCAGCATGGAAAGCGGAACAATGCGCTGTGATGCGAACATCTCTCTGCGTCCTCTAGGCAGTCAGGAGCTCACCACCAAGGTGGAAGTGAAAAACATGAATTCCATCAAAGCAGTGGGAAGTGCGATTGCCTACGAGATCGAACGGCAGACCATGCTCCTGGATGAAGGCAAGCCGGTGATCATGCATACACGGCTCTGGGACCCGGAAAAAAACAGCACCAGTCCGATGCGCGCCAAGTTTTCCGGCCCGTGCGTTCCTGATCCCACAGTGCCTCGCATTGTTCTTTCCGAAGAATGGATTTCCCGAATGCGCTCTCGGTTGCCGGAAATGCCGGCGCAAAAGCAGTCTCGCTTCATACAGGAGTATCACCTCAGTGACGAAGAAGCCGGTTTGATGAGTGCTGACCGGGACGTAGCTGATTACTTTGAAGCACTGGTGCGTGAAAATGTATCGAGCCGCATAGCCTCCCAGTGGATTTTAACGCGGTTGCTGCCAGCGCTGCGGGAGCGGCAGCAGGAAATCAGTGAGACTATGGTAACGCCTCAGCGTACCGCCGCGCTCCTGGCAATGATCGAGCGCGAAGAAATTAATGTGAAAGCAGCCCGCGAGATATTTGCCGATATGTTCGAAACCGAAAAATCGCCGGCAGAGATCGTCAAGGAAAAAGGAATCAAACAGATCGGCGATGCTGATGAGCTCGATACCATTCTGGACACAATCCTTGCCGATAACGCGGATGCGGTGACCTCCTTGCGTCGGGGAAACAAAAAAGTCGCCGGTTTTCTCATCGGCCAGGCCATGAAAGCTTCTGCCGGCAAGGCCAATCCTAAGATTCTCGCCACTCTGCTGAGCAGAAAACTGGGGTTGGAGTGCTGATCGTGGTGAAAAGGGATGCATAAAGGCACCGCCGGACAGCCACGAACGGTTATGTGTGTACCTTTGCCCTTGCTCCACTTCTCACCGTCTATCTTCAACGAGCCGCGAGGCGCACCCCACCGCTGATGAGCCTTCGCAATGCCGATGTATTCATGGTCTAGAAAAGGACGTTTACTGCGGTAATCAATCCGCACCGGCTTATAACGTCACGTTCACCAATCCGGCCGTGCCTTACGGAACAGAGCAATCGTCCTCTTCCCGATTGACTTCTCTTGAAGAGGTTGCTATTGTAGTCAAGCTTTCCCGGTACCGACTCAAGCATGGTTATGTATGAATTGATTCGCTTTTTTGCTATCGGGTCCCGCCGGCACGACTAGGATAGTGTGCCCCGACATCAAAGGACTACATAGGACGAGCCATGGAAGAACGCAGAGCAACAAAAGAAGAATTACTCGCACAAGCAGAGAAACCGGCTCACGATTCCCTCAAGATGCATCCTTTTTACAGAGGAAAGATAGAGGTTGTGCCGAAGTGCGTCATCCGCAGCATTGATGATTTTGCCATTTGGTACACGCCGGGCGTTGCGGCAGCATGCAAGGAAATTCAGCAAGATCCTGAGAAATCGTTCGTTCATACGAACCGTGCGAATCTGGTGGGCATTGTTACTGATGGGACCAGGGTGTTAGGCCTAGGGGATATCGGTCCCTTGGCAGGAATGCCGGTTATGGAGGGCAAGGCCCTCATTTTCAAGTACCTGGGTGGCGTTGATGCTTTTCCCATCTGCCTCGATACGAAAGATCCGGACGAATTTATCCGGACGGTAAAACTCCTCCAACCCTCCTTCGGCGGGATCAACCTTGAAGATATCGAAAGTCCCAAATGCTTCTATATACTGGAACGGCTGCGAGAAGAAGCATCCATTCCCATCTGGCATGACGACCAGCAGGGGACTGCTGCGGTTACTGTAGCCGGTGTGATCAATGCGCTCAAGGTCGTCAATAAGAAGATCGAGCAAGCAAAGATGACCATGGTGGGCATTGGCGCGGCCAACGTCTGTATCGCCCGCATGCTCATTAAGGCAGGTGCTGATCCGAAGAAGATGATCGTAGTCGACCGCAAAGGCATTCTCAATCGGAAGCGTGATGACATAAAACCGACCCACAAAGAAAAGCTCGAGTTCTGCCACCTGACCAATGCTGAAAACAGAGAAGGAGGTATCGAAGAGGCGATGCGGGGGCAGGATGTGGTCATCGCTCTTTCCAAACCGGGCCCGGATACGATTCAAAAATCGTGGGTAAGCGGCATGGCAGATAACGCGATCGTCTTCGCGTGCTCAAACCCAATTCCGGAAATGTGGCCCTGGGAGGCAAAAGAGGCGGGTGCACGGGTGGTTGCTACGGGGAGAAGTGATTTCGCCAACCAGGTCAACAACTCCGTTGGATTCCCTGCTATCTTCAGAGGCACTCTCGACGTCATGGCGCGGACGATTACTGATGAGATGTGCATCGCGGCAGCAGTCGAGCTTGCCAGGTGCGCTGAAGACAAAGGCATCCACGAAGATTATGTGCTGCCCACCATGGATGAGTGGGAAGTTTTTCCCCGGGAAGCAGTGGCAGTAGCCAAGAAAGCTATGGAGCAGGGTGTGGCACGAGTGCGGCTGAGCGAGAAAGAACTTTTTCAGATAGCGGAAACCAAGATCCGCAGAGCTCGGGAGCAGGTCGGGGTGATGATGGAACGTGGCATCATCGCGCCGTATGAAGCTTAAAGCACCTAACGGATGAAGCAGAAGCGCCTTCTTCAACACTCTGCTAATGCCACGCCACGGAATACACGGCAAAGATTCGGAACGGTCCCGGCTCCGTATTCAGGAATTTCCCTTCTTCCAACAACGCCTTCGCCTGTTCGAAGGAGGAAAGGAGACAGTGCTGGTTTGTCTCTATTTCAGCAGCCAAAGCGCAACAAGACAGCGGTGAGCACTCCGGACGCGTGCCGCAGGAAAACGTCACGACATCGTATCCTTCAAGGTTTTTTGTTTCCGGTTCACTGATCTGCGTTGCAAATGTGGATTCTGGCGCAAACGGCTTCCAGGAATTCTCCTGCTCGTCGAATTCACATTCATAGACCTCGTAATAAAACAGACTGGTACCCGTTAAATCGACGTTGTGTTCTCCGGCAACCTGCTGGATGATGTCCGGTGAATCGAAAAGCCAGTAACCGTTGTGTTTCCAGTAACCGACGTAGTCTGCAAAATCGGTTGACATGCAGCTGCTCACTGAGTAGATGTCCGTAATCGGAATTGTGTTCACCCCTTCTGGACGAGTAGCTACGTGTTTTGCCATATATCCTGCTGGAATCATACTGTCCCACCATGTTAGAGAGTTCTTTGGTGCTCCCTGTAAGCCACAATTCAACGGTAGAGAACCCTTATCATCCTTGTGGCTGAAAGTCCACATTTTTCCTCAGATTAGTGTGCTTCTCTCGGTCTTCCTGGTTCTTCTGTCAGAGCATCTTTTGCATCCATATCGTATCGAACTCCTGTCCCCGCTTCTTTCCCACCTTTTTGAACCGGCCGCATTCCCTGAATCCATTCTTTTGATGGAATCTGATACTGCTAGGATTGAGTGATGATATGTTGGCCAGGATAATCGTAATCCCCTGGTCAACAGCACTCGCTTCGAGAAAGGAAAGCAACAGTTTTCCAAGCCCTTTTCCAGTGTAGTCGGGATGAATAAAGTATGACACTTCAGCGGTATGTGCAAAGGTGGGCAGTGGATTATGCGCGTGAAGCATTCCGAAGCCGACTGTCGCGCCATGCTGATCTTTTACAGATCCTCTTGGGAACCCATTCGACATGTTCAGAAACATGTCAAATGCTTCGTAGGAGAGCGTTTGTTCCGGATATGCCGCAAAAGAGTTTTCCACGTAGTAGTTGAATATGTCGATAATCGCCTTGCGATCTGCAGGTGATAGCGGGCTGATTGAATATTCCATGTTATCTCCTTGCTCTATCATCAGAAGCAGCTCACTGCTCGAGATGACAGGGACTAATACCGTGTCAGTGCGTATTCCGGGATCTGCCTATTCACCCTCCTCCACTCCTCCCTTCATCCCACAGTCCCTTCATTCGTTTTCTCTCAACATTGCTCGTACTTCTTCACTCCGAGCTCTCATTCACTCCTGCGTTGATCCAATCCTATGAAAAACGTAGCGAGTACAGCGGTCACATAGCCGAACACTGATACGGCGTAAAGCGAGAGAAAAAAGCAGAGCACCCTTCCCTCAGGAGTCACCGGCCAGTACTGTGAGCCGATGGTGGTCATCAGCATGGCCGTCCACCACAAGGCAGCGGCATAGCTATCGAGAGCATATTCCATCCCTGAGTCTTTTTCAAAGGAATACATGCCAGCCGCCCCGGTAAGGGTGATGATGATTGTAAGGAAAGCCACATAGCCGAACTTCCGGCGACTCATGGTCGAACTGAGTGCCCGCATGCCGCGATTCAAGGAAGTGAAAAACCTGATCAGTCTGATTCCCCGTGTGAACCGGGCGAGACGAATCACCCGGATGACCCGCAATGCTCTAAAAAGACGCAGCGCCGGAATAGCTATCGAGATGAAGCCAAGCCAGTTTTTGCTCAAGAAGACAAGCTTTCGCGGAGCGAGAATGAACTTGAGGAGAAAGTCGATAATAAAAACAATCCAGATGACGATGCTCAGAGCAGAGAGGAAGGGAGGCAATCCGTACGTCAGCTCTATGACCAGCAACGCGGTCCATAGGAATCCCAGGATGATGATCGGTTTCTCGAGAAGCTCATCAAGCTGGTCCAACAAATCCCAGCGTTCTTTCGCCAGTTGATCTTTTTCCGATCGTTCGGGACTCATGCGGGTCTCCTCCATCACCTGCAGTCACTATTTCCAGGTCCAGACCTCATAGAGCGGAGAAACCCTCTGCACAATCAATGTGCAATGCGGAGCGCTTCGCTTCGCGCAAGTCAGGCAAAGCATGCGTCTCCTTCGGTTAGGAGATGAAAAGGTTTTTCGAAGAAAAATCCGGATCGCTGGTCAAGTTAACACCAAGGCGTCTCAATCCTGCTTCATCTCCGGGTGTTGGCATGTGAGTCATGTGGACCTCGCAGCCGCGAAGCTCGGTCAGCGTCTCCATAGCCAACTGGGCGGCGTGGTTCGTGGTCGCACTTATGCTGAGAGCTATGAGGGCTTCCTCCAGATCGAGGCTGACAGTTTTCTCGTTCAGGATTTCGGTCTTCAGTCTCTGAACGGACTTTGTAATGTAATCGGGCAGCAAATCCAGCTTGGCCGGGATGCCTGCCAAGTGCTTGATCGCATGAATAATGAGGCTGGTAGCAGCATGCATCAGCGTCGAGTTATTTCCTGTCACGATGGTGCCGTCCTTGAGCTCAATGGCCGCTCCGCAATAGACACCTTCGTTCCCCTTATTTTGCTCCCGGGCAGCTGCAGCTGAAGTCCGGGCAGGCACGACAACACTGCGAAGCTCGGGCTCAAGACCGCACTCCTTGACCAAGAGCTTCACCCTCTGCACCGTCTCCTTCTCGGCGAATCCCATGGCATATTCGCATCG
>JAGOGO010000108.1 GCA_017996625.1 Deltaproteobacteria bacterium | reverse complement strand
ACTATGGCGACATGGCGCAGACCACGCCGATTATGCAGATGTATACCTTAGGACATACCTTCGAGCCGCCGGGGATCCATGCCGGGGGGCTGCGTTATCATGGCATGTCGCCGCTGGTAAGCCTGGTGAAGAACGAAGGCTTGATCGAAGCGCGCTCGTATTACCAGAACCCCGTGTTTGAGGCTGCCGTTCTGTTTGCCAACACGGAGGCGGTGATACCGGCTCCAGAAACCGCTCATGCTGTTCGAGCAGCTATCGACGAAGCAATTAAAGCGCGTGAAGAAGGGAAAGAAAAAGTGATTCTCTTCAATTTCAGTGGCAACGGGTACCTGGATCTCACCTCCTATGACAAATATTACTCCAACAAACTTGAAAATTACGAATATCCGGATGACTTGATAACTGAAGCGCTCCATGATTTACCGAAGGTAGCATAATTGTTCGCCGTTCATCGGAAAAAGGAACATGGGAAAATGGAGAAACGGGGAATTGGAGAAACGGTATGAGAGAATATCTCTTTCACTGTTTTTAAAAACAAGAACCATTTAACCATTTTTCCATTTTCCCATTAAATCGGCATTCCACCGTTGCAGCATTCCGATTTTCGGTGAACGGCGCAAAAACGCCATCACCCTGCGATTATCGCCATGACCATCGATTGCCGTAAGTGTGAGCACTACTACGTGACGTGGGAAAAAAAACACCCCCATGGTTGTAAAGCTATGGGGTTCAAGAGCCTGCAGGTGCCGATCCAGGTGGTACGCAGCACGACACCCGGAAACGAGTGTCAGGCGTATCGCGAGAAGAAAATAAAAAGAAAGCCTGAAGAACACGAACGGTAAAGCGATACGGTTTCCCACGCTCAAGATTCAACGCGGTTCCCTTTGCTTGTGTTCCCGGACTCTTATTCCCGACCAGATGCCTACCCGGATTTCTTTACAATGAAGCACGATCGCCATCCTTATAAGTATTGACTTTCTACTTCGATCGTTTAAACTCCGAGGATATTACTCCCTCGTTGGTTTGAGAAAATACTGCGATATTATTGTTCAAGGAGGGGGAAAATCTCAGGTGTCCTGGGTCACTTTTCTGCCAAGGAGTCAAATCATGAGTGTTGGTAAAGCTATTCGGCTGGAGCGCATCATCAACCGCAATACGGGTAGGACTGTTATAGTTCCGATGGATCATGGCGTCAGCATCGGACCGGTGGAAGGTCTTGTCGATTGGAAAGGTACAGTCAATGCGGTAGCTGAAGGAGGTGCAGATGCCATTGTCCTGCACAAAGGTCCGGTGGAATCAGGGCATCGAAGAAGCGGAAGAGACGTTGGACTTATCATTCATCTTTCTGCAAGCACTACCCTTGCTCCGGATCCTCATGCGAAGACGCTCGTATGCACGCTTGAAGAAGCCATTCAGCTCGGCGCAGACGCCGTCTCGATTCATATCAATATTGGAGCCGAAGATGAAAAGAGCATGCTGAAGGACCTGGGGATGATTGCTCGACAATCACAACAGTGGGGATTTCCCCTTCTGGCAATGATGTATACACGAGGACCACGAGTCAAGAACCAGTACGATACCGCGCTCGTAAAGCATGCTGCGCGAGTAGGCGCTGAGCTGGGTGCCGACATTGTTAAAGTTCCCTACACCGGTTCACCGGAGACCTTTCATGAGGTGGTGGAGGGATGCTTTGTTCCGGTGGTGATTGCGGGTGGAGAGAAGATGGAAACCGACGAAGATGTTCTGACTATGGTAAAGGGATCCATCGAAGCTGGAGGTTCGGGGGTCTCGATTGGCCGCAATGTTTTTCAGCATCGCAATCCGACAAACATGGTCAGAGCCATCAGCCGAATTGTCCACCAGAATGCTGCTGTTCAGGATGTGCTCGACCTCGTACGAGCATGACCGTAAGCGAGTATTTTTTGTAACTTACGGTTTTTTCACAGTTTCCTGAATCTGCCGGGCCAAGTCCTCGAGGATGGCATCGAACTGCCTGCGCATGTCAATCATGGTTTGCCGCATGTGGAGGATGACTTCTACGCCGGGAAGGTTAACCTCCATTTCCTCAACCAAGACTTTTGCGAGTCGCAGTTTTTCCACTTCTTCAGAAGAGAATGTTCGCAGGGAACGTCTCCTCCCACAGCGGGAGCAGATGATGCTGTCCTCCTCTAAGGCCTGGATGAATTGCTCGTCGACCTTATAGGTCTTGGTGATTTCTGCCACTGTCCAGACTCTCTTCTGTCCTGCCATGCGTTTGCCTCTCATCAACAGTTCAGGTACACGAATACCGTGGCCGGCGGTGCTTCTCGCCTGCCAGGGTACCATAACTATAATCGAATACCCGCCTGCGGATCAAGCAATGATGGCGTGTTTATGGCTTTTTGTGTTCCGCCCTGGTCGAATCGGTCATTGACAGGAGAAATGTGTTTTTCTCCGCGCTGTAACCAGCTATAATACAGAGCGGTGCACGCTATGGACAGGGTTGAGGCTGCGAAATATTCCTAGAAAAGTGAGATGCTATACAGCGATTCCTGAGGCCAGGGTTCAAAGCACCCGGTCTTCCTCCGGGTACTCTTATTCATGTGGGGGAAAGACGAGTCGGGAAGGTGGCAATCTCCTATCTCGACTATGGTGAGCATGAACTCAGAGAAGGCGCTATACATGATCTTGAGGAGTGTAAAGCTCTCAGAGAGACTCCAGGGGTGTCATGGATTGACGTCAATGGAATACACGACGTTACCGTGATTGGACAGCTGGGGGCATGTTTCGGTCTTCACGACCTGCTTCTAGAAGACATTCTCAATACCGGTCAGCGGCCCAAAGCGGAGGATCATGGAGATTACATTTACGTCGTAGTGAAGATGCTCTCCTATGACGACGATACAAATGAGATAGCTTCTGAACAGGTGAGTATCATTCTGGGATCGGATTTCGTCATTTCTTTTCAGGAGCGTGAGGCCGATGTGTTCGATCCGGTCCGGGAGAGGATCCGAAGCACCAGAGGGAGGATCAGAGGATCGGGATCGGATTATTTGGCGTATGCACTCGTCGATTCAATTGTGGACAACTATTTCATTATGTTGGAAAAAATCGGTGAGGAGCTCGAAGAGGTGGAGGAAAAGCTGCTTAGAAAGCCGGATCCGAAAATCACTCAGGACATTCACCGACTGAGAAGAGAGCTCATTTTCTTGCGCAAGTCGGTCTGGCCGTTGCGAGAAGCTATCAATTCACTGGAGCACAGCGAATCGCCCCTTATTCATGAATCTACCCGAATTTTTCTTCGGGATGTCTATGATCACACGATTCAGATCGTTGAGACCATAGAATCGTACCGCGAAATAGCATCCGGAATGCTGGACCTCTATCTTTCCTTGATGAGCAATCGAATGAATGAAATCATGAAAGTACTTACCATCATAGCCACCATTTTCATTCCGCTGACATTCTTTTCCGGTATCTACGGGATGAATTTCAAGTACATGCCTGAGTTGGAATGGCGCTGGGGATATCCGGCAGCATTAGTGCTGATGGCAATGATAGCTTCCGCTATGCTGTTCTTCTTTAGGCGTAAAAAATGGTTGTGACCTCGTCGAAATAGAAAAGCCCATAAGAACAGAAGCAAAAATAAGACCGCATGCTCTCCCGTTGGTTTCTGAAGAAACATGCGGTCTCTTAATTCTTCACGGATTGTAAGCACCAGGGTTAGACAGGATGGCTTACCGGCTCTTCGGTATGAACTGTAATCTGCCTTCGCATTGTCATTGTGGCCAAGATTTCAAGCACTACCACCGCAATACCTACGATCAGGGTATTTACTACTGCTCGATCAACCGCAGAATAACCCAGCACGTAAGGAGCAGCTATCAGCCACAATCCCAAAATAACATTGATCCAGTTTAAGGTACTAGCGGTAGATACATTCGGGGCCCGGATGGACCATGCCGCAAAAACGATAAGCAACACTCCCACGGCCACCGCATTATATAACGCATATGTAATGTTCGAATAGCCGAGTACGAATGGAGCCAGGATCTGCCATAACCCCAGCAGGGCGACGATCCAGTTCAGTCGGTTTGACATAAGCGCTGTTCTCATTGGTTAACCCTCCGAGTTAAAACATCTTTATTAGAGATAAAATTCTCCTCAATGCCTTTCTGTTGTTTTTATTAAATTTTCTAGATAAAAGGTAAACACCCCTAACATTTTGTCAACCGATATTTCAGTCTGGCACACTAAGCCGACCCCTCCCATGAAAGCCTGGCTACGCTTTAACGATTTTGTTCTGGAGTGATTATGCTTCTTCGATATGAGTATGCAGATATCATTCGAGGAAAATCTGGGTGAAGAAGTACTGGCCTTTTTTGTTTTTTGCCACTCCGATTCCAGTTCGACTAAATTTCCCTATAATATTGTTCCGGTGGCTTTTGCTGCCGATCCATTCGCGCACTACGGTTTCAGCAGGATCAGCGTATCCCAAATTTGACCCGACATTCTCCGCAACCGCACGAGTCGAGAATTTCTTCTGAATCTTCGCTACCCGGGAACTGAATCCGCCATGGCCAAGGCTCACAACTTTATTTGCCATATCCGCGCTGTGCTGAGCAGCTATTTGGTTGAGAAAGAGATCCAGGACCAGCGGCTTCAGTCCTTTTGAAGCGCGGAATGCATTGACCTGCTCATGCACGGTTTGGACTACTTGAGCTTCTTCCTGCTTTAGACCGCCAGCCGAAGTGCTCGCAGAACCGGCGCACACTGTCACCAAAAAGAGGCTGATAACGCAGGGGCTCATAAGGTGAGAAAAAAAATAAAACAATCCATTTTTCATAAGGCACGTTCTCGATGAATAATATGACTTCCTCGCAGCTTGACCAACTGTAACGGATTCGCTGGATGCATTGATCCTCTTGCTTAGTCGACGGTCCAGTGGGAGTGGTTACCACGATCTTTAACGATAATCCTTCTCCAATCTCAAACACACCTTCATTAGGTTTCTCTGCCGTGCCGAATGCATAATAGTTCATCGATGATCGGTAATGCCGCACTGTCGGCACATACTGAGGACTGGACAGGAGGAACACTTCGGCCGTCGCGCAGTACAGATATGTTTCCCAAAAGGAACGAGCAGACGGTTCAGCTCGATCCAGTACTGCGGCGGAAGCTTATGTTCAAGTGCTGCCAGGCTTTGAGCCGTGTTCATGGTGTGGATATACCCCCATCGATTCGTAATTCGATGGACGTGCGTGTCAAGCGCAATGGCTGCTTTTCCACAGGCAATTCCCAGGGCCAGATTGGCACACTTTGGTTCCACGCCCTTAAACGACATGAGGATCCCGGTTTCACAAGGTAATGATCCTCCGTAGGTACTGACAGTCTGCCTGGCCACATCAAGGATGCTTTCGGCCTTTGCCTGGTAAAATGTTGAAGGCCGCAGAAGTGCCTCAATCTCCGCTCGGTCCAAAGCTGCGATGGCTTCGGCCGTGCGGCCGCGGTCGAAGAGCCTTCGTGCGGCAACGAGGGTGATTGTATCGAGCGTGCGGATAGATATAATGCACGCAATCAGTTGTTCAAAAAGCGTCGCGTATCCTTCTTTGGCAAGCTGGAAAAGCGCTGCTGGCTGAAAGGGCTGGACAGCATCACGGATGCGTTCAAGGACGACATCAATAGAAAAAGGTTGTTTGTTCTTTTCGCTCACGTGCTAGCCTATCTTCTTTCTATGGGCCCGGCGCGTGTAATTTCCAGCCGGGTTGCTGTGGGCTGGCGATCGCTGGCTACACAGAAAACATACCGTTATTCCGCAGAAGTGTCGAGACTAGAAAAAAATCTTAAGAAAGAGCTGCATAATACCGATTAGGAGAGAGGACTCATAAGACATGGCTCAGCTCTCGGCGAGAGCCTGATATCGGGGGTAGGATTAGAAAAAGGGATGAACGATGAAGATTCTGGACTCGATGGGTTCAGAAAACTTTCGAAGAATGTTTATGGCGTTTTACGCCGGAAGCGTTATTTTGCCCACGCTGATCATCGTGTATGTTGTCTTAGCATACATCGCCCCGCATCTTACCCAGAAGCAAGTCGTCGACTTGGGCTTCATTTTTTTTTGGTCTTGTATGCTGATGATTGCCTTCTCATTAGGTGGAGTGATTCTGGTGCTGCGCCGGATTCGTCAGCTGGAGACGTTAACTCGGGAGGTGAGGGAAAGCAGTAGGGATATTATCCTGCTTGGTCGGAACGAGGTTAACACCAAAAATGAGATCAACACCTTGCATAATGTCTTTGCCTGTCTTCAGCAGGAGCTGCAGGAAAAGCTGAATGAGCTGAACAGTTACGGCCAAAAAATCATGGATCATAGTATCTACCTCTCGGAACTGGCTATTACCGATACGCTTACATCCTGTTACAACAGACGTTTTTTTGATGTACGGATTTCCGAGGAAATCAGCCGGTCGGAGCGGTATGATTCAAATTTTTCGCTCATCATGGTCGATGTGGATAATTTTAAGGAGTATAACGACACCCTGGGCCATCAAAGCGGTGATGAGCTCTTGCAGCAGATCGCTTCTATTGTGAAGCATTCGGTTCGAAAAACAGATCTGGTGTTCCGATATGGGGGTGATGAATTTGTAGTGATTTGTCCTAATACGGGGATCCAGGGCGCGAACATTCTTGCCTCGAGAATTTGCGAAGGAATTCCTGCGCTTGTAATTATCCCCAAGGTGTCAGGAAAAGGCATCTCCAGGCCTGTTACCATAAGCGGAGGAGTGGTTGATTATGCCTCCTGCAAGGGAAATATTGTCGAGGCAGCGGACAGATATCTTTACCAGGCGAAAAACATGGGAAGGGGTATTATTCAGAATCCCTGAATACGCACTAGCAGATAAGGGTTCAAGGTTCAAAGTTGATTGACTCGTAAAAAAACCGGCCTCAGCGATAGTCCGTCAGCTCCGCGGGGATCCAGTACTTTCACCAGGGTACAAGCATGCGGGAGTTCGGTTTTCTGAGTAACAGGTTTTTTACGGATGCATCAAGGTTGATTGAACAACTGAGAAAGCGCACAAGATCACCCGGCTTATGCTTCGACCGTGCTGATCGTGCTCCGGACCGGATTGCTAAGCTTTTGACAATGTCATGCAGATCATTATGGCTCGAACGAAAACCTCCACAGAGCGTCGCGGTGTTCAGGAAGTGCATAACCAATTCCGATGCGCGGTGCACTGCGGATGTGTTTTGCAGGAACCATCCGGTAATCTTCAATCCACAAAGTCTGTCCCTGGGTGAGATCCCACCCGTTAAACGATTTGTCGATTGCAAGAGCAGCGCAGAGTTTTCCCGGCCCGTTGGTGAGATTGCTGTGTGCAGCACCTCGCAACTGCCGCATGGTATCTACGCCTTCAAGGGGAAAAAGGGCTCGAATAAGAACCGCCTCAGGTACATCTGGCTCATTGGTAACGACGTTGAAAAGATAATGAAATCCATAAATCAGATATATGTACGCATGACCGGGTGGACCGAACATAACTGCATTGCGGGCGGTTTTGCCTTTAAAGGCGTGATTGGCACTGTCTTCCTGACCGCAGTATGCCTCTGTTTCGACCACCATACCGCTCAACAGCATTCCCTGATATTTTCTGACCAGCCGCTTGCCCAGCAATTCACGGGCGACCACGAGGGCGCTGCGGCCGTAAAATATCCGCGGCAGGATACGAAGGCTTCCACTATCCACGTCAGCGGTTCTCCAGCTGTGCCAACAGCGCATTTACTGCCTGATCAGTTTCACTGAGAAGGGCAGGGATATTCTGTTCTTGGAGGTCTAATGATTCCATAATTGTTGGGTCGAGAAAATGAGCTGCAGTTTGTTCCTGAATCGCAGCTCCAGTGAGCTGGGCAACGGCATCAGCAACATAGACAATGCGGGCGGCGATGCTTCCGCCCGCAGCATGGGGATCATGATGGTATCTGATCGGATTAATCAGTGCGGCCGGGAAATGCCAGTTTACGCACGCATCATATCCGATTTCGGCATGGTCGAAACCCAGAAACTGCTGCTCGGCGGTGAAGCTCTGACCGTGGTTGCTTCGAAGCTGCGCGAACAGCTTCTTGTTCTTGAATACATGTTGATCGAGAATGATCTTGCCGATGTCATGGATCAACCCTGCCAGAAACGCATCATTTGCCACTTGTGCGTATTGCCGGCTGGCGATGAGCTTGGAAGCAAAGGCAACCCTCAAAGAGTGCTTCCACAAGGAGCCTGACATGAAGGTATAGCCTTTAAGGCCTTTCCCCAGCATACTTGAGGTGCCGGCCATGAGCACGTACTTGCCCAGAGTTTCGAACCCCACCAGGACCGCAGCCTGCTTGATAGAGGAGACGTCGCCGCGCAGCCCGTAGTAAGCTGAATTGGTGAGCTTCAGAACCATGGCGGCAGCGCCTTGATCGCTTTCGATTACTTTTACCAGATCATCGAGGCCCGCATTCGGGTTGGCCATGACCTCCTGGATGCGCGGGATTATCTGGGGCATGACCGGCAAGTCGCCAGCAGACCGTAGGATCTTTTCCTTGAGGGCGGGTCCGAAAAGCGGCGCAGGCTGCTCTTCACAGACTTCATCCGCGATCTCAAAGACTTCTTCCTGATTGGCGCGGTCGATAGTAATGATTCCTTTGCAGGCGGGACAGCGAAACGATGTTTTTTCCCCGACCGGGAGCTTCTGCTCAGGGAGGCCATAGACTTTCTTGCAGTGAGAACATCGAACTTCTATCATAGGAGTATGTAATCTCTCGTCTTTAAAGTCATAATGCGCTGTTGTGGGTCCTCTCATCAGTATGTCTGCTAAGAGCGATTTCTGTCAAGCGAGCAGGCCTGTTTTCCGGATATTCCGGAGCAGCCTGCAAAATAAAAAGCAACTGCCTCGGTAACCTATGGATACTTGCTTTTAGGAACGGGTTCAGCTATACAAACTGCCAGGCATAGTCCCTGTTTTTCCTACGAATAGCACACGATATGAAGCCGGATACGTATGCAGAACGTTGTTTGATCCGCAAGAGTTGCCGACAGTAACATCTTTGAATATGATAAATATGTATTTGTCCTGCGAACGTTTGGTGATGGGTCTGACTTAAATGAGATAGGCTGTAGAGCAAAGCATTACTACGCTGGAGGAGACTACTTCAATGGAAGAATACTATGAGCAGGAACAGTCGCTGAAGAGCAAGCTGCAATCGGTAATAAACCGCGTCCATTCTGAGACAGTTAGCGTAGCGACGATCATGGATCTGATTGGCCGCGAAGGGCTGCTTCTCCTGTGCATCTTTCTGACGCTGCCATTCATGGTGCCGGTTTCTATTCCCGGGGTGAGCACGGTCTTCGGTTTGTGCATCATCCTCATCGGTGTGGGCCTCATGACCAACCGGCATCCTTGGATTCCCGCACAACTTTTAAGGAAGGAATTTCCCTCGTCAAAGCTGCTGTTCGCTCTTG
>JAGOGO010000107.1 GCA_017996625.1 Deltaproteobacteria bacterium | reverse complement strand
CCTTCTGATATACGTCCACCTGGCTAAAGAGCGGCTTGACGTATCCGGTTATTCTCCCATTCTTTACTGCCACTTCTGAGTAAAGAGAAAGACGTCCTTGGGCTACGTCGATATTCGCGTGAGCCTTAAGCGCCTTGTTCAAGGCCGCGAGGTCAGCCTGCTCCATCGCCAGCTTGAACGAAAAGTCCGGACCTTCGCTTTTTGTGCCGAACACTCCCGAAAAAGCCGTCTTGCCGCTTCCCATGAAGCGTCCACGCATGTCCACCCGAGTAGTCCCCTGACCAGCGATTTGCCCACGTACGGTTGCTTCCGCATCAGACAAGAAGATCCGGTACTGGGGATCCTGTCCGCGGTTCAAGACGCCGACATTGCTATCGGAAATCTTGATCTCCTGAATCGCTACCGCGAACGCCTCTGGCGACTTTCTTGCTCTTTTCGTTTCGCTTCTGCCGTGGTCCCTCTGAGGAAAAAGGTAGTCACACCTCACCCCATCCAGATGCAGCGTATTGAGAAGAATGCGTTTTTTCCAGGGTGAATATTCCAGATGCATGTGCCCCTTAGCAAGCATGCCCTTCTGTATAGCGAGGTTGATGTCATCCGCCACTGGTTTGAAGAAGGAAAGATCGATATCTTTCACCTCACCATCAATCAGAAAGCCTGGATACGGCTTCGCCAAGAAGTTTGCAGCACCATCAATGGCCAGGCGTCCGGAATCGAAAACAACAGCCTCCATGTGCACCCGCGATGGGTAGTTCTGGCCTGAGGCCAAAACGTTGCGGATATTGTATGCTTCAAGCGAACAGCGGCTCAGTTGCAGGGGCTTGAAATCTCCTTTCCCCACATAGGCGAGCTCCGCATCCTGAATCTTAAGGGTATTGATGGTCAGCGGGTACGTAGCTGCCAAGGCATCCTGCCATCCCTTTTCTTCCACTGGTTCCGCATCTGCCTTTTCCTTCTGCAGGTTAGTGAGGTCTATGTTCAGGTGCGGCTCCCTGATCACACAGTCTGCTACTACCGCTCCAGACAAAAGCTCCCGCCAGTGAACACCGACCTCAAAACTGTCCACACGTGCCACAGGGGGATCCGGATGCTCGTTCTGCGTGATCGTCACACCTTTCAGCTTTGAGCCCAAGTCGGTCAGGTCAAGATCGAGACCTTCCGCATGAACAGTATACCCCTTGAGCTTGCTGTTCATTCTCCTTTCGAGGAAATCGCGCAATGGCGCTTCTACGAATAAGGGGAGGACGACGAACATGATAGCCAGCACAGCGAGCAGACCGACTACTATCTTCTTCTTTTTTGAAGCGCCCGAATGGAACAGTCTCATGGCTGATACCTCTCTCCCCTGGCATCCCTCATCTTACGATCCCTTACTGACAAACAAAGCAAAGAACAATACGGCGAAGAGTGTATTTGCGCTGTTGGTGAAGACACCGTGAGTGGCAAGTAAGCGGCTACGGTAGGTCGATGGGGGGCGGTTTTTCTGCAAGACCATAAGTCGAGAGAAAAACCGCGGGACGTTTACAGCATGAGGTATCAGGGAAGCGGCGCAGCCGTCAGTCTCCGCGAAAACGGCAGCTACTGGCGAGAACGTTCAACTGCATGACTGCTTCAGTATCACGATCGATCAACTGAATTATGTTCTAGGCAGCCAAGCAGAAGTCTTTTGACAGGTGCGAACTGGTGAAAGTCCCCCTTGATTTAGGGGGATTTGTGAACGAGCATTAAGCACCACGAGCGTTACCCGTTCGCAGAGCGGGATTGCAGAGACGTTGCGGCAGACGGAAATCCACCCCGGCCCTCCTTTATAAAGGAAGGAGCTCACTGTCTTTGTCAACTCTCTTTTGCATACCTTCTTAGGCACCTGCTTCTTTCTTCTTTTGTTCTTCACTCATGTCTTCGAGATGATGCTTCGTCACTTTAGCTTCCACCATGAAAATGACGTCTTCAGCAATGTTGGTGGCGTGGTCGCCGATACGCTCGAGGCAGCGTCCGACGATCATGAGATGAACAGCCAGGCTGATATTCTTCGGATCAGACATCATATAGGTCAGCAGCTCACGAAACACCTGATTGTTCAATTCATCGACCAAATCATCCCGCAGACAGACATCCCGGGCAAGCTTGGAATCACCGTTTACAAAGGCATCAAGCACATCTTTCACCATAGACTGGGCAATTTCTGCCATGCGGGGCAGATCAATATAGGGCTTGAGCGGCGGCTCCTGGTTGACCGATACTGCTCGCTCAGCGATATTGACCGCTTGATCGCCCATGCGCTCCAGATCGGTAACGATCTTCATGGCAGATGTGATAAAACGCAAATCCGTAGCCACTGGCTGTCGCAGTGCCAAAAGCCTCAGGCACATTTCTTCCAGGGAAATCTCCATAGCGTTTACTTCCTTCTCACGCTTGAATGCTTCCTCAGCCAGCTGCGAATCCCGCTTCACGAGAGCTTGAACCGCGTCTCGAATGGAGCTTTCAACCAAAGCGCCCATCCTGAGCAGATTGTACTTGAGATCCCTGAGTTCCCTCTGAAAATGCGTGTCCACCCCACTCTCCTTTTTGGATGATTAGCCGAATTTTCCCGTTACATATTCCTCCGTCCGCTTGTCGACCGGACGGGTGAATATTTCAAAAGCCGCACCCTCTTCAATCATATCACCATTCAAGAAGAATGCCGCCCGATCAGCAACTCGTGACCCTTGTTGAATATTATGAGGAACAAGAATTATCGTATAGCGCTCTTTGAGCCGGGTCAAGGTTTCCTCGATGCTGGCAGTGGAAATAGGATCCAGACCCGAACACGGCTCGTCAAGCAGGAGAATTTCCGGTTCCAAGGCGAGGATGCGGGCAATGCACAGCCGCTGCTGCTGCCCTCCGGAGAGCCGCAAGGCCGACGTCTGCAGCCGGTCCTTCACCTCATCCCAGAGCACAGCGTCTCGCAGCGCGCTCTCAACGATCTCATCCAGCCGATGCTTGTCACTTATGCCTGACAGTTTTGGACCAAAAGCGACATTATCCAGGATCGACATTGGAAGCGGCGTCGGCAAATCGAACACCATACCGATGCATCGGCGCAGCTGCGTAAGACTGATCTTCGCATCATGAATATCATTTCCATCAATCCTAATGGTACCCGTGTGCCGTGTTCCGTAGATGAAATCAGTGAGACGGTTAAGGCTCTTCAGAAGTGTCGTCTTGCCACTTCGTGCCGGACCGAAAATCACGAAAATTTGATTGGCACGGATAGAAAGGTTGATGTGATGAAGTGCCTCGGATTCACCGTACTGAAAAGAAAATTCCTTGATAACTATTTTGTCCTGGTTATCCATAGTAATCGTATCAGGCTTTATTCCGCACGTAGCGATTGAGCGACCAGTTGGCGATCGTATTGATTAGAAGGACCAGAAGAATCAAGGCCGCACCGGTCCCGTACGCCATTTCCATGGAGATCCCTTCGCGAGCCAGGATATAGAAGTGTACCGCCATGGTACGAATAGGAGAAAAAATCGACGTCGGCATAATCAGCGATGAACCCGCTGTCAGAATGACCGCTGCGGTTTCGCCGATACTGCGACCTACTCCCAGAATAACGCCGGTAAAAATTCCCGGCAAGGCGTTGGGAATGATCACATTCACTACCATCTGCCAGCGGGTAGCACCCAGCGAATAACTCACTTCCCGATAGGAATACGGAATCGTCTTGATCGCCTCCTCAGCCGTCGAGATGATCGTCGGCAGAATCATTACCGCCAGAGTGAGGCCTCCGGAAAGAATCGACCATCCCATATTAAGAAAAATTACAAAGAACACGAACCCGAAAAGACCGAAGATGATCGAGGGAACTCCGGCCAGGCAATCGGTGCCGAACCGAATCACTCGGCTGATCGCACTTTCCCGGGTGTACTCGCGCAGGAAAACAGCCGTACCGACTCCGAGAGGCGTAGCAACGAAAATAGCAACCATGGTCAGGGCGAACGTACCGACAATCGTCGAGAGAATCCCTCCGTCACGCCCCATGTTTTTCGGGGATTCCCTAAAAAACTCGAGGCTGAGCACCGGCAGTCCGTCTTTCAGGATCTGAAAGAGGATCAAAAACATCACCAAAATCGTCGACAGCGCTGCCGTCCAGATCAACGCCTTGGCAATCCGCTGAGTGATATATCGGCTGCGGTTGATCTTCACCGGACCCTCCTTCGAGACAAGACGATGGCTGTCGAATTCAAAGCCATGATGATGAAAAAGAGGATGATGCCGGTGGCAAAAAGCGCCTGACGATGATCGCCGGAAGCGTAGGCCATTTCAATTCCGATATTGGTAGTAAGCGTTCGGGCCGAATCGAGGAAAGAATCCGGCAGCTTCACCGCATTGCCGAGAATCATGATCATAGCCATGGTTTCACCGACTGCCCGACCCATTCCGAGAATAATACTGGCGACAATTCCGGAACGAGCGGCCGGCACCATAACCCGCCAGATCGCCTGCCAGTGGGTTGCTCCGAGGGCCAAAGCACCTGCCTTATAAGCAGGCGGCAGCGCCTTGAGAGCATCCTCAGAGATACTTATGATTGTAGGCAGTATCATGAACCCAAGAATCAGCGAGCCTGACAAGATACTCAAGCCGGGCCCGCCCAGATAGTTTCTGACCAGCGGAACCAGCACTATCAGACCCCAGAATCCGAATATTACCGATGGGATTGCTGCCAGGAGCTGAATGGTCGGCCGCAATATCACTGCCGCCCAAGCCGGTGTCCATTCCGAAAGGAAAATAGCGCAGGCCAGACCCAAGGGAACTCCCAGAAGCAGCGAGCCCAGCGTAACCCAGAATGAACCAACGATCATCGCAAAGATACCGAATTCGCATTTGCTGGGAACCCAGCGATCTCCCAAAATAAAATCGTAAACTCCAACTTTCCAGATCAGAGGGAGTCCTTCTTTGAAAATAAAAAAAGCGATCAGGGCAAGAGCAGAAATGGATGATAAGGCGATAACCAGCAGGGCTTTTTCAATATATTTCTCTTTCTTCTCCACACCGCCACCTGACTATAACTGTTGTTTTGCCGGAGTAACACTCACCAGCCCTTCGCGACAAAGCAGCGCCTGGCCCGATGGACTCAAGACAAACTTCAGAAATGCCTGGTCCGGACCAACGGGTTCACAGGAAAACACGAAAAGAAACGGCCTGACCAGCGTATAAGACCCATTTCCAATATTCTTCGTATTCGGCTCAACGCCGGAGATATTTACGGCACGCACTGATGCGTCTACCAGCCCCAAAGAAATGTATCCAATAGCGCGGGGGTCGCTGGCAACAACCTGGCGGATCGCTCCGTTCGAGTCTTGCACCAGGCATTCCATGCTCATTTCTTTCTCACCCATCACTAACTTCTGAAACGCTTCTCTGGTTCCCGACCCTTCCTCACGAGTAACCAGCACAAACGGGTCACGCTTTCCATTCACCTCATGCCAGCTCTTTTCCTTTCCCGCAAAAATCTGCCGCACCTGCTCTAAGGAAAGGTCCCGAACCGGATTATCCGGATGGACGATCACGGCAATAGCATCTTTGGCGATCGTCACGGCATTCAGACACCGTTCTTCCCCGGTCAATGAGCGGGAAGACATGCCGATCTGGGCGGCATGGGTCCGCACCGCCTCGATTCCGGCCGATGATCCCCCGCCCTGGACATAAATGCGAGTTTCAGGATGGCAGGTCATATATTCTTCTGCCAGGAGCTCGGCAAAAGGCTGCACGGAAGTAGATCCCGCCACCGTAATGCCGGACTTTGACTTCTGACAGGCAAAGCAGACCGGCAAGAGCAAAATCAGAAATGCGAAAAAGCGCAGATGCCTCATCAACCAAATCTTCCGGTAATGTAATTTTCGGTTCGCTGATCTTTTGGTCTCGTAAAGATGTCGTCGGTTTCGCCGTATTCCAGCAACTCTCCGAGCAGAAAAAAACCCGTCCAATCCGAGGTACGGGCTGCCTGCTGCATGCTGTGGGTGACAATAACGATGGTATAATTTTCCTTCAGCTCCTGCATCAGCTCTTCCAGCCTTAGCGTGGCCAACGGATCAAGCGCAGAACACGGTTCGTCCATAAGGATAACCTCCGGCTCGACCGCCAGAACGCGGGCCAGACACAGGCGCTGCTGTTGTCCTAAGGTAAGCGACTCACCATTTGAGCTGAGTCGGTCGCAGACTTCAGCCCAAAGCCCGGTCGCTTTCAGGCTCTTTTCAACAAGCCCCTCCAGCTCGCTTTTATTCCTGACTCCGAGCACCCGGGGCCCGAATGCCACATTTTCGAAAATGCTTTTGGGAAAGGTGTTGGGCCGCTGGAAAACCATTCCCACCCGCTGTCGTAAGTAGACTACATCAGTTCCCTTTTCGTAGATGTTTTCTCCGTCCAAGGCAACACTTCCAGTGGTGCGGGTATGGGGAATAAGCTCGTTCATCCGGTTGAGAGTGCGGAGAAAGGTGGATTTGCCACATCCGGAAGGTCCGATAAGCGCGGTTATCTGATTTGATCTGATGACGATTGAAATCTCTTTCAGAGCCTGAAACGAGCCATAAAATAAATTGACTCCTCGGGCTTCCATCTTCTTGCTGGTTGCTTCTGTCATCGGGATGGTTCTCTATTCACTCAACACCAGGTGATACAAAAGGCCGTTTTCTGAAAATAAGAGAGAATTCGCTCTGATAAACCGAAGGAAGGACATGCCGAACTGAACTGGTCCTTAGACTCGAATAGGCAGTGCTTATTATAGTAGCAAATGGATGAGAGTCAACCTTTTTGCGAAACTGGGCACGGACCACAGCGATGGGCCGCAAAGCAGGGATGTCAGAATTCAAAAATCCTCAGGCTGCCAGGTCCCACCCTGGGGCAACCAGCTTCCTGGATCTCACGTCATCCCATCGTCACCTCCACCCTGTGCTCTTTGCCATCGGATGCAAGCGCAATTTTCTTTCCTGCTATCCGGGTTCCGTCGACGAGTATTTCCTTGACACCCTGATTCACTCCATTGGGGTTTTCGACCTGAATGTGACACTCAGTCTTTTCAGCCTTGTAGCGGATTTCGTAGTGCTTCCAAGCCCGAGGAATGCACGGATGAACAATTAAATCCGTTCCTGATCGCCTCAATCCGAGGATGGCTTCAAGACCCAGCCGATACATCCATCCTCCCGATCCGGTGTACCAGGTCCATCCACCGCGACCAGTGAAAGGAGGAACACTATAGACATCCGCGGCGACAACGTACGGTTCCACGCGATACGCAGAGACCTTTTCCGGTGTATCGCAGTGGTACACTGGGTTGAGCATACGAAAAAGGTTTTGTGCTCTATCTCCGTCCCCCAGCATGGCGAAAGCCCACACGACCCAGAGGGCCGCGTGCGTGTACTGGCCTCCATTCTCCCGCACTCCCGGTGGGTATCCCTTGATGTAGCCAGGATCACGCAGCACTTTGTCAAACGGCGGCGTTAGCAGTTGAATCAAATCGTCACGCTCGCTTATCAGCAGCTCAACTACTGCCTTCATAGCTTCTTGTGTCCGCTCCGGGGCGCCGGCTCCGGATATTACCGCCCAAGATTGAGCTATCGAATCAATCCGGCACTCAGCATCCTTGGCAGAGCCGAGTGTCCCGGTATCATCATAATATCCTCGCCGGTACCAGGCACCGTCCCAGCCATGGGTCTCCAGAGCATGTTGCAGCGTTTTCGCACTCTCTCGACAAAACGCCGATTCTCTGTCATCACCCATTGTTCTGCAGATCGGTTCGAACGCCGCCAGGACAGCACAAATAAACCATCCGAGCCAGATGCTTTCTCCTTTTCCTCCTGCACCAACGCGGTTGAGGCCGTCATTCCAGTCACCTGTCCCGATCAGAGGCAGACCGTGAGGTCCTGCGGTCACGCCCCTCCTGATCGCGGCAACACAATGTTCGTAAAGGCTGTAACCCTGCTCCGTTGACTCATACAGACCGTACCGTTCCTCCTCATCCGGGTTCAAGGCGGGAGCTTGAAGAAATTGAACCCTTTCCGACAGAATCGTCCTGTCGTTCGTAGCCTCAATGTAGGCCGCCGTTACAAACGGTAACCAGAGCAGATCATCAGAAATGCGCGTACGCACCCCGCGGCCGGAAGGCGGATGAAACCAGTGCAGCACGTCTCCAGACTGGAACTGATGCCGGCTACACCGCAAAATGTGTTCCCTGGTCAGCTCCGGTGCCGCATGCAGCAAGGCCAAACTGTCCTGAAGCTGATCACGGAATCCGAATGCACCGCTTGACTGGTAGAGCGCGCTTCTACCCCAGAAACGGCACGAGAGGTTCTGGTATGGCAGCCAGCGGTTGAGCAAGAAATCCATCGCCTGATCCGGTGTCTGTACCTGCACGCATCCCAGCAACCGGTCCCATTTCTGCAGTGCTGTTGCCCGTGCCGACTGTACCTGATCGGCATGGTCATGCTGTTCAATGAGGTGCAGTGCCTCTTCCCCGTTCCTTCCTTCTCCAAGGAGAAAAGCAACCTCCTCGCTGGCACCGGGAAGTAGGTCGATATGGAGTTGAAGCGCGGCGCAGGGATCATGCCCGGCCTCCACCGTCGAGGAAAGACCTATGCGCTTCAGTGCTGCCGGCTCCTTGAGGCTTCCCAGTCTCCCGATGAACTCGGTCCGATCCGTTGTAAGACCATGAGGCTCTTTGGTTGTTGCCAGAAAGGCAACGTGTTCACCGAATTCAGTATTATAAGGATTCCGCACCAGTAAAGCCCGATGGCTGGCATCATAGTCAGGTATGATATACTGACTCATTACGTCCCGGAACCCGCCGAGGACCCATTCAACATAAAAGGTTACTGTAATTCTCCGTACTCGATTCCACAGATTCTCAACTCCGACCTGAATGATTTTCACCGGCTGATCGGGGGCCATGAAAACACGAACAGTCTGCTTCAGCCCGTGACTCTGATGCTCAAACGTCGATGATCCTGCCTCATGTCGGATGAGATACGCCGCCTGCGCTCCACAGGGAAGCGGCATAGGAGACCACACTTCAGCAGTCTCCTCATCGCGGATATAGAGCGCTTCTCCGGAACGATCTCCGACCGGATCATTGTACCACGGTGTCAGCCGATTCTCACCGCTGTTGAAGGCCCAGGTCATCATCCCGCCTCCCTCGCTCACCAGGCATCCCCCTTGCGAATTGGCGATAACATTGATCCACGGCGCCGGCGGGTACTGACCCGGCTTCAGATAGATCATATAGGCATGTCCATCGTGACTGAATCCGCCCAGGTCATTATCAAACACGATCTTCCCAGGTCTCTCCACCTGGGGAGTCGTCGCTTTTGCGAGCGGTTCCGTTACCATCGGGACGAATGCCGGGAGGTATGCCTTCGCTTTCCGGCTAGCGCTGAGCTGCTTTTCAAGCGATCCCTGAGTGTCGTCTAGAACTGCTCGGGCAGCCGTCGCCAGCAGCACAGTATCGCCTTTGCCAAGCTGACGATTATTAAGAATAAAGATACCCCCTCGCTGCTGCAGCCAGGCATCGCTATTGGTGTGAGTGAGCAGACGGTATAGGCGGCCATGCAATTCCTGAGCATATCCGCCTTCCATGAGG
>JAGOGO010000010.1 GCA_017996625.1 Deltaproteobacteria bacterium | reverse complement strand
GTCCATTCATCTTTAGGTTCTTTAGCCCCGATCACTTCATCTTCATCTCTTTGGCCTTCGTCTCCTTCGTCCTCATACATCTCTTCTCCGCGCGTTTCCTGTTCGAGGCTTTCACGTTCACGTTCCAGATTTTCGCGCTGGCGTCTCACTCGTTCACCTGCACTCGTCTCACCGGTACGTCTTTGGTTTTCTTCTCCCTTGTAGTCATACCCCTCGGCTTCGTCTCCTTCCTCCTCAAGTTCTTTACCTTCTCCTGGACCACCTTCGTCGCTTTCATCTTCATCCCCTTCACTCCCGCGATTCTCCTGTTCGATCCTTTCGCGCTCACGCTCCAGCTCTTCGCGCTCATCCCTTAGTCTGTCACCTTCGATCGTTTTACCTTGGCGTCTTTCCTCTATGTCTCTCTCGCCCTCGTACTCTTCAGCCTCACTTCTCTCGTTCTCAAGTCTTTCACCCTCATCTGCTTCACGTTCAACGCCTTCGTCCTCAGGACGTTCGTCTTCACCCTGTTCGCTTTCGAACTGTTCGCCCTCAAGGTTTTCATCATCACGTTCTTCGATCTCACCTGCTTCGCCTTCCACGCTTTCACCTTCGTGATTTTCTCCTTCGATGCTTTCGCGATCCTCTTCATCGAAAGTCTGTACATAGGTGCCGTCATCATTGTAGTGCGTGAACCCTTCAGAATCGCGCTCATGGTCTCCTCCCCATCCGGGAAGGCCAGCAGTCAGTTGCATGAGGAAGAGAATACCGAGGCCAAAAAGTATAATCCTTAGTTTTAAAACTATTTGCATGTCCTTATCCTCCGCCTTTTCGGCAGCTAGCCGCACAGTGATGGTCTCAGAGGGTTCCTCCCCTGTCCTCTCAAGCTCCGGCGGTCATACCAGTGCTGTTCTTCTCTACGAGAGGACACTAAATACAAAATAAAATGCTGGCACTACCAAAGAATACGAAAAACTATGTATTTTCGTGGAGCATTAGATGTAATCACCGGTGAGAGCTACATATCACGCAATCGAGGCATGTGCGGCGAACGCCGAGCAAACCGCTGCAGCAAGCGAAGAACTCTCCGAACAGGTTGGCAGCCTGCAAGAAATCGTGGAAAGTCTCAGAATGATCGTGGGCAATGAGTTGCTGGGACATGCTGCTCAGGTGTCTGCCGTAACGAAGAAACCAGTACCCCAGGACCACAAGAATGATCAAAGAGCACTTAGTGGCTCTTCTCTAAGACACCAGCATCAAGAAGAAACCTTGCATGCTGTGCCTTGCTGAGCACTCGATCGTGAGGCAAGCAATCAATTCTTGAATTCTAAGTAAAAATTAGCTTTGCCATGATTACCAGCCTGGCAGTCCTGAGGTGCTGTCGGGCTTTCTTTTGTTCAGGCTCATTGTTCGAGACAGAGTTATCCATAGCAGACACAGCAACAGCGTCTCGCATGATACTCGTACGCCGACATGATGCAGCGGCCATGATACGTGGTCCAGTACAAGTGCAAAGAATCGCGACACAGGTGGTCGAAATCCGTACTCCTCTGCACCCAAAAATTTCTTGACAATTATGTGCCAGCGTAGGATTCTCACACATTCTCGCTCGAAAATCCGGTCGAATTCAGGAGGCTGCAGGGTCATGAAAGCATCAGCAGCCGGGAAATAATTCCTATTGAAATTGCAGGGAAAGTGAAATTTCCTCTTGACAAATTGCGCCCCTTGGATTTATATAATGATCAAAAAAAGGTTTAAACTTGAAGTATCGAATCGAAGACATACCCCTTGAAGGGACCACGCTTAAGGGTGAACTGGAGCCGGATTGGCTTAGCCAGAGCCTAGAGGGAGAAGAGCATCTCGATCTATCCGCTGCTTCTCCCATCGTCTATCGCGTAGGCTTGGTTCGCGGCGAGGCCACAGTCTCTGTGCGCGGAGCCGTAAAGACCACCATCCGTACCAGCTGCAGTCGTTGTCTGGAACCGTTTACGCTTCCCATCGATTCTGAGTTTGCCTTTACCCTTACGCCCGTACCGGCAGATCGCGGCCATTATGAACGAGAGCTGTTGCCGGAAGAGTTGGATACGGAATTTTATGAGGGCGACTCTATTGATGTTGGAAAAATTCTCGTTCAACAGATTATTCTTTCACTTCCCATCAAAGCCCTCTGCCGCGAGAACTGTTTGGGGCTTTGCCCGAAGTGCGGAATAAACAGAAACCAGGAAACGTGCACCTGTTCGACCGATGAACCTGTTGACCCGAGGATGGCAGGCTTAAAAAAGCTTTTGAAATAACAATTTCATCAAAAATGGAGTAACCCGATGGCATTACCACCAAAAAGGCACTCAAAGTCGAGGGGACGGAAACGACGCACCCACGATAAAACGACACCTCCTACATTGATCACCTGCTCTCATTGTGGAGAAAAAAAGCTTCCTCATCATGCCTGCCCAAGTTGTGGGTACTACAAAGATCGAGAAGTTATTGAAGTAGAAGAATCTTAAAGTCGAATCGCTCGCAGAACTCGAGCTCTGATAAACACTCTCGCCCACGTTAACCCGAAGGAGTAGGAATTGGACTATTTTCTGACTGATGAGCAAAAAGAGATTCAGGCTTTAGCCCGTACGATTGCTGAAGAAAAAGTAGTGCCGGTGCGCGCCGAACTTGACGAGAAAGAGCAGTTCCCGCGCGAGATATTAGATACACTCTGCGAAACCGGGCTTTCCGGGGTGTTTATCGATCAGAAATATGGGGGATTCGGCGGTGGAGTGTTTGAGCTCTGCCTGGTCATTGAACAGCTCAGCCGCGCCTGTACCGCAGTAGCGGTAAGTTACGCATGTAACGGATTAGGACTCTACCCGATCATTCTGTTCGGTACTGAAGAACAAAAGGAAAGATATCTCCCCATGGTGGCTACGCAGAAAAAGCTGGCTGCTTTTGGTCTGACTGAGCCAAACGCCGGAAGCGACGCGGGCGGTATTCAGACCTCTGCCCGCAAAGACGGCAACGCTTATATCCTTAATGGCACCAAGCAGTGGATTACGAACGGAGGAGAGGCTGATATTTACGTTGTCATTGCTCTTACCGATAAATCCCGCGGCCCGAGGGGTGCCAGCGCCTTTATTCTGGAAAAAGGAATGGAGGGATTCTCGTTCGGAAAGAAAGAAAAGAAGATGGGCATCCGCGCCTCTTCTACCACCACCCTTATTTTTGAAGACTGCCGGGTGCCGAAAGAGAACCTTCTTGGCACCGAGGGCAAGGGATTCATGATCGCCATGAAGAACCTGGACCAGTCGCGGCCCGGCATCGGTGCCCAGGGTGTAGGGCTTGCTCAGGGAGCTCTGGAAGCAGCCGTTCAGTATGCGCGGGAACGTCATCAGTTCGGAAAACCGATTATCTCCTTTCAGGCAATTCAGCATATTCTCGCCGACATGGCCACACAGACCGAAGCGGCGAGGGCTCTGATCTATTCCGTAGCCCGGTATATGGCCAGCAATCCTCGGGATTTTTCGAAAGTGTCCGCCATGGCTAAGGTATTTGCCACTGATGTCGCCATGAACGTTTCGACACAGGCAGTACAGGTATTCGGCGGTTACGGGTACACACGTGAGTATCCAGTAGAAAAAATGATGCGGGACGCCAAAATACTACAAATCTACGAAGGCACCAACCAGATTCAACGCAATGTCATTGGCCTCGAACTGAACAAAGAACAAGTCCGAAGGCGCTAAAGGCATTAACCCGACTGCTGGCAGGAGAAAGTGGACCATGAAGTCTTTCGCATTCTTGTTTCCCGGGCAGGGCGCCCAGTCAGTAGGCATGGGAAAAGACCTGTCAGATGCTTTCTCCGAAGCAAAAGAAGTATTCGCCGAAGCTGACGATGCCCTCGGTTTTAAGCTTTCCTCTTTGTGTTTTCAAGGCCCGGAGAGCGACTTGATTCTTACCATGAACACTCAGCCGGCGATTGTAACGGTGAGCATTGCCGCTCTCCGAGTGCTTGAATCACGACTCGATATCACACCACAGTGCGCTGCCGGCCATAGCTTGGGCGAGTACTCTGCTCTGATCGCAAGCCAGGCGCTTACGTTTCGTGACGGTGTTCAAGCGGTTCGAAAGCGCGGTCAATTTATGCAGGAGGCGGTCCCAGCGGGCGAAGGCGGCATGGCTGCCATCCTGGGAATGGAACGCGAACAGGTAGAAGAACTCTGTCGGAAAGCCGCAGGGGGAGAAATCCTCACACCGGCAAATTTTAACGCTCCCGGTCAGATCGTAATTTCCGGACATATCGGGGCAGTGGATCGGGCCATCGGCATGGCCAAGAGCATGGGCGCTCTCAAAACCGTAAGGCTTGCTGTAAGCGCTCCCTTTCACTGCCAGCTGATGGGACCCGCGGGTAGCCGCCTGGCCGATCACTTGAGCACGGTAACAATCCACCCACTTATGTATCCGGTCGTCACCAATGTCGAAGCCAGGGAAAACAGCGATGCCGGTCGCGTAAAGGAGATTCTTGTCAGGCAGCTGAGTTCTCCTGTCCTCTGGGAAGATTCGATCCGGTCGATGGTGGCGAGCGGCGTAGAAATGTTTATCGAGATTGGGCCGGGGAAGGTTCTCAGTGGGTTGGTAAAACGGATCAGCAAATCGGCAACAATACTGAACCTTGAAGACAGCAAGAGCCTGGCTAGCCTGGAAAAAACGTGGAAGGAGATGCATTGAGATGTTGCTGCAGGACAAAGCGGCTATAGTTACCGGCGGAGCACAAGGTATCGGGAAGGCAATAGCACTGCTGCTCGCTCGCAACGGAGCAAATGTTGTCATTGCTGATCTTAACGGAGCGCTTGCTCAATCAGTGGCGCAGGACATTGAAGCACTGGGCCGAAAAAGTCTGGCAGTCACTGCCGACCTCTCACGGTTCCAGGAGGCAGAGAACATTGGAGCCGCTGCACTTGAGGCTTTCGGCAAAGTGGATATTCTGGTGAATAATGCCGGCATTACCCGGGACAACCTTTTCCTCAAAATGAAGGAGGAGGAATGGGATGCCGTCATGACGGTAAACCTGCGGAGCGTATTCAACTGCTCCAAAGCAGTGATTCGCCCCATGATGAAACAGCGATACGGGAAAATCGTCAATATCGCTTCGGTGGTTGGCCAGACTGGAAATGCCGGGCAGGCTAACTATGCTGCCTCCAAAGCCGCCATCATCGGACTTACGAAAAGTCTTGCACAAGAGTTTTCGTCTCGTAGCATCAACATAAATGCGGTTGCTCCCGGCTTTATTGAGACCGAGATGACCAGATCTCTGCCCGAAAAAGTACAAGCCGAGTTTCTACATCGCATACCGCTCGGCCGGATGGGTACGCCGGACGATGTTGCGGAAGCGGTTCTCTTTCTGGCATCGGACGCATCGCGGTATATTACCGGACAGGTGATCAACGTGAATGGCGGACTATACATGTAAACAGAATGTTGCAAACCATTAATGACGGAGGTGTTCAATGGCCGAGAACAGTATTGAAGAAAAAGTGAAATCTATCATCATCGATCAGCTTGGAGTCAGTGAAGACGAAGTAACGCTGAATGCTTCTTTTGTGGATGATCTGGGAGCGGATTCCCTCGACTTGGTCGAACTGGTTATGGCTCTGGAAGAGGAATTCGGGCAGGAAATTCCCGATGAAGACGCGGAAAAGATCGTCACGGTAAAGGATGCCATCGAATACATCCAGGAGCGCCTCTAACCAGGTATTCACCTTCTCGCTGATAACACCTATTGTGGTTGGAGTTAAAAAATACCATGAGACGAGTTGTCGTAACAGGTCTAGGCACGCTCAATCCTGTAGGCACCACCATTCCGCAAACATGGGAAGCGCTTACCTCGGGCAAGTCCGGTATTGACTATAATACCAAATTCGATACAACCCAGTTCCGTTCGCGTATTGCCGGTGAAGTGAAGGGATTCAAGCCGGAAGACTATCTGGATGCAAAAGAAATCAAGCGAACTGATCTTTTCGTCCAGTTTGCTTTGGCAGCTACCCAGCTGGCCCTTGCGGATGCTGGCATTACCATAGGGAACGAGTACGAACCCACCAAAGTGGGCGTTATTCTCGGAACCGGCCTCGGAGGCCTGGTGACCCTGGAAAAAAATCATAAGCTCCTCCTCGAAAAAGGCCCCGGGAAAATTTCTCCCTTTCTCATCCCGATGATGATCGCCAACATGGCTCCAGGCCAGGTCGCAATTGCTTCAGGCGCGAAAGGGCCCAACACCTGTGTTGTAACCGCATGTGCAAGCGGCACTCATGCTGTCGGCGACGCATTCAAGCTGATTCAGCAGGGCGCAGCCGATGCGATGATTTGCGGCGGTACGGAGGGATCGATTACCCCCCTCATGCTCGGCGGCTTTTGCAACATGAAAGCCCTCTCAGAACAAAATGAGGTGCCGCAGAAAGCCAGTCGCCCTTTTGAAAAAAACCGGGATGGATTTGTCGTAGCTGAAGGTGCAGGCATTCTCATCCTGGAAGAACTCGAACAGGCCAAGCAGCGCGGGGCCACAATTTACTGTGAAATAGTCGGCTACGGTCGAACCGGTGATGCTCATCATATTACGACCCCCTCGCCAGGAGGCGAAGGCGCAGCCAATTGCATGATAATGGCTCTGGAGGACGCAAAGATCACTCCCGCTCAGATCGAGTATATTAATGCTCATGGGACTTCGACACAATTCAATGACCTATGTGAAACTCAGGCCATCAAAACGGTGTTCAATTCCCACAGCCAAAAGCTCATGATCAGCTCTACCAAGTCCATGACCGGCCATCTGCTTGGCGCTGCCGGAGCAGTGGAAGCCATCTTTACGGCGTTAACACTGCAGAACCAGGTTCTTCCGCCTACCATCAACTATGAGGACCCGGATCCCGAGTGTGATCTCGATTATGTACCTAATCAGGCCCGGGAAAAGAAGATTACCTATGCGCTTTCCAATTCGTTCGGCTTTGGTGGAACCAATGGAACCCTGGTCTTCAAACGGTTCGACTGACCATCGTCAAAAGCCTATTCGCTGTGTTGCCTTCGACGCAGCTTATCCTGACCCTTCGATCCCGGCCGGCGCGGGACTCAGAATGGCGAATACTTCTTAGGGGCCACGAAGACTTCGCTCAGGGTGACAAGAAAAGAAGTCACACCAGGAAATTTTGTCATGGTGAGTTCCGCTCCGCGGGGGTAACGGTTTGATGCGCAATCCGCGCCGGCCGGGATCGAAGCATGCACCATGCATCTGACGCAGGGGCAAACCTGGTGTTTGCCCTTAATCTGGGCAGCCACGAGGTTTTTCCTGCCTCACCGTATCATTTGTATCTTTTTATGAGGCCATATGGCCAGAATCCCGAGGAAAGCTCATGAAGGTTGTACTGGCAAGCGATCACCGGGGATATCAACTTAAGAAAACGCTTCAGGAGTTCCTTGCTCAACAACCTGTTGAAGTACTTGACGTGGGCACGTTTTCAGTTGATTCTGTCGACTACCCGGATTTTTGTCGCCTCGCAGCGGAGAAGGTTTCCAGTGGAGAATATGACCGCGGTATTGTCATCTGCGGTTCGGGAATTGGTATGAGCATTGTTGCCAACAAATTTCCCGGGGTTCGGGCCGCGCTCTGCCACGATGTCCTTGCCGCAGAGATGAGTCGCAAGCACAATGACAGTAATGTATTAAGCTTGGGAGCAGACCGGATCGATGCACAGCGTGCACTCGACATTGTGAAGATCTGGCTCGAAACACCGTTTGAAGGCGGCCGCCATCAGCGGCGGCTTGAGAAAATACAGGAGATAGAACGGCACTAGAAAAACAATGCTGAAACGGCCTGCTCCCAAGACAATGTAGGAAAGAGCTGTCAGCTGCTTGTAGATAAGCTGGGCTTCTTTCTTATCCAACCCCCTCTGGTGCTACTATGTCACGACCAAGCTGGGACCAGTACTTCATGGAGATTACCAACCTGGTAGCGAAACGATCAACCTGCCGGCGCCGTCACGTGGGAGCAATTCTCGTCAAGGACAAACGAATTCTTGCCACCGGCTACAACGGCGCCCCACCGGCTCTCCCGCATTGTCTTGACATCGGCTGCCTGCGAGAGCAAAGTCAGATTCCTTCAGGAGAACGGCACGAACTCTGCCGCGGCCTTCATGCCGAACAAAATATTATTATTCAGGCGGCGTATCATGGTGTCTGCATCAAAGATTCCGTGTTATACTGTACTACCATGCCCTGCAGCATCTGTCTGAAGATGATCATAAGCGCAGGCATAACCAAAATTGTTTACGGCGAAGGATATCCGGACGCTCTTGCGGAACGCATACTCAAGGAATCTACAATCATAGTGGAACGGTATCAACCACAGTAGCATGGTCCGATCGACTTCCGCTACGACCATAATCTGCGTTATTAAGTTTCAGGGATTATGCGGTATTACTTCTTTATTCTTCTTTACATGACACTGATTGCGGTAGGTTCCTTGATGCCGGTGGGTATTCCTCATCATGTTATCAGGCATCAGGATAAGTATATCCACATTCTTCTTTACCTCCCTTTGGGGTTTCTCCTCAGCTTTCCCAGGATGCCTTCGTCATACGGTCTTATCTATATCGTTCCTCTTTTGATCGGAGCACTCTATGGCGCCGCCATGGAGTTGCTGCAGTCTCTGCTTCCCTACCGGGATGCATCTTTGGGGGATGCCGGGGCAAACTGTCTAGGAATTTTTCTTGGTCTCATGATCGGGTGGGCCGGCAAGTGGAGAAAGAAAGGGGGATACTATCGGAGAAAATGATGAATGCATTGGCTACGCCAGGTTTCAGGAGCAATCGACAATGTGCGATACAGATCAGGAAACCTGCTGATCGCAAACAAAACCCGGGGTACCGATCCGGAAAAGATGATGCTTCATCTTACTAAAAGAATTATTCATCTTCTTCAGACTGCTTTTCGCGGTCTTTTAATCATGATACTATCTGAAAAATCAGGACGCATCAGAAAGCGAAAGGAATGACTCTCATGCTCTATCTGCATCCTGTCGTTCAGATTGCAGCCACAGTGCTCGCTCTATATGTGCTCTCTCTCGGATTGCAGCGATTCCGCGTTCTCCACCTGCATCAAAAAACCCCTTTCCTGTGGAAGCGGCACGTGGCTTTGGGAATCCTGTCACTTTCAGCCCTGCTCGCCGGACTGCTGCTCGGAATAGTAGTCGTACAAATCGTCTGGAATGATTTTTTTATTACCGGGACACACGGTAGAGTTGGCGTAATCATGGCGCTCTTCATTCTTTTTGGTCTGTTTTCCGGAATATACTTGAATATCAGAAAACAAAAACGAATCCTGCTGCCACTGTTTCATGGATTGAGCAATGTGGTACTACTAGCTTTTTCGGCGTACCAGGCGGTGACCGGCTGGGCTGTGCTTGAGCGATTCGTATTTGGATAGCAGGTTGCTTCTTCAGTAGCCTGTCAGAATGTTGTGGAAAGCCGTCTATGCGGCGACACGCGAGAAGGGATAGTGTGTTTTTATTTCTTTCCTCAGGAATAGGGATACTGAATGGAAGTCATTGATTCTCATACCCACTGGGGTCCATCAGTAACGATGTGGGGTGTCACTGTAACCTCTCAAGAACTTTTGCAGCAGGCACGGCAATCCAGTGTCAGCAGAATTGTCATTATGCCATTTCCTTCCACGGCGATTGCTGATGAGAGCATCAATACTCAGGTACTGGAAGAAGCACGTGATAATCCTCTTTTTATCCCCTACTACTACATCCCTGAGGACCTCCGTCCGATTCCTGAAGACAACGGTTTTTACGGCGGTAAGTGGCACTGGACCCGCGGCGTTCAGGACTACTCCTCCAATTACGATGTCCTTGAAGATCCACGACTGCCGGCCTTTATCGAGCGATCAGAGGAGATCGATCTGCCGATCATCTTTGAAGAAGATTTGGCTTTTACCGACCAGTTCATCAAGAAAACTAAAAGCTTGAAGATAATTATTCCGCATCTCGGAATGCTTGGAGGAAATCCGCTTGACTTTCTAGCATCGTTCAAAAACTGTCCGCATGTGCATTTTGATACTGCTCTGGGGTCAACGGCAACAATCCAGAAGTTTGTTCAGACGATCGGCCCCGAACGGATTCTCTTCGGGTCCGATATACCCTTTGGTACAATGAAGAACGAGCTGGAAAAAGTGCTCGAGCTCAAGATTGGAGAAGCCAGCCAGGAGCTTATCCTTGCTGGCAATTTAAAACGACTTATCCGGCTGCACGATATATCGTCGCCGACAGCAGAAGCCTCTACACTATGACAGGGGACAGAGGAGACAATCCGCATGAGTCACTATGGTAGTTCTTTTTTCCTGGCAGCGCATCACTGCCGTTGACTTGCGGCGGTAGTGATTTTATAGTGTATCGGTTTGACCCTTTTTTGTTTACACTTCTTTGAAAGGAGGCTGGGGGATGTTTGAAATTCTGGAGAAGAGGGTACTGGGTCCGGAAATAAAGCTCTTTAAGATCAAAGCACCGGCTATTGCCCAAAAGGCTCATCCCGGACAGTTCGTCATCTTTCGCATCAGAGAAGAAGGCGAACGCGTTCCACTCACCATCAACGACTTCGATCGCGACGCCGGCACGATTTCCATTGCATTTCAGGAGGTTGGGAAAAGCACACTGCTTCTTGGCCGATTGAATGAAGGCGATGCTATCCTCGACTTGGTCGGGCCTCTCGGAAGACCGACGGAGATCGAAAACTTCGGCCGGGTCGTCTGCATAGGCGGAGGTGTGGGAACTGCAGTTATCTATCCCGTCACCCGTGCTCTGTATCAGGCGGGAAATCACGTCATCGGAATACTGGGGGCGCGCAGCAAGGACTTGCTCATCCTCGAACAGGAAATGGCATCGGTTACTCATCGGCTGCTGATAAGCACCGACGACGGCAGCAAAGGGCACAAAGGACTGGTGACCGAGGTGCTCAAGCAGGTGATTGAAGAGGGAGAAAAGATCGATCGTGTCATCGCTATCGGCCCGACTATCATGATGAAGTTTGTTGCCAAGACAACCGAACCCTATGGAATCAAAACAATCGTCAGTCTTAATCCCATTATGATCGATGGAACAGGCATGTGCGGCGTGTGCCGTGTCAACGTGGGAAAGGACACGAAATTCGCCTGCGTCCACGGACCCGAGTTCGATGGTCATGCAGTGGATTTTGACTTGCTTATGAGCCGGCTCACTGAGTACAAGGCTGAGGAGCATGAAGCATTAGAGACCATGGGAAAATAGTGAGAGGAGACAGCGCATGGCGGAAAACGAAATTAAACCAAAGAGGAAGATCGTCCCCCAAAAGGTGAGAATGGGGGAGCAGCCTCCGGAAGAACGGAAAAAGAATTTCAAGGAAGTCCCCTTGGGATATACCGAAGAACAGGCGAAGGAAGAGGCGAGCCGATGTATTCAGTGCAAGAACCGGCCCTGTGTTGATGGATGCCCGGTAGAGATCGATATTCCCGGCTTTATCGGCTTGATTGCCGAAGGAAAGTTTCTGGAAGCAGCGCGCAAGATGAAGGAAAAAAACGCTCTGCCCGCTGTCTGCGGCCGGGTCTGTCCTCAGGAAGTCCAATGCGAAAGCAAATGTACTCTGGGAAAGAAGAACGAACCAGTAGGAATCGGAAGACTGGAGCGGTTCATTGCCGACTGGGAACGAAAAAACAAGATGGTGCAGGTTCCACCGCGATCCGCCTCAACCGGCAAGAAGGTGGCAGTCATCGGCTCCGGACCGGCAGGGCTTACTGTTGCCGCGGATCTGGCACTACTTGGACATGATGTCACTATCTTTGAGGCGCTCCACAAAGCCGGCGGGGTGCTGGTGTATGGGATTCCCGAGTTTCGTCTTCCCAAGGCGATCGTCCAGGCCGAAGTGGATTATGTGAAGAGCCTGGGAGTGGAACTTGTCGTCAACGCAGTAATCGGTAATCTACACACCATTCCTGAGCTCATAAGCAATGGCTTTGATGCTGTTTTATCGGCATCGGAGCCGGCGGTCCTATGTTTATGAATATTCCCGGAGAGAATCTGAGCGGGGTATATTCAGCCAATGAATTCCTCACCCGCTCCAATCTCATGAAGGCCTACCTCTTTCCGGAATTCGATACTCCGATCAAACGAAGCCGCAACGTGGCAGTGGTTGGCGGCGGAAACGTGGCCATGGACGCTGCGCGAACTGCTATCCGTCTTGGAGCGGACGAGGTTTACCTGGTGTACCGTCGCTCTGAAGCCGAGATGCCTGCCCGGATTGAAGAGGTGCACCATGCAAAAGAAGAAGGCCTTGTCTTCAAGCTGCTCACCAACCCGATCCGGCTCATCGGGGACAAGCAAGGGAAAGTTACTGCTATGGAATGCATCAAGATGGATCTTGGAGAGCCCGACTCTTCAGGAAGACGACGGCCGGTTCCGCAGCAGGGCTCAGAGTTCATTCTGAACGTCGATGCAGTTATTATGTCGCTGGGAACAAATGCTAACCCTCTTCTTCCCAAGTCGACTCCCGGCCTTGATTTGAATAAGTGGGGTTATATCGTAGCGGACGAAGAAACTGGCGCAACCAGCATTAAAGGAGTATATGCCGGCGGTGACATTGTCACTGGCGGAGCGACCGTTATCCTGGCGATGGGCGCTGGTCGAAGAGCGGCTCGAGCCATTCATGCGTATTTGAGCTGATGAGACAAAGAGCGGAGATCCGGGGGTCAGGGGCCAGGGAGAATTGGAAGAATGGAATAGTGGACTGATGGAATACTGGTTGAATGGTTGAATGGAGAAATGGTTCTTGGTTCAGGGACAGCTAACGAGATGATCCACTATTCCAGTTCCCCATTTCTCCAATTTTCCATCTAACCAATTCTCTAGAATAATGAGGACCGACACCCGTGAAAATAGCCGTTACCGGTAAGGGAGGCGTAGGGAAAACCACATTTGCAGCATTGCTGGCCTACGCGTACACTCAAGCAGGCTGCCGCGTCCTGGCGGTTGATGCAGACCCGGACGCAAACCTCGCTTCCACACTGCGCTTCACCAACGCGGAGCTGATCACCCCTCTTTCCCGCCTTGATGATCTCATCGAAGAGCGAACCGGCAGTCGGCCGGGGACCTATGGTGCGCTCTTCAAGATCAATCCGACTGTAGCAGATCTACCGGAAAAGCTCTGGGTTGAAGAGCACGGCATCCGGCTCATGGTTATGGGTGGAGTTAAAAAGGGTGGGGGTGGCTGCGTGTGTCCCGAGAGCGTCTTCCTGAAGTCGTTCATCCAGCACCTGATTCTGTACCGTGACGAGGTAGTGATCATGGATATGGAAGCCGGTGTTGAACACCTTGGCCGCGCTACTGCTGCTGCGGTTCAGGCGTGCATCGTGGTTGTCGAGCCAGGAAAAAGAAGTCTTGAAACAGCCCGTCGCATTCGCAGCCTGGCCCAGGAGATTGGCATTAAGTACGTCCCTGTCGTGGGAAACCGGGTGCGCAACGAGCACGAACAGCAGCTGATACGAGGAGAACTTACTGATTTCCCCGTGCTCGGGTTTTTGCCCTATGATGAAAACGTCATCGAGGCGGACCAAAAGAACCTTTTTTTGTGGCAACACTGTCCCCAGTTGCTCGAAGAAGTAAAGCGTATTCTCAATACATTGGATAAACAGTGACCTCAACCAGCATTGCTCCGCTTCCGGCCTGCGGTGCAGATCATCATTTCCGGCACAGCGTGTTTCCATGATTCAAAGCAGCAATACTCCACGCGTTGTCATTATCGGAGCAGGTGCAATGGGAAGCCTTTTCGGATTTCTGCTGCATCGCGCTGGCAAGGATGTCTGGCTCTTAGACAAGGACGAGTCGCTCGCCGAGCAGGTGCGAAGGCATGGCCTGGTGGTGGAAGCGGCGGACGGCATTCACCATTGTTCCTTGCCGATTACCACTCAAAGCGCTGATATTGGATGGGGAGATCTCATCGTTCTTTCTGTCAAGGCCTATGACACCGCTCAAGCAGCAGCAGCGGCAAAGCCCTTGCTTCGAGAGAGTTCCATAATCCTTACCGTGCAGAACGGCATCGGGAATATCGAGAATATTGTCACGGTAATAGACAAGAAGCATATTATGGCCGGCATAACCGCTCAGGGTGCAACCGTGCTCAGCCCCGGCCGTATTCGCCATGCCGGCACCGGCGAGACAATTGTCGGAGAGTTGGACGGTCGAATCACCGAGCGGCTCAACCAAATCCGGCTTTTCCTTGACTCTGCGGGCATCGCTGTCGAAACAACCGATGACGTTGTCGGCCTGCTCTGGAGCAAGCTTTTGATCAATGCGGCGATTAATCCCTTGACAGGTATAACCGGATTGCAAAATGGCGCGCTTCTCGCCCACGTTGAGTGTTGCGAAATCATGTACCGCACCGTGCAGGAAGGCCAAGCGCTTGCAGTACGGCAGGGGATCCGTCTGATCTATCCGGATGCGTTCGCCAAGGCCACATCTGTCTGCGCAGCGACAGCGGAAAACATCTCTTCCATGCTTCAGGATCTCCGCAATCACAAACGGACTGAAATAGATTTCATTAACGGTGCAATCGTTCAAAAAGGCAGCGAACTGGGGGTCCCCACTCCGGTAAACGCGGGTCTTTTTCACCTGGTCAGAATCCGTGAAGCGATCGCAGGGCATTGCAGCCCATAAGGAAGGTATTGTTTTGAACGGGTGAACCAGTTTGCGGTGTCACGTTTCGAGGTGGCAAATCTCAGGCAGTTGGCGATAGTGCTCAGCGCAGTCGAGACCATACCCGACAATAAAATAGTCCTGATCAATTGTGAAGCCGACGTAGTCAGCTTCCAAGACCACCTCGCGGCGGAATTTTTTATCGAGCAGCGCACACACCTTCACAGAATGCGGAAGACGCCGAGCAAGTGCCCGCTTCAGAAATCGAACGGTTAAGCCGGTGTCGACAATATCCTCGACAATAATCACATCTCGGCCTTGTATGGACGTGCCGATATCCTTAAGAATGTGGATACGTCCGGAGGTGGTGGTAGACATACCGTAACTTGACAGCTGCACGAAGTCCACCGCTGCAGTAACTGACAAGTTCCGGATCAGGTCAGCGAGAAATATGAAGGCTCCTTTGAGAATACCTACGAGCAGTATCTCTCCGGCCGGGTAGTCGTGATCAATCTGATCAGCCAGAGCCGCCACCCGCTCCTTAATCTGTTTCTCAGAGAAAAGCCTGGTAAGTTTTTTTTGTTCCATGCTTCTGCATCCTGAGCTGTCGGTTAAGAGAACATCTCAAGCGTTTAGTTAACAAAACGATCCTCTCTCTGTCAACACAAAGCTGGCCTGCTGGTGTTTTCCGGCTGCTGAAACCTGATCTGCAGCGAACATCTCGAGGATTATAGCGATCGCAGCAAAATGGTTTGACTGTTCTTTATCTCTATGCTAGTTTTTTATTTTTTCATGTCAATGAAGTTTTAATCTTTCCTTATGAATACTGAGGAGAATACTGAAAAAAACACTGGACCAGGTTCGCGCCGAAAGCTGCTCAAAGGGGTGTCCATAGGCGTTTGGGTGAGAATCCTTCGAGTTCACACTGCTATTTCTTCCGAAATCCGGAAAAAAATGAGCCAAAAAGGATTGACTCTTCCTCAGCTTTACGTGGTCACCACTTTGGGACTTCAGGGTGAAATGCTTTTGGGCCAGCTTGGCCAGGAGTTGCTGGTCACAAAAGGGAATATCACTCCGATTGTAAATCACCTTGAGCGGGATGGGTTAGTCTTTCGAGATCAGGACCACAAAGATCGTCGTAAAGTCTGGGTTCGTCTCACACCTAAGGGTGAAAAACTGTATGGAGAGATTGTTTCCGCTTACGAAGAAGAGTTTGTTCCTCTCTTGGGCTATCTTTCTCAGGAAGAGCTTAAGCAGCTTTCCCATCTCCTGAAGAAAGTTACCGAAGGAATTTCCCGCGAAAAACAACCATTATAAACAATAATCCCTGTAACCACACAAAGAAGATTTTGACGATGGAATGGATTGATAATATTGCCATAGGAGATTTTTTTGATCAAAAAGCAGGCGAGATGCCCGATCATAAGATTCTGGTCACCTCAGACAGCAGCGATTATACTTTTCGCGAACTGCAGCAGATTTCTGATCGCCTTGCTCGTCGCCTGGTCGACTGGGGAATCCGCAAAGGCGATCATGTAGCGGTGTGGGCTCACAATATCCCCGAATGGGAATTTCTTTTTCTTGGTCTGGGGAAAATTGGCGCAGTTATGCTCCCTCTCAACCCCAATATCCGCACTCACGATTTGCAGTACGATCTCAAAACTGCAGATGCCGACTACCTTATTATGGTGGACAGTAGCAATGGCGACGATTTTGTGCAGATCTTGCGTGACGCGATATCCGACCTAGAGGTTCTGTCTCCCGGCTGTGTTCAGTCGAAGCAGTTGCCTCGCCTGAAAGGCATCATGACCATCGGGGAACAGCCTACTCCGGGCTTTGCGTTCTTTCGTGAGCTTCTGGAAGGAACTCCGCATCTGGGAGAAGCAGACTATCGGCTTCTCCGCAAACAGGTCCTCGCTAGCGATCCATTCATCATTAAATTTACCTGTGGGTTAACCGGATACGGCCGAGGCACGATGCTTACCCACTTCGGATTAATCAATAATGCCATACCTGTTGCGCACAAACAGAATCTCGGTCCAGAGGACATTATTTGCCTTACCGTTCCTTTTCATTATATATTTGGCTTCTGGGTAGGGATTGTGGTGTCGTTTTGCACGCACTCACCCCTGGTGATTATGCCTCGCTACAACGCCGGAGAAATCCTGCGTCTGATTCAGGAAAAGCGATGTACTGCTCTCTACGGTGTTCCCACGATGTTTGCCGATCTTTTCGGCAATAAATCATTTGCTGAATTCGATCTGAGCAGTCTAAGGACCGGTATCATGTCCGGAGCTCACTGCCCTCCAGCGCTGGTCCAGAAGACATTTGAGGAGATGCCGATTCCGGAATTGACTGTCTGCTACGGCATAACGGAGATAGGGATTCTCACGCATACAGACTGCGCGTCTCCCCGGGATAAGGTCTTGCATACGGTTGGGACACCGGTCGACGGCATGGAACTGAAGATTGTCGATCCCGCCACAGGAAAAGATCTGCCTGAAGACGTGCAGGGCGAAATCTGCGTTCGCAGCCCGGTGATTATGAAAGGTTATTACAGGATGCCAATGGAGACGGCGGAGCTGTTGGACAACGAAGGATGGTTTCACACCGGCGATTTGGGCACGCGAGACCGGGATGGATATTATCGGATCACCGGACGAAACCGTAATATGATTATCAGAGGCGGTGAAAATATTTATCCTTTAGAAGTAGAAAGACACCTCTTATCGTTCCCAGCAGTGACAGAAACTCGAGTAGTGGGAGTACCCAGCCGCCGCCTTGGTGAAGAAGTGTACGCCTTCGTAAAGACCACCGGTGAAACGTACACGGCTCAAGCTGTTCGAGACTATTTCCGATCGCGTTACCCTCGACACTACATACCCCGATGGGTGAAAAGAATCGAAGCATTCCCCGGGGAGGAAACGGGGTGCATTGATCGCAACCGCCTGCGAGACATAGCTATGAGTGAGCTTGGGGTCAGTTGCGATGATCACCCTTTGGAGATCAAGTACAACAACTGATTGTCGAGTGAAAAGTGAGAAGTAAAAAGCGCCAGTAAGCCGCGTGGCGGCAACCTATGAGCAACGAAGTGATGCCCACTTCGTTGGAAGTAAAAAGTAAGGAAAAAGACGTTTGTTGCAGGTTGCGAGTTCCAGGTCACGAGTTCTGATTAAAAGGAAAACCTGCATTCTGTAACAGACTTCTTACGTTTCACTTTTTACTGCTTAAACAAACTGTCTGCTCAATTCCGCGATGACGTCCTCTAGGTGCTCCTTGCCGGCAGCACAAACCTGCTGGATTGCACGATCCACCTTATCATAAAGAACCGGGTTCTCCATATCATCCAGGGTGCGGTAGACCGCGGCTCGACGGCCGAAACGAAAATTGCGCCGTTTATCTTCCGGCATTTCGAGAAAACGATCAATAGTGGCAAGTATAGCCGGCTTGTCTTCCGGAAATCTTCCTTCCACTTCCTCAAGGAGGTTGAGAATATGGTCGCTCACCAGGTAGCTCGTGATTCCGTCAAGGTGCTCGATCATAAGGCGCAGTTCCCGGACAACGTCTTCATCTCCCAGAGGTTCAAAAGCACCCGAGGAAACCATATCCTGCAAGCCGGAGCCATCGACCACCCGCAAGGTGCGCAGCCGGATGTAGTGCGGATCAATGGCATTGAGCACCCGGCTCGTTTCTAATGCATGCTCCTGCCACAACCGTTGTCCTCCCAGGCCTGGAATCACATATTCGGACAACGATAGTCCAGCTGCTTTGACCTTGCATCCCGCATCGATGTGCTCAGCCCCAGTCACACCTTTCCGTATCATACGAAGCACTTCATCCGATCCGCTTTCCATTCCAATATGAACCCGCGTGAGGCCGGCTTCCCGAAGTAAAATCAACTCCTCCACGGTTCGTCGTTTAGCGATTGTCTTTGAGCGGGCATAGGTAGTAATTCGGGAAATCTCCGGAAACGTTGCTTTTAAAAAAGTAATTATCTCTGCCAGGTCTTTCGGAAGCATGGCAAGGTTGTTGCCATCCTGAAGGAAAACGGACCCTTCGCCGTAATAAAGCCACGCGGCAACACTCAAAGTGCATGATGACGCGCCATCGGAGCCATAGTAGAGTTGCTGAATGACTGCCTCATTCACCTCTCCACTGTATCCCATTTTCCAGGAGAGCGCCTTGATCCTTTCAGCAGCACGCTTCATGACGATAATATCCTGTTTCACCTCTCCGACAGGACGAATGCTGAACTGAGTACCGCGGTATGAACGACAGAAAGCACACTTGTTCCATGGACAATTGCGCGTTACCCGAACAAGCAGGCTCTTTGCCTCGCTGGGGGGGCGAATCGGACCTTGTTCAAAGACCTCAGCATTGCTGTTACAGCCACTGGAAGACATTTTCCCTCACAAACTGAAGATTTTGTTGTACATATCGAGCTTCCGCAAGGATTCCCATGTGCCCGGGAAGCAGCACATCGACATCTAAATCAGAGATCCGCTCGATCGATTTTTTCAGCAATTCACCCTTTCCTCCAGGAAGATCTGATCGGCCGGTGTTGTGATCGAAAAGCAGGTCCCCGGAGATAAGAAATTTCTTTTCCGGGCAGTAGAAGCAGACGCTGTCTGGCGAATGACCAGGTGTATCGATAACTTCAAGCGTGAGAGAACCGAGCAGTAAAGGTGTGACCAGAGTTCCGTCTTCCTGAAAATCGACTGGTTCGAGACCAAAGAACCGGGACGTATCCTTGACGCTCACCGAATAATGTTCCTTCTGGACCGGAGCCATGAGGATAACAGCTCCAGACTTCTTCTTGAATTCCGTGTTTCCTGCCGTATGATCAAGATGAAGGTGAGTGTTAACGATATAATCAACAGATGCCGGATCGATACCGTCCTGCTCCATTTCCCTCAGGAGGGCGCCGATATACCTATCGAGGCCCACGTCGACAGCCACTGTCTTCGCACCCTGAATAATGTAAGTGTTGCAATCCAGCATACCTCGTTCCTGATAATAGTAAATGTGCTCGGTAATTTTCACACGCAGTCCTTTCTCGTTGTTTCGATAAAGTGTTCGTTTCCTCTTCCTATACCAATCCGCACAAGGAATCGCAATGAACAGCGGCATCAGAATTCAGTGCCTGGCAAAAAGACCCTGAAAGCTAGGAAGAGAAAAGGAAGACACTGGAGTTGATATCGGTCTCCCGGAGAGGATGTCATGCCACCATTAAATCATACGCAGCTCGGAGTGCGAGCAGATAACTGTTCACGCCGAGACCGATTATCACTCCTTGGGCCAGCGGAGCAGTAAAGGAATGCTGTCGAAATTCCTCACGAGCGTAAACATTGGAAAGATGCACCTCGATAAAAGGAATGCATGCAGCGGCTAGCGCATCTCTGAGAGCTACGCTGGTATGCGTATAAGCAGCGGGATTGAAGACGAGGGCATCATAAATGCCCCGTGCTTCCTGAATTTTGGTCACCAGATCACCCTCGCTGTTGGACTGGTAGGTATCGATGGAACATCCCAGTTCTTGAGCAAGGCTGGTGAGACGCATATTGATGTGCTCCAGCGTGACCGTCCCGTAAATGCCGGTTTCCCGCTGGCCCAGCAGGTTGAGATTAGGACCATGCAGCACGAGAATTTTCTTCAAGATCATCCTCCTTTTCGCAGCTAGGGGCCTGTTGAAAAATCGGTCTGCTCGCAGGGTGCTAAGATATGGTTCAAGGTTCTCAATACCGTAAGGAGTGAGGAGTGAAATGTAAGAAGTAGTAAGACGATCGTTGATTCATGCCTCTTTTTTCCAACTTTTTGTATAAGGCCCGCAACACCAGTATGTCTTAGTTGTACGAAGGTGATAATACAGCCTGCAGTCTGATCAGACGCTGCTTGAACTCGTGAACTCCCCCAGCCCCTCTTTGGCAAAGAGGGGAGTAACGGAAGTCGAACGTCACCGATGCTTAGAGAAGCCTCTCGCCAATGACGTTCCCCCTCTTGAACAAAGAGGGGGTCAGGGGGAGTTCGCTCTTACTCCTTACTGTTCCACGTTGAACTTTGACCTTGAATTCCTGCAACCTTTTCAACACCCTGCTAGAAACCTTCTAGGGTCTCCCGGTAGAGTGCATAGCGAGCGAGAATCTCGTCACGAGAATCACCACCGAATTTTTCCATGAACGCCCGAGCAATTTCATACGCAACCGCCGCCTCGGCAATCACCCCGAGCGAGGGCACCCGGCAGACATCAGACCGTTCCACCGCCGCTTCTTGCGGCTTCTTGGTCGAGAGATCAACCGAGCGCAGCGGCTTCATCAGCGTTGCGATCGGCTTCATCGCACATCGAACCACAATAGGTTCGCCATTCGTCATGCCGCCCTCAATGCCGCCCGCGTTATTGGTCTTCCGAAAAAATCCCCAGGGAGATTTCCCTGACGCAGAAGGAGAATAAAATATTTCATCATGCACCTGAGACCCAAAACAATCGGTGCAACCGAATCCCATTCCCACCTCCACTCCTTTGACTCCCTGAATGCTCATCAAAGACTGTGCGATTCGTCCATCCAGCTTTCGGTCCCAGTGCACGTGGCTTCCGAGACCAGGAGGAATCCCGGTGGCTACAATTTCTACAACACCTCCGAGCGTGTTGCCCTGTTCGCGAGCCTCATCGATACAAGCTTTCATTCGAGTAGCGGCAGCTCCATCCGGACAACGCAGGGGAGACTCTTCAGCGCGGGCAACTACTTCCGATAGCTCAAGACCGGCGTATTCAGCAACAATCTTTCCGATTTTGGTCGTATAAGAAAATATGGAAATGCCAACCGATCTGAGCAGTGCTTTGAAAACGCCGCCGGCAGCCACCCGAGCTGCAGTTTCGCGCGCACTGGCCCGCTCAAGGATGGTGCGGATGTCATACTGGTGATACTTAAGCGCTCCCGCCAGGTCCGCATGTCCTGGCCGAGGAGCACGCACGACCCGTGATTCGTCTGCATCAGCTTCAGCAGCAGACATGGTGGTCTGCCAGTTGACCCAGTCCTTGTTAGCTACAACGAGACTGATGGGAGAACCGAGCGTTCTTCCCCAACGCACACCAGCGGTGATTTGCACCTGATCACGTTCGATCTCCATGCGTTTACCCCGGCCATAACCGATCTGTCGCCGAAGCAAATCGCGATCAATATCATCAGCACTGAGGAGGATATCTGCCGGCATTCCCTCAACAATGACGGTAAGAGAGAGCCCATGGGACTCTCCGGCGGTAAGAAAACGCATCATTGCCTTCTTTCCTGAAAAGGTATCGGGATATTCGTGTTCCTTCATGGTGTAACAAAAAAAGCACCTTCCGTCAAGAGCGGCGGAGGGTGCTTCAAGTTGCCTGCGGTTAAGTTCAGTGTAAGCTCTTACTTGACCTGCTCAGCCTCTGAAATCCAGATGGCCTCTTCAAGTGGTGTCTTTTCGATAGTCACAATGGTGGGGGTAATAAAGACGACCAGTTCGGTTTTCGCACGCTTCTCGCTCGTCCCTTTGAAAAGAAACCCGAGCAGCGGAAGGCGCCCAAAAAACGGAACACTGTTATGAGAGTCGGCCTTGGTCTCCTCATAGATGCCACCAATGACAACCGTGTTACCGCTGCGTACCAGCACATTGGTCTCAGCTCTTCTGGTGTCAATGCCTGGTTCGTCGCCAGCGCCTGTTTGCGCTGAACGCTGATCTTTCTTGACTTCCACTTCCATCTGAACGCTTTCATCAGATGTGATGTGGGGAGTTACTGTCAAAGCCAGGGTCGCTTTCTTGAATTCCGTGGACGTTACCCCCTCTTCAGAAAGCTTGAGATACGGCAGGTCAACACCCTGCTCAATTATCGCCTCCTGATTATCCAGAGTCATGATCCGCGGACTGGAAATTATCTCCAGCTTTTCATCCTTTTCTAATGCGGCAATTTTAGCAAAAAGCGCAAAATTGTTGTTAAGGAATCCGAAGCTGATCGCTCCGCCAGCACCAGGTCCTACCGCCGGTGCCAGGTCCACGATACTTCCATTCGCGGTCACCGTACCGGTTTCGCCGTCGATCTCAACTCCTTCATTACCGCCGACGCCGATAATGCTGTTGTCTGAAGTAGTCGTATACGCCGCGTCCCAGGAAACACCAAGTTCCTTGGTGTAGGTGGGATTGATCTGGATAATTCTGGCCTCGATAAGCACCTGAGGCGTAGGGGTATCCAGCTCATTGATCAACCTGTTTATCTCACGAATGTTTTTCTCAATATCGATGACGACCATAGTGTTCGTGCGTTTGTCGAACTGAATGCTTCCTCGCGGTGACAGCAGCTTCGAACTGGTGACAACTTTTTTAAGGTCAGCAACGTTAGCATAGCTGACCGGAACGAGACCCTTTTTGAGTGGCTCCAGTTTTTCCGCTTTTTTCTTGGATTCGAGAACCTTTTCCTTTTCCCGATTCAGCTTGTCAAGTGGCGCCACCCGCAGGATATTACCCTGGAGATCCATACCCAGACCATTACTGAGCAGGATCACTTCGAGCGCCTGATCCCAGGGAACATCAGTGAGCTTGATAGTAACCGTGCCTTTAACATCATCACCGGCAACTACGTTCAAATCACTCACTTCAGCAATAAGCCGCAGGATATTATTGATATCAGCATCTTTAAAATCAAGAGAGATGCGTTCTCCAACATAGCGCGGAGGATCCTCTTCAGGTTGCACTTCGGGTTCTGCAACCTGAGCTGTCGAAGTCACACCAGCTTCGGACTCCGGGCTTCTCGTGGTTTCTGATACTGGCGGAAGAGGCTCTGGATTCTGCGATACGGCAGCATCGACCTCTTGTTCCGGTTCGGCTGCTGCTATCCGCTCACCTCCCGATATGGCCTCCTGCGGGGCAGTTGGGAAGGGAGCAGTATACTGTGCACTCTCAGCAGCAGTTCCTGCATGTTCGGATGCTTCTTCAACACGAGCCACAGGTGCAGTGGCCGTTTCTGTAATCTCCCCCGGGTTGCCTGTTGTCGGGGACACAGCGCCAGTCTCTCCTGCTTCGGAAACGTATCCAGCCGCAGCAGATGGCATGGCAGAAACCTGTGCCGTGTCTGATATGTCCTTTGAATCCTCCCACGCAACCTGCGGCTCGGAGAACGTGTCTATGGCTGGAGCATGCGAATCATCACTGCCATTGGTAACCGCTACGCTGGTCTCTTCAGAGAGCACAGGACTCGGTTCATCATTCGTGATACCGGGGTCGGCAGCTGCCACCGTCGATTTATCCACAAGCGGGGCCAAAGTCACTGGGAAAGATGCATCAGTCGTATCAAGCCCCGCAAGCTCATTATTAAACCCGGTTCCGATAAAAACTGTCAAGCCCTGGTCATGGGAAACGATCTTGTAAGGCGGGAACTCTGTCTGTGGTGATTCAAGTACGACCCGGATATGGTCAGGGTGTTCACCGACGCGGATTCTTTTTACCAACACAGCGTCGCATTCATGCTGATCTCGTTCAAGCCTGGATGTGAGACTTGACAGATCAAGCACCAAACGCGTCGGACCGGATATGGTAAACTGGTTATACTTCTCAATCTTTCCGTCAGCAACAATATCAAGCCGGACAAAGGAGTCCGCTTTTTCCACTCTGGTATCAAGAATGCTGGTTGCCATGGAAAGAGCCTGAGAGGCATTCTCCAAGCCCATCGCACCCGGTTCATCTACAGCTGGACACGGCGTTGAGCCGACACATACCCACAGCATCAATACCAGGAACAGATTCACAACAACTACGGTCTTATGAACTACTACTCGATCATCCGCCCTTCTCATTTGGGTTCCCTCTCCTCTTGATGGAGCTTGATTCTGACATCTCTGCTCTTTGTTTCACCCAGAAGGTTGACAAACTCCTCAGTAACAACCACTTCTTTTTCGCCAACTTCAGCTACGACCCCATTGTTCTTGCCTACTTGAGTTCCCTTGGTAACGATGTATCCTTTGCCGCTACTATCTTCCACCATTGCTGTAGGGATGTCGAGCTGCCAGATAACAGCAACAAGCTTCAATTGGCTTATGTCATAGCGCTGCAGGGGATTGAGCGACGTTATCGCAGTCTCGTCCTGGATGCGACGGGCTTCCAAAATGAATGGTTTAAACGGATCGGGCCGGCCTTCAGAATTGTAGGCATACGAGCTCCCTTTGGTGGCTTCGGCCCCCGCGGGCAGCGTTGCCAGGAATGGTAATCCCGCGCCTTCACAAACACCCGTCAGCATTTCCGGAGTCAATTTCGCCTTACTGTATTGCCACATAAGAATCGTATCATCAATCGAATCAGCATTGTTCTCCAGGACCATGCTGGGCAGGGTTATTCGGAGATTAGCCTCAAAACGATCAGCTAGGTTCTTGCTCATCGAGGTAAACTGCTCTGTTCCTCCCAGCGCCTTCCGAAGGTCGAGCTGGAAGGCAAGATTGCCACTATCGTTGCGAAAGAACTTGAAAGCATCACCACGTAATGCCGGAGTGTTGAGCAGGGTATTCAGATTGGTAAAGCTCAGAGAAAATGACACATAGCACTGGCTGTCCTTTGTTTCAAATCGCGGCTGACCTACTTCGATTCCATCACCTCGAAACTGCTGCCGCAACTCGCTTTCCGTCGCGATAAGCACAGCTGGAGAGGAGACCGCCGGCCCTTCCGTACCCATTTGAGCTTTCACGGAGGCTCGCTGCACGAGCTCTTCATTAATGACGTATCGGACATCAAGTTTCCCTGAACCATCCTGATTTACCAGAAGATCGCACTCTGTCTCAAGACAGCCCTGGAAGAATAGACAAAACAGTAAAGCCAATAAACCTAATAAACGTGCATGAATGGAAGTACTATACGTGTTGTTCATGAATACATCGCCGAGTAAAGGTTTGCTCTATTTCTTCTTGTTGCCTGCTTTCTTCTTTGTTTTTTTCGGTGAATTCTTTGCACCAGTCTGAGGATTGTCCGGTTCCTCAATAAATCTAAACGTGGTAGCGAGACAAGAAGTAGTCATCATCATGCGGCCATCCTCAGATGCCTTTGGTTTTGCCATACTGAAATCAGTTATGTTGACGATGCGATCCAGCTTGCCCACCTTGTAGAAAAAATCAGCCACATCATGAAAGCCTCCTACCATCTGAATCTGTACGGGTATCTCCGCATAAAAGTCTTTTTGAATTTCCGCGCGTGGTTGAAAAAGCTGAAATGAGAGGCCGGACTCTTTACCGAGTGATGAAATTGTTCTCAACAGAGATGGAATTTCTTTTTCGTCTGGCAGTTGAGCTTTCATGACGTCGAGGTGCTTTTTGAGCCGGTTCAGCTTAGCCTCAAATTCTTTCGGGTCTTCTGCAACTTGCTTCTTTGAGTCCAAATCCACTTTGAGCTTGTGGTATTCCTTGTTCTTTCGCTGCACCTCTTCCCTCTCGGGGCTAATGATGCCAAACCAGAAAGCAGCAAAAATAAGCAAGAGCAATACGCCCAGGATTCCTAGTTTTTTCGACAACGACAACGTGATTGCATTTTCTAGTGTAAATGCCACGACCCCTCCCTATTTCCGTTTCCTTTTCGAGCTCGCCTTTGATCTCTTGTCTTTACCTTTTCTCGCTGCCGTGGCGGCTCCTCCGCTGCTGGCTGCAATCATCTCTTTCATGATCTTTACATCACAGGTAAGGGTAAACTCTTTAAACATATAGTCTTCGATCTTTTTTTCCTTGGAAACTATCAGTTCTATGGCATCAAACTGACGAGCGTCCTCCAGATTGGTCATGAGGGACGCAATTGTCTCATTATCGATAGCAACACCAGTAAGCGTGAGATGTGCGCCCTGAGTTCGAAGCTCAGTGAGCCAAAGTTTTTCCGGAATATTCGAAGAAACCGCATCAAGCATCATGGCCGGACCGGTTTTTCGTTTTTCGAGCTGTTTAATAACATCGATTTTTCTCTGAATGGTACCTTCGGTCCGTTTCATCTCCTCAATCTTCGCTTCATCCTTCTGCAGTTTCTCGAGCTCCGTTTTTGTAACCTGGATTCTTCTCTCGAGATCTTTTACCTGGCTTCGAACGTAGATCGTCCAGCCAGTTAACCCAAGGATTACAATAACGATGATGAGAAGAGCCAGTATGCCTTGTTCGGCAAGAGCTACCCACTGGGTGATTTCCTTCTTTGGTAGCAGGTTAATCTTAATCATTTAGTCCCCCAGTTTCCGTAAAGCTAATCCCAAACTCACAGCCGCAATAGGACCAACATCTTTGATGTACTCTGGATCAAAATGAGATTCACTGAACTCAACTCTTCTAAAAGGGTTAAGCGTCTCAACAGGAACGCCTACACGTTCGGTGATAAGCTCTCTGATACCGGGTATCCGAGACGTACCTCCACAGATATAAACTTTTCGCACCTCTTCATCTGTGGTAGAGGCAGCCTGCAAGTCTAAAGATCTTTGCACTTCGACAGCCAATTCGAGAACTGATTCATGGATAATGCCATCCAGGCGTTCATAATCGATATTATCCATTTCACCGCCCACCTTGAGCAGCTCAGCTTCTTCTTCACTCACTGCCATCTGCTTTTGTATCTCCTCGCTCAGCTTGTTGCCCCCCATAAAAACGTCTCGCGTAAAAATGCTCTTTCCCTCTTTAACTACATTAATATTTATTACGCTGGCACCTAGATCGACCAGAGCAACAACCGGCGCGGTCTCGTCCGGGTAATTGACCTCATAAGCATTCTGGAGGGAAAAAGAGTCAATGTCGACGATTGCTGTTTCAAGCCCTGCTTCACTGATGACTTCTTCGTATTCGTTAATCAGTGATTTTTTTGCAGCCACCAGCAGTACGTTCATCTGCTCCGGATTTGCTTCATTGGGCCCAATGATTTCAAAATCAATATTCACCTCTTCCAGATCAAAGGGAATGTACTGCTCTGCTTCCCACTGAATGGAGTCGGCGAGCTCTTGCTCTGTAGCAGTTGGTACACTTATTTTCTTGATAATGACAGGATGGCCGGAGACTGCGGTAGCGACATATTTGGTGCGTGTCTTGAGATTGGCAGTTAAGTTGGTAAGTGCATTCACAAGGGCGGAAGCATTCTTGAGAACGCCATTGACGATTGTTTCTTTGGGGAGAAGAGACGTCCCAAAATTCTTCAGCTGATATCCTTTTTTTGTCTCTTCAAGCTCAACAATCTTTATGGAGCTGGTTCCGATATCAAGCCCGAGTATACCCTTTGATCGTCCTAGTAATAGCATTGAGTGAGAAACTCCCGCAAAAGATTATTCTGTCGTACGCTTACGGCAATCACTCACCTCCCCAAGTCAATGGCAAGAATAACGACGTAAAAACATCGCCTTGTTTAGAAAATATAAAGATATTTTTTTCCTGTCAAGCCGCCAGGAAATTATCCTGATATTCTGGTGGCTTATTCGGATCCCCGACGTCGAGGGAGGTGTGGTTCACGCTATATAGTATCGGTTGTTCTTCTTAAAACATGAATGAGGAAAACAGGGGCAAGCGCGAAACCTGCGACTAAGACCGCAATGAGGTCACCATACCTACTATATACTGTGTGTGTTTCGCGAATAGGAATGGTGCCGCTGAGGAAGGCTTCAACAAAAAGGGGGGTCGCATCCTGTACTTCTCCGAGGGGACTGACAATGGCGGATATCCCGGTGTTGGCAGCCCTGATAAGTGGAACCCGATTTTCAACTGCTCGCATAATTGCCATGGCGAAATGTTGGTAAGGTGCATCCGTATGGCCAAACCATGCATCATTAGTAATGTTCACGAGAACAGTTGCTCCGCGGTTGACATAGGCGCGTGCATACTGGGGGAATATCGCTTCGTAACAGATCACTATGCCACCTGTGCCGCGGCCGAAAGAAAAAAGTGGATACCTGTTTCCCACAGAGAACTCTCCGATTCCTTCAACCAGCTTATCAACAAACGGCAGCAATGGCTTAAGTGGCACGTACTCCCCGAAAGGAACCAGATGGACCTTGTCATAGCGTAGGAGTTCGGATTGATGCGACGAGACCATAAACGCGCTGTTGTAAAGTGCAAAACCAGCCGGCCTGCGTTCGTACGACAGGCTCCCAAAAATAATAGCGCTTTCGACCTGCCGGGAGAGGTCTGACATGAAATGAGATTCTGCGAGTTCCGGCACGTAATAGCCAGGAACAGCTGTTTCAGGCCAAACTATCACATCAGTTTTTGTCTGCACCGCTTTACGCGTCAGTAACTGATACGTCTCCAGCGTCCTCGTAAAATTGGTAGGGTTCCATTTCTGACTTTGGTCGATATTCCCTTGAACGAGTCCAACCTGAGCCTTCGGACATTGTGCGATCGATGCTTGCAGCCCCTGCACGCGCCAGGCACCATAGGTGTTTACGCCTACAATTACAGCTATCGTGAGTGCAATAAAAAAAAGCGGAAAGAGCAGTCCATCCGCAGATCCTTTCCGAAAACAAGAGAGAGTCAATTTCAGAACGACGAACAAACATGCATTCACGAGGACGATCACAAAACTAATGCCAAGGACCCCGGTTAGATCAGCCATTTGGACAACCACGAGATTGTGGTACTGAGAGTAGCCTAGAAGGCACCAGGGAAATCCGGTAAGAAGATGACTGCGCATATACTCAGTTGCTACCCACAATGAAGGCATCGCAGCAACTGCCTTTTGGAAACCGATGTGCGAAGCCAAGCGTCCGATTCCCCAGCTAGCGATACCGACATAGAGGCTCAAATACATCGCGAGCATCATGAGTAATATGATGCTCAGGATAATGGGGATTTTGCCGTAAAAATGCATCGCCACCACAGTCCAATAGAGCATTGAGAGGTAGTGAACAAATCCGGCCAGCAGTCCGAGCCGAAACATGGCTGCCGGAGGTTTCCCTTCAAGAGCGAAGAAGAGAGGTATCAAGCTGCCCCAGGCGAGCCAGGAAAGGTCATGAGCAGGCAAGGAAAGAGTCAGAAGACTTCCGCTCACTATAGATAGCAGAAGATCTCTCACCGAGAGAGAGGCCAGTAGACGTTGAAGACCATGCATAAGAAGGTTCGACCGCTTATGACAGCCTGATAATGCCGTCAACCGTTAAAAAGTGAAAAAAAGAGATCGGCAGAACGACTGTTCGATCTCTTCCTTAATCAAAAACATTTTCTCGAAGGGACTTTCTTTTATTAGGCGCCTTGCTCCAGGGTCTCCAGGAGGAGAGTGTGCATCCAGCATTTCAAGAATATGAAGCAGCCGATGCACTTATTTCTCGGTAGCACGAATAACCGAGTCAACCTTTATCCATGGCCGCTTATCCGCGCATGAGGTGATGGTCCCGGTAATAACTATCCGATCTCCTGTTTTCAAGGCTGAAAGGATATCCGCTTTGCTCTGATGGATGAAATACGTGAACATTTGTTCGTCAACCGTACGGAAGTTGATATACGACCTTGCATCGAACTCGGTTCCCTTGTCATAAAATCTCGTATCAAGGAGAGACGTAGAAACATCCAAAAAAGCACCTTCGGTAACGATACGTTTATGGAGATATTTGCAAGGCATCATTGACAGATTTTTTTCACTTACCATGATAGCCTCTTCCTCTTCGGCGGAAAAGGAAGACACCGGCAGAAAAGAAAAGTATCCTGCCACCATCAGCACCATTATCCTCCAGAAAAGGTTCATTCGTTCCTCCACAATTCAGTGTAACGTCAATGACGAGTATCCAACAAACGGCAGCACTTTTAATAGCTTAAATTTACCATACTGCAGGCGGGAAAACAAGGACGAAGCATCACGGAGATTTTCTGCTCAGGTATCCGGGGGTTCCTCCTTCGGCTGAAGCGCGGGATGCCATGTGCCAGAGCCTTCGCTGGCATGCTTTCAGATCCTCACGTGCGGTGCTCCGTGGGTATGCATCAGGACAGCAGGATCAGAGATTCAATGTTGATGGCCTCGTAAAAAGCGCCAGTAAGCCGCGTGGCGGCAACCTATGAGCAACGAAGTGATGCCCACTTCGTTGGAAGTCGTCTTGGAGACGACGAAGTAATCCCGCGAGGCGCGGGACGGGACTTCCTTGCCCCAGGCTCCGTTCAGCTCTCAACCAACGAAGGTCTACCGGTCTTATCAAGCCGTTTCCTGTCCCGATACGCTGTCCACTTTCTCAACTGTCAAACCTTGACTGACTCAAGCGACTTCCCTATTATAGGAGAGGGTTATCCCTGGAAGGTCCTTTTCTGGAGCGAATGCTGTATGGCCAAAGAGCAGAACACTGTTGATGAATTGCTTGCCACAAAGATCCGGGAAGCAGTGCGTGAGCCGTCGCGCTATAAGGTTCTGATGCATAACGATAACTTCACAACCATGGACTTTGTCGTACACGTTCTGCAAAACGTGTTTTCCAAGACACCTTCAGAAGCAGTGCACATCATGCTCACAATCCACAAAAGCGGAATTGCTTCCTGTGGCATCTATACTGCAGAGATAGCTGAAACCAAGATTGCCGCAGTCCATCAGCTGGCAGAACAAAAGGGATTTCCTCTGAAGTGTAGCATGGAAGAAGCGTAAATGACGGCATTTCCAAAATCCGTGCCCGTCGACGGGGATGATGAACTAAGTCGCAACCCGCGTCGGCTGGGGTCGCTCCTCCTTGCAGGGGTTTGATTTTTTACGAGGCTATCACACATGATTAGCAGAGAACTTGAAATGACGTTTGCTGCCGCAGTCCGTGAAGTACGGCTGCGCCGGCATGAACTCCTCACTATTGAGCACGTGCTTCTTGCCATCCTTAAGGATGACGCCGGGAGTCGCATCCTGCGTCAATGCGGAGCAGACATACCTGAACTGAAAAAAAATCTGGAAGAATTTTTTACCGAGCATCTCGATGCCGCTCCTGAAGAAAGCAATAAAGAGATTATTCAAACCGTCGGATTTCAGCGTATGCTTCAACGGGCTATTCTGCAGGCCCAATCCTCGGAAAAAAAGGAAGTCACTATTGGCGACTTGCTTGCAGCTATGTTTGAAGAAGAGGATACCTATGCAGTCTATTTTCTCAAATCTCAAGGGATCACCCGGCTGGATATTCTGAATTATATCTCTCATGGAATATCAAAGTCCTCTGACGATCAATGGCAGCCGGATGCGGATGAAAGAGAAAATGAGGGCGAATTCGGTCAAAAATGTCCAAGCGCACTGGAACGCTTTACGGTTAATCTGGTTGAGAAGGCAAGAGCCGGTCGCATCGACCCGCTGATAGGACGTGAAGCTGAGTTGCTGCGCATGATTCAGATACTGGGCCGCCGCCTCAAGAACAACCCTATTCTCGTTGGTGATCCAGGAGTGGGGAAAACCGCAATTATCGAAGGCTTGGCACTTAAGACTGTTCTTAGAGATGTTCCCGAAGCATTAGCGAATACACAGATCTATGCCCTTGATATGGGCGCGCTTCTGGCTGGGACAAAATACCGCGGTGATTTCGAGGCTCGGCTCAAGGGAGTTATCACTGAACTCCAACAACAGCCAGATGCAATATTGGCAATCGATGAGATCCACACTGTCGTTGGGGCCGGCGCTACGAGTGGCGGGTCCATGGATGCATCGAATATTCTCAAGCCTGTCCTCGCTTCCGGCACCATGCGCTGCATTGGCACGACAACGTACGAGGAATACAAGAATCATTTTGAAAAAGACCGAGCGCTTTCTCGGCGCTTTCAAAAAATCGAGATCGCTGAACCATCAACCGCTGAAACGCTCAGCATTCTTAAAGGGCTGAAGCAGTATTACGAAAAACATCATGGTGTCACCTACACCTCTGCTGCCCTTGAATCAGCAACTGAATTGGCGGCGAAGCATATCAATGATCGCTTTCTTCCGGATAAAGCGATTGACGTGATTGATGAGGCAGGAGCCATATTCAAGGTGAGTCCGGAACGCAAAAGAAGGTCCGCTATCACTCCGAAAGACATTGAAAAGGTAGTGGCCCGCATGGCGAAAATCCCCCTGCGAAGCGTCTCATCATCCGACAAGATTCAGCTGCAAAACCTCGAAGGCGAACTTAACGCAAAGGTCTTCGGCCAAGATGAGGCCATTAAGAATCTTGTCACCGCAATCAAGCGATCCCGGGCCGGGCTTGGACTTCCGGACAAGCCAATCGGATCATTTCTCTTTATTGGGCCCACGGGTGTCGGCAAGACGGAAGTGGCAAAACAGCTGGCCAGCGTTCTCGGCATCAATTTTTTGCGCTTTGATATGAGCGAATACATGGAGAAGCATGCAGTGGCTCGGCTTATCGGCGCACCTCCTGGTTATATCGGTTTTGACCAAGGTGGACTGCTCACTGATGCCGTCAGAAAAAATCCTTATAGTGTGTTGCTCTTGGATGAAATAGAAAAGGCCCACCTGGATATATTCAACATTCTTCTCCAGATCATGGACCATGCGACTCTCACCGACAACAACGGCAAGAAGGCTGACTTCCGCCATGTTGTCCTGATGATGACTTCTAATGCGGGAGCCCGGGAAATGAGCTCAACCCAGCTTGGATTCGCAGGCGGTGAGATAACAGACAAAAGCCAGGAGGGCAAAAAGGCTGTTGAGAAGTTGTTCAGCCCGGAATTTCGCAATCGTCTGGATGGGATTATCACCTTTCATGCGCTAACACCGGTGATAATGGAAAAAATTGTGGACAAGTTCATGGCTGAACTCGGAGCGCAGCTGGCCGAGCGCAAGGTACGGGTTATTCTCTCGCCCGAAGTTCGTACGTGGCTGGCACAGCATGGGTATGACCCTATTTATGGAGCTCGACCATTGTCACGCCTGATTCAGACAACTATCAAGAATGTTCTTAGTGAAGAAATTCTGTTCGGAAAGCTCCTCAAGGGAGGGACGGTTACCATCGATTTGAGCGAGCATGGTGACACTCCTATCTTTCATTACTCCTGAGTGATGCCCATTTATCGACTGCCAGATGAACTGGTATTTCCACCTCCGGAAGCAGCAGAGCCTGACGGCCTTCTTGCAATCGGTGGCGATCTAAGCATAGAGCGCGTTCTGCTTGCCTATCAATGTGGAATTTTTCCTTGGTACACCGAAGACTCTCCGATTCTGTGGTGGTCGCCTGATCCCCGCCTTGTCCTGTACCCTGAGGATCTTGTAATTTCCAGGAGCCTCCTCAAGGCCATCAAGAAAGGAACATTCACAGTCACTCTCGATACGGCATTTGAAGACGTTATCCGGGGATGTGCTGAGCAGAAACGACGAGGTCAGCAGGGAACCTGGATCGTAGAGGACATGATCACTGCCTATTGCCGTCTCCATGAGCAGGGTTTTGCCCACTCGGTGGAAAGTTGGTACCAGGGGGCACTTGCCGGCGGACTCTATGGAGTTGCGCTGGGACGCATCTTTTTTGGTGAGTCGATGTTTTATCGTGTCAAAAATGCCTCCAAGGTAGCATTCGTGCACCTTGTGCAGCTTCTTCGCGCATGGGAATTTGACCTCATCGACTGCCAGGTCTACACGTCCCATCTGCACCACTTTGGTGCTCTTGAGATCAGCAGAAACGAATACCTTGATCGCCTCCGCAATTCTCTTTCCGGCGATACGCAACCTGGTCGATGGTCATTTCCCGGCAGTTTCCATCCCATGCCCACTCCCTCGCGCTCATCATGAATGATATTCCAGAAACACTCTCAGCCATCCGGTGCTCTCGAAACACTATCCTGATTGTTTTTATCTTTGCCGGAATGGTTTCTTTTCTATAGAATAAGAGGCACTCATACAGCCATGCCACTTATCCTTTGCGGGAGCCACAGATGCCAGTGCGATTTACAAAATCAACGAAGAACATTCATTTTCTCGATCCCCGGAAAGAATTCCAGCACACCCAGGCAAGCTTTGAATTTCGATTTGATCCGCTCACCAGAAAAAGAAGCCGCGTGACCAATCTGAAATTCCGATTTGTTCACCCGCCTGACCTGCAGAGCATCATAGAAAAGTCGGCAAAAAGGCCGTGTCCTTTTTGCAGAGGCAACGTCGATGACATGACCCCGAAATTCATCCCGGAGTTTGCACCAGAAGGGAGAATTTCTATCGGGGACGCACTGGTTTTTCCCAATTCCATGCCCTATGATCAGCACAATGCTCTCGCTATCTTTTCTCGGGATCACTTCGTCAGCCTGACACAGTTTTCCGAGAGCCTGCTTTTCAACGGGTTCTTGGCTGCACAAGCATTCTTCAACCATGTAGCGGAGAAAAATTCAAGGTGCAAGTACTTCTGCATCAATTGGAATTACATGCCTCCTTCCGGAGGAAGCCTTATCCATCCTCACCTGCACCTGATGGCTGACAAGGAACCATCGGATCATCATCGCCTGCTCATGCAGCGAGGAAAGCGGTATTATAAGAAGTTTGGCATTAACTACTGGGATGACTTGATCGAGGAAGAAAGGCGCAGAAAGGTGCGCTACATTGGCGAAACCGGAAGCGTGTGTTGGCTTGTCTATTTTGCGCCAAAAGGAATGATGTTTGATGTCATGGGGATCTTCAGAAAGAACCTGTCGATTCTGGATCTTACACGGCAGCAGGTCAGAGATTTTTCTCAAGGCCTTCAGAAAATCTTTTCCTATCTGGAACAAAAAAACCTCTACAGCTTCAATCTTGCTCTCTATTCAGGAATAAAAGAGAAAGAGTATTTCTGGACCCATGTGCGTCTTATTCCCCGGTTTACTATTCCTCCCGTAGACACCAGCGATGTCAGTTTTACCAGCCTCCTTCATGAAGAATCTCTCGCAACCCTCAGACCTGAAGATGTCTGTTGGGAGATACGTGAAAGCTGGTAAATAGAAGAGCTTTCCGGGAAGAAACCCGCCAATTTTCATTATTCCTACTTTCCGATAATCTAGTCTTATTTCTCGTGAACTCAATTATTGATGCTCTGTCTATATGTATAGTTTAAAATTCTCTCCTCCTTTTGAGGGCCGGGCTCATGCCCGGCCTTTTTATTGCCCTGTTCGGATTCTCTCCGAAGTCGCCCCCTTCATTCGTAATCTCCTTAAGACGCAGACGACTCCTGCTCAGGAAAAAGAATCCCAGTAGTGTCACGGGAATATACTGGCATGCGTGATAAACAATTGAAAATCCAAGTGATTCACTCCTGGGGATTCCGAAAAACGCTAGCCCGGTTACGCAGAAAAATTGAAGGGTCCCGACAAACCCCGGTGAAGAAGGAATGGCTGCTCCGAGCGCCATGATGACGAGAAGAAGAAAAGGGGCGTGCACAGGAAACGAAAAATGAAACGAGTAGAGAAAAAGCATGATGACTCCGGCGGCGATTATCCAGATAGAGTAGGAATAGAAGAAGACCCAAAACAGCTGTGAGGGGGACTGGAAGAGTTTCAACCCTTCACAGAATGAATGTACAATCATGCCGATGCGATGGCTCATGGTAAGCGAAAGAGGTGAGACAATCCGCTGTAGTACCATTACCACGCTGGTACGATATGAATTGAGAAAGACAAGAAAACCGATGAGGACAGCATAGCTAGCTAAAAGAATAATCCCCACCCGTTCGAGCCAGAGAGGAAATGAAAAGAACAGTATGATCGGGACCAGAAACGATAGGATGGCCAATCCGTCGAGTATCCGCTCGATAACGATTGTAGCCAGGGAAAGACTCTTGCTCAGGTTTTCCCGTGTGCCCAAGAGGTACGCACGAACCAACTCACCAATGCGCACCGGAAGAACGTTATTCACCATGAAGCCGATGATGGTGATGCTGAAAAGCTGCGAATGCGGGACTGGTTTAATAGGCTTAAGAAGATAGTGCCAGCGTACTGCTCGAAGCCAGTAAAAAACCAAGGTGAGAGGCAGGGCGGGAATAATGTAGTAGTAATTTGCCTGAACCAGAGAAACAGCCAGCTGATCAATGCTCACATCGCGAATAACATACAGCAAGAGAAGAGCGCTTACCGCTATTCCCAGGAGTGATCGCACTGTCTTTTTTTTCATCAAATTCCAACATCTCTCCCATGACCAGCCTGGAAAAAAATCTGCTACATCTCCTCCAGCGTCACGCGTAGCACCTCTGAAACCGAGGTCATACCTTTCTTCACTTTCAACCATCCGTCTTGCCGCAGGGTGCGCATTCCGTTTGCGACCGCTTTACGCTTGATCGTCCCGGAATCGGACTTTTTCAGAATAAGACTCTTGATGTCATCGCCCACCGGAATAAGCTCATAAATACCTGCCCTTCCTCGATACCCGGTGTTAGCACACTTTTCACACCCTTTAGCCTCATAGAGTTCCACGTCAGAACCTTCAGACGGATCAATCCCCATTTCAGCCAGGACCTGAGGTTCTGGAGAAGAAGGAACCCGACAGTGGGGGCACAAAACCCGCACGAGACGTTGAGCCAATAGGCCAATAAGACATGATGAGATAAGGTAATCCTCAGCTCCCATCTCCATCAGCCGTGAAATAGCGCCAGCAGCATCATTCGTGTGCAGGGTGCTGAACACGAGGTGACCGGTAAGAGCAGACTGAATGGCAATCTCTGCGGTTTCATAATCTCGAATCTCTCCCACCAGAATAATATCAGGATCCTGACGCACAATCGAGCGCAGTCCGCTGGCGAAAGTGAGACCGATCTGTGGCTTTACCTGGATCTGATTTACCCCTTTGATCTGATACTCTACCGGATCTTCCACAGTAATTATTTTTCGTTCTGGAGAATTGATCTTTTCCAGAGCAGCATAAAGTGTAGTGGTCTTTCCACTTCCCGTCGGACCGGTAACCAGAATCATGCCGTACGGCTTGACAATCAATTGCTCAAAAGTAGCAAGCGTATCGGGAAAAAAGCCGAGCCTTTCAAGATCGAGAATGACATGGGTTCGATCCAGGATTCGCATGACCACACTTTCTCCAAGCATGATGGGGATTGTGGAAACCCGGAAATCCACTTCTTTACCCATTACCCGGAGCTTGATACGACCGTCCTGAGGCAGCCTTCGTTCAGCGATGTTCAGCTTGGCCATAATTTTAATGCGCGAAATGATAGCGGCCTGAAGCCGCCTTGGTGGCGACTCAACATCGTGAAGAATTCCATCGATACGATACCGAATCTTAAACTCACCCTCAAACGGCTCCAAATGAATATCGCTGGCACCGAATTCCACCGCTCGAGAAATAATCAGGTTCACGAGACGAATAACTGGGGCTTCGGAAGCCATATCCTTCAGGTGTTCGATATCTTCCGCATCTTCAGCAACCAGATCTTCACCGTTTTTTTCGATATCGTCGATAATCCGGTCCATGGAGCTCGCTCCGGAGCCGTAAAGGTCCTCCACGTTCTTGAGAATGTCCTCTTCCTTTCCGATCCCAACACGCACACGCAAACCGGTAGCCATCATGATGGCTTCAATCGTTGAGACATCTAAAGGATCATGCATTGCAATGGAGAGATCACCGTTGGATGCCCAAAGAGGAGCAAACCTGTTTTGTTTCATAAACTTAGCAGTAATGCTATCCACCATGACGGGCTCGGCCGGGTAGTCCTTAGCAGTAATATACGGAAGATCGAGTTGCAGACTGAGCGCTCTAAGAACATCTTCTTCTGATGCAAATCCCATAGTGACAAGATGCCGGCCGATGCGAAGCGTCGATTCCTTCTGCGCCGCAAGCACCCGCTCCAGATTCTCCGGCGTGATCTTCCCTTGTTCTACAAGTATCTCTCCCAGCAATTTCCGGGAATATTCTTTTCCCATAATGTTACCCATATAGAAAGTCCGATGTATCAGGAGACTTGCAGCAGTATGACGATGAAATGATTCACATGACGGGCCAAGAGCGGGGAAAAAAGAGTATCTTTACATGCCTCTCTTAGCCTGACGTGCTAAAGGTAAGTCTCCTACAATAGACACTCATTACGTTTTCAGGTTCTCACTCATTTTCCAGAAACAGTGTTCCTCTAGTCAGTGTACTACCTCATACACGGTCACGCCTTCAAAATTCGCTCGGATAGGCCGGAACTGGTCGGCCTCCATAGAGCCAGTGAATTCTCTTCCCTTTTCAAGCTCATCATTATCGAAAACCACAAAATCTATACCCTCACGTCGGACAAACGCAACGAACTCCGGATACGCTAACGGGAGTACCGGGATAAACGTGCCTTCCGCATAATAAGCGATCAAAGGTTCATGAGCCATAATGATCGGTTTGGAGGATTCTAGACGGTGATGAGACTTGATCCACATTCCTGCTTCTTTAATCGGAATCTTGTCTGCTCCTTGTGATTTAAGTGCCTTTGGCGCCAGAATAAGGACCGTAAGAGCTGCCATGATAATACCCGCTCGTTTAATAATAGTCTCGCTCCCATTCGATGACATTCGGGCTGCCCACTGAGCTACGAGGCGGTGCAGCTCCCAGAATCCCAATCCCGCAATGGGTAGACTCATGGCGATGAGCGGAACAAAATGTCGACGGCTCACATAACCAATCGAATAAAAAACATAGCATAAAACAATCAGGTGCATAGCTGTCAGCATGGCCAAGGCGCTTCCAGGATACCGAAGCTTCTGGCGCCAGCAGACTCTGCATCCCACAATAAAGAAAAGGAACAGCACATAGGGATAGGTCTCGATCAATTTGAGCACCGGTGCCGAAACGCTTTGCATAATCGTCGGATTGTCGATCCACGGATTCGGCTTGACTGGCGCAAGCAATGCTCCTTCACCAAAACCCGGCTGCGTTGCATGGTAGAATCCTGTCGACTGCTCCTGGTCGTCGAAAACGGATAGCACGTGCAGCGACTTGGAAACCGAAGGCTTCATGGAGAGTTGCCAAATGCCCGTATGCGCCTTGATAAAGGCTGCGTAAGGAAAAGCAAGAATTACAAACGTTGCCAGAAGAATTACCGACTGCACTACTGCCTTCCTCAGGTATCTGTACTGCATTGATACAAAGAGGCCATACCAGATGAGCAAGAAACCAATCGCCAGAATCCCTTCTGGCCTTGTTAAGTAGGCACAAGCAGCACACAAACCTGCAGCAGCGGTTCCCCAGAAATGAGATTTCCCCGGTCCTGTTGGTTCCATGCCGAGTGCGAGGCTGGAAATGAAGAAGAAAAGAAACGTAGCATCACTGATCACGTCCACTGAAAACCGCACACTGTACGGTTGAAAGACATAGAAAAGAGTGGTGACAATGGCTGCACGGAATCCGACGGTTCTCATTCCCAGGAAAAAGAGGGGAATGACTGTGAGGCTGCTCAGTACCAGGCCCACCGTCTTTCCTGCTGCTTCCAGATTTCCGATCACACTTCCAGCCAAAGCGATCAACATTGGATACAGAGGATGATACGGATGGGCGAGAGCTTCCTTCAGTGCGCCGGCACGATACTGTTCAGCAAGATCAAGGAAACGGATTCCATCGCGGGCGATGACATACAAACGTTCCAGAGCAATAACCCTGAGCACGAGCGCGAGCACTATCAACAGCACGATAATGAGTGCGGTATTTTTCTTGGCGGTACTGTCGTGAAATCCGTCAGCGTGCATGAGCGTTGACATCCATCGGAATTGGCGCAGGTATTAGTCCAGCAGGTACTTTTTTAGGTGCAATACGGTATTGTCGCACGGATGACACTCCCTCCGGCCGAAAATGGAGAATGGACCGCCGTAATGGGAAAGCCTGTGCCCACTCCCGTCGCTAAGGATAATCGTCCCGTCAGCAGTATAGCTTGTTTTCAACATTGTTCCAATCGATTTCAGGCAGCCGAGCAGTGAAATACGGATTCAAAGTTCCAGGTTCGCAATACCGTAAGGAGTGAAGAGTGAGGGGTGAAGAGGTCGGTTACGAGTTGCACGTTGCGGGTTACAGGTCTCTTGCTTAACCATGAACTTGTAACCCGTAACTCACAACATCTTCTTACTTCTTGCTTCTCACTTCTTACTTTTTACTCCTTACTATTCCACCGTGAACCTTCCGGTAGACCCTGTATGCACGCTTTTCTACCGCTTTCCAAAAAGCAGCTTCGTCCCCCAGCACTGTTCTCAGTGTTTGTTGACGATATGCAGCAACGAACCGGAAGAGATCTCGCCGTGTCAGCGGGACAATCCCGATGCTCGAAAAATACACCGCTGCCAGATCCTTAATCACCGCTCGGACCGGCGTCTTCCGGCGCACGCAGGCGCGATGAAGATCGGAGACAATGAGCTCGATTTCTGGCGGCAGCCCTTTCTGCTCAACTGTTTGAGGATTGAGCAGAAGATGGCACAAGTAAAAATCCTGATGGTTGATCCCATTGCTATGCAGAGCGCGGGCGCGGGAAGCAACTGCACGGATAAGAGCGTATTTGAGCAGGACAGTTTGTCTTGTCAGCGGTGCGGAGAAATGTCGCCGACAGAACTCTTCAAGATTCTCAACATCCTCCATGGCATCGGTCATAACAAACGACCGCCTCCGGCCTGGATTTCGCCCCGCCATGCCATAGGCTGCAATCCTTGGACTGGCAACCCCTAGTTCCTGGAGTTTCTGCAGGCAACGCCACTCATTGCTTGCATCGAGAATCGGACGCTTACCCTGAAAAAGGTTCTTGAAGATCTCTTTCCATCCAGCTCCTCTGTGGATCTTGACGAAGTAAGACTTCTTTCCGAGTACTATGCAGATGGTTCTGCGATTGGCGACAGCGCGATACACCGTGCCCTGCAAGTGCAGCAATCGCTGCAGCATCTCCTCACGACAGAGAATATCGGCCACATCGGCACGGACGTAGATCACGTGATCTCCTTCGCGCATCGTTCCTGACCGAACCTTTCGATCATATTTACGCATTCCTTATGAAGATCATAGAGGTTATGCTGTCTTCCATATACACGGCCATTATGAATCCACCGGGTTCGCTCGGGAGCGCTGATCATGTAGTCCAAGGCCTGGTTCATTGCTTCCTGCCTGTAAGGCGAGGAGAGGACAATGCCTGCCTGAGCCTCGGTTATGTAATGAGCATAGCCGCATCGATCGGTGGTAAGCACCGGCAGACCGGAAACCAAAGCCTCGAGCAAAACCATGCCGGCGGCTTCAGTGTATGCGGGATGAATCAACAGATCAGCAGCCAGATAAAACCGGCGCACATCATCACGTCCTCCCCAGAAACGCACCTGGCCGGCAATACCCAGCTGCTTCGCCATCCGAATAAACGGACCGGCAGCATCCGAACCAACCACGTGCAGATCCACAGTCTTTCTTAGAGCAAGGGGTAAGCTGGCGACCGAGGTCAGTGCTCGATCCAGGCCTTTAGTGACGAAGCGCGACCCAACGAAAAGCAGGAACGTTCGCTGCGGATCAATTCCGTTGCTCAGGAAAAAAGGCTTGCCCAGACCTTCAGCTTCTTCAGTATACATAAACTCTCGGGATATGCCTGGGGGCAGGATATGAAAACGTTCCGGAGCTGTCTGATAGACACTGATAAACCGAGCCCGCTCTTGCTCGGCCAGCAGGAGGATCTCCGTTCGTGCCTGGCGATCAAATACCGCCTTTTCAAATGCAGCGAAGTGTCGATACCGGGGTGTAAGCCGATACAGCCATGAATGACGTTCCCTTTCCCGAACCCTGAAACACGGATCAGCAGCAAAATACACGTCCAAGCCCGGCATCTTGTCAAACCCCATGACCAGATCGTAGCCTCCCTGTTGAATCACAGGGGTGATGCGTCTGACAAACGTGCGGCACCGATGGTGATTCGTTAGCCGGGAATTGGCAAAAACCCTTACCTTAAGCCACGGTGGGATAATCCCCTCCCAGTGAAGCACAAATGCCTCAACGGTATGCCCCCGCTGATGGCAAAGATCTGCAACACGAATGAAATCGCGCTGCATACCGCCGAAGGGGAAATATTTAAAAAGGCAAAAAGCTATTTTCATCTCAACCCGCGCTCAAGCGTGTGGATATGATTCCGGGTTCCAGCAGGCATCATTTCAGGCAGTGGTACGTAGCCAATAGATCAGCCAGTGTATTTGCAAAAAGTCTTTTCACATCTGGCAATTCATCCCAGTTCTTCAAAAATCTTCTCAGATCAGCTTGGAACGCCTTTTGAAAACTGCTCAGGAAACGGTGCTCCCGCATGGCGTCAAGATCAATCAGAATCACCGAATCAGCGGCGATCAGAATATTCGTCGCTTTCAGGTCTCCGTGACTGATCCGATAGCGAGCCAGGAGCCGGAACAGAGCGGCAATCTTTTCCGCCACCCGGACTTGCTCCGCAGGAGAAATCCCATCATTGTGAAAGAACCGGAGGCAGTTCTCTCCCTTTACGAGGGAGGTAATGAAGAAGGATTCCCGCCGGATCGGCCCTATTCTTTTCTCTATAAACGCCTGAGGCGGTGCCGTTGCGATATCCAGCAAAGCCAGGCGGTGAGCATTTTCCCAGGAGCGAGCGGCGCGAGACGGGCGAAGGCTGCGAGAAAAGCCATGAAACAGGTTCTTGATATTGTACCGTTTGATAACCAGCGGCTCTCCGCTCACCATCGCTGCAGTCACCGTGGACGTGTTGCCTTTTTTCAGATTGCCGCGTTCTTCTTCCGATATCAGAGCATCCGGGTTTCGGACCAGAGCTGCACCGTTGCCAAAGCATAGTGACCGACTGTAGACCGCATTCAGATTCCATTCTTTCAGAAAGCAGTAACTGCTGCTCTCGCGGAATATCTTTTTGAGTACTCTTCTGGCTCGCCGCTTTCGGCATTTGTCTACTATCCGCAGAAGAAAGGAAGCTCCTGCTTCTACGTTCTGCCAGCCTCGGGAGGAAGCATATACCTTCACCAGATCGTTCACCCAGCCATCGAACCACGGTGGAAATTGGGCGAAAAAGAGCCCGAGATTAGTCAGTGATATCTGCTTACCGAGGGGTTCATTGGATACGGAAATGGAATCGTAGTCAAGCAGGTGCATTTTCGTACCCTGGAGGAGAAAGTTCTTCAGGTGGAGATCGCTCTGAATCACTCCTTTCTCATGAAGAGATGCCAGCATGGGTATGACCTGTTCCAGGAGCTGCTTCTGCTCTTCCGGCGTCTCAGATGCTCTCCAAGCTTCCTCAAGGGTTATTGCCTCTGCTACAAAGCGAAAGACAACGCAATAGCCGTTGGGTGGGTACATCCGGTCGCTCTGATAGCGGCCGGAATAAACCGGAAGGGGCAAAAAAACATTGCGTGTCATTAAGGCACAGATGCCCCGCTCTTGCCGCAGCCAGTGTCGTTTGCTTCTGTGCTTGTCGAATAACAGCTTCACCGCTACCGGGGCTCCTTCCCATTCAGCACGACACACCATGCGCCGGCCGGGTACGTGCCGCATGAGCGTCTGACAGATCAATATTTCACTGCTCACCGGAGCATCCGTCAAGTATATCGTCAAGGGGAAGGGTATTGATTCCATCATTGTAAACCGAAGCAGCACCCGCCTGGCTTCCGGCAGCGTATCGGGCAACCTAATTCCAGCAATACTCCGCTAATCCTTACTTGCCTTCAAGTCCGGCATTGGAAGGGCAGAACCGAAGATGCCACAGAAGCAGCCGCGAATAGATTCGGAACTTGCGTCGAAGCCGGCTGGATCTGCCCATAGTCGCACCGAGACCTGCCAGCGTCAGCAGCCAATTTGTCCCTAACTTGGCTAGCTTCACTATTCTTAAAATCCAGTATGCGGTTAATCCCCTGTGTTTGCGGAAGAACAAGTATAGAGAGCGATAGTATTCGATCCAGGCAGCCCCAGGGTCCTTCTCTTTGCTCTTTCCTTGAAGATGGTAGATCGGAGCGTTAGGCAGGTGGTAAATCTTCCAGCCGGCGTCCCGCATCCGCAAGCACCAGTCAGTTTCCTCAATAAAAAAGAAATAATCCTCATCAAGCATGCCGACACTATCTATTGCTTCTTTTCGCACCATCATAGCAGCACCGATCACTGATTCGACTTCCAGCGGCTCGGTATACTGCTTCCTCTTGCTGGGGTACTTTTTGGGAAACAGCAGCCGCAGAATGAGATGTCTCGTTGCGCTCGACATGATCCCGCCGAAGGCGGGACTGGCACGGTCCTCTCAGTCACTGCCAGATTGACAAAGAAACCGACTTCACGTCGATATGGTTCAAAACCCCTCGACGTA
>JAGOGO010000106.1 GCA_017996625.1 Deltaproteobacteria bacterium | reverse complement strand
AATCTGGTATTGCGAAAGTCCGGATAGATTGATACCGTTCCGTGATAGCCGAAGTTGCCGAAAATGATGGCCTGAATGTCGTATGTAGTATCCTCCGCGTCGTCCTGTTCCCAGGAAAAGCCAAAGGTCAGGTCATGCTTGTCATGCCACTCAGCAATAAAGTTGGCCTCAGTACCGTAGCGCCATTCGGTCTGCTTAAGCCGGGGTTCCAGGGGTGCGACCGTCGGTATGCCGGAGATTTCCAGCGGAGTGATGTACTCTTCATCGAGGTACTTCTCAAAGTAATGAGCATAGCATTTGAGTTCGGCGCGAAGGTTGTTCGAGATAGTATCTTCATACGTAGCCTGAATAAATGAAAAAGGAGTGTTTCTTTGACCTCGATGAGCCTCAAGCTTGTTGATGGTGTAATAGTTGTTGTAGTCGCTGTACCGGCCGGAAACGGTCAAGTGTTCTCCGATTGAGAGTTTTCCATACAGCTCCCGCAGGATGTCATTTCCACGGCTGCTGCCGGAGTGATTGGGTTCGAATCCTTTTGTTTCTACATAGGAGCCGAATAAAAGAGCGTCCACGTTTCCGTGTTCACCACCGGCCAAGAAAGTACTTCCTTCGGTGTCGTCAGAACCAACCTGTGCCGATACTTGAGCTCCGATGTCTTTCCCCGTGCGGGTAACGATGTTCACGACTCCGGAAAAAGCATCAGCACCCCACAATGCCGAGCCCGGGCCGCGGACAATCTCGATCTTTTCGATGTAATCAAGAGAAAGATCGAGCCCGCGGGGATAATCGACATTGGAGGAATCATTGGCGAGCGGTACGCCATCAATCATGACCAGAAAAGAGTCAGCTACTCCACGCAGATAGATCTGCTCCTTAATGCCGCTGTGATCGATATAAAATCCAGGCACAGAATTGAGAGCTTCGGCGAGGGTACGGTACTGCTTAAGTTCCTTGCGTCCGAGCACCTTGACAGCCGCAGGCGCCTTTCTCACCGATTCTTCCCGGCGCGAAGCTGCGGAAATGGTATAGAGTTCCTCGCCCACAAACATAAGCATCGTATCGCCCATATCCTCCTGAGCGAATGCAGGAGAAAAACAGCCGAACGAATACGCTGCCGAAAAAATAAGCAAGGACACTGTAAGGAGGTGTTTATTCCTCATCGTCGGACTCTTGAAAATTCTTCAACCGGCTCCGGAACTTGCTCCTGGTGAGACCAAGAAGCCGTGCCGCCGCGAGCTGATTGCCGTTGCTTAAATCGAGTGCTTTGGTTACCAGAGTGCGCTCAAGTTCTTCCAGGTCAATGCCTTTGGCTGGAAATTCGAATTCAAGTCCTCCGGCAAACGGGCGATCTGGCTGTGGACCGAGAAAAGATAGATGTTCACTATCAATGATGCCGTCGGCAGAAAGAATCATTGCCCGCTCGATCGTATTTTCGAGCTCGCGCACATTGCCCAACCACTTCTGCTTGCGAAGCATCCTGCGAGCATCTTCAGAAAGTTGAGCATTTGGCCGACCCAGCTTATTTCCGAATTCATTCAGAAAATGCTCGGAAAGGAGGAGAATGTCTTCGGGTCGCTCTCGCAATGGCGGAATATGCAATGGGAAGACATTGATGCGGTAGTAAAGATCTTCTCGAAACGATCCATCCTCGATTTTTTTCTTTATATCCTGATTAGTGGCGGCAATGAGGCGTACGTCGACGGAGATGCTTTCGTTTCCGCCAACTCGTTCGAACTGGCGTTCCTGAATGACTCGTAGAACCTTGGCCTGGGCTTCGAGGTTAAGATCGGCAATTTCATCGAGAAAGATTGTGCCGCCGTCGGCAACTTCAAACTTGCCGATCTTTTTCCGATCAGCACTGGTAAAGGCACCTTTTTCATGTCCGAACAACTCGCTTTCGACCAGGCCAGGTGATAAGGCCGCGCAGTTGAATGCCACGAACCGGCTGCCCTTGCGGGCGCTGTTATAGTGAATCGTTAAGGCGAGCAGTTCCTTGCCGGTTCCACTCTCGCCGGTGATGAGAACGGTCGTCTGCGGGCTTCTCGAAACCAGTGCCGCTTCTTTGAGCACATCGAGCATGACCTGGGAGTTGGTTACGATATTGGAGAAGTCGAAAGACTGGCTGATGGCCGCTCGAAGCGTGCGGTTTTCCTCAGCCAGACGGAAGAATTTCAGGCTGCGTTCGGCAGTGACGAGAATTTTCTCCTCTTCAAATGGCTTGGTGATGTAGTCGATCGCTCCGGCGTGCATCGCCTCTACTGCCGACTCAATGGAACCAAAGGCGGTCACGACCACTACCGGGATTTCAGGGCGACTTTCCTTAATCCTTTTGAGCAACTCCAGCCCATCTACTCCTTCCATTTTCAGATCGGTAAAGACGATCCCAAAGGGATGCCGGCTGATAATCTCTAAGGCTTCCGCTCCGTTGCGTGCCTCCCGAACACCATAGCCCGCTTCCTCAAGCATGAGGCGCAGGATATGGCGCATCTTTGATTCGTCGTCAACGACCAGTATATCTATCCCTTTTTGGTCAATGACCATAAAACCCTCCGAGTACCACTAGAAAGATATATGCCTCTCATATCATGGTGCCACTGCGATTTAAAGAACTTTCCGCGGGGCCGGAGAGCGGATGAGCGGGGAGCCAGATCCTAAAGCAAGCTCCCCCGGATCCGCTTTGCTGGCAGTGTATGTGGCCGCCGTGAAGTTCGATGATGTTTTTGACAATGGCCAGGCCGAGGCCGGTTCCTTTTTCCTTGCGGGTGAAAAATGGTTCGAATATCTGTTCGCGGTCCTCTTCGCTAACGCCAATTCCGTTGTCCGCGACCACAAGGGTGGTTCCATCGAGACTCGTCTGAATCGATACCTCTATACATGCCTGCACTGCACAGGCATCAACACTGTTTCCCAGAAGATTGAGGAGTACCTGAGAAAGCAGATTCTTATCGCCATTCACCAGGGCTCGCTCAGCATTGCTGGAAACGGTCACCCTTACTTCCTTCCCATCCCATGTTTGCACTTCAAAGAGGGATTTAACCTTGTGCACTGTTTCGCAAAGGTCGAAATTTTCCTTGTGCGGGGCCGGAGGCCGGGCAAAATCGAGAAATTCTTCCGCTAGCTGGTTGAGTCGGGTGACTTCTTCATTGATATAAGAGAGCATGATCTCCTTTGTTTCCGGTGCTCCGCCCTTTTTAGCCAGAATATTCAGAGCACCTTTGATGATGCCGAGCGGATTTTTCATCTCGTGGGCGACAATGGTAGAAAACTTGCCAACTTCGGCCAATCGTTCCTGACGAGCCAGCTCCCGATAGCTTTCCTCGAGCTCTTGGCGCTTTTTCACCAGAGAGTCAGCCATGACGTTGAAATCTCTTGTAAGTTGGCCGATTTCATCATCGCCGGATTCACGTACCCGCATCTGCCAATTGCCGGCGGCAATCTCCTTCGATGCCCGCACCAGGCGTTTCACTGGCTTCAGAGTGATCCAGGAAAGATAACGAGCGACGATCGCCCCGGGGATAAGACCGATTAATGCGAATGTATAAATGCGCCGCTGCAGCTTCTGGGTGAGGCTAATAAGACGTTCCTGGGAGAAGACTACTTGCACTGATCCGAGCTCCCGCAGCTCACCCTTCCCGGACTGTTGATCAACAAACACATCAAATTCGCTTTTCTGCCGAGTAAGGCGAACGGGAGACGAAAACGCGGTAAGAACCTGCTCGGATGCTGCAGATTTTTGCAGATCCACCATTACCTGATCATTCTGATTCACAATACGAATTGCTTCTACCATTTCTTCTTTCAGCAGATTCTGTCCAAGCGCGGTTAGCGCGTCACGGTCCTCAAGCAACAATCCCAGCTCAGCATTCAAGGCAAGATTCTCCGTCAGTGATTTACCGTGCTGGTCAAAATCTTCCACTAGTGCTTGCTTGAGCTGAAAAAGAAAGATCTGACTGAACGTAATCGTGGTCAATGCAACCAGAAAGGTGGTTGCAGCAACCATCCGGGTTGTGAGGCGCTTGATTTTCATTCGATAATAGCGTCAGCTGCTGTCTTGATTTCGTCAGAGACAGCAATGTTAAATTTCTTTGCCACCTTGTCATTGACGATAATCCGGAGATTATGTGGCAGCTCCACCGTGGGAGCGGAATTCCTATTCTGCAAGATCCGGCGCGCTATAGCTGCTGTCTGCCTACCTACTTCCTCGTAGTTGAGGTAAAGCGAGAGAACCGCACCACCGCTTCGGGCAAACCAGGAGTTGAATCCTACTGCGGGAACTGAGCGGAAAAGGCATTCCTGGATAATATAGGTGATCAGCTTTTCCCGGGTGATGACTCGGTCGGGAATAAATAGAATAACTTCGGGTGCGAATGCAGTTGTCTGAAGAATGGAACGCACGTCGGAGGATGTGGAGACCGGGAAAGGAACTATTTCGAGCCCAATCTTGGCTGCGCTGGTGCCGTAGTCTCCGACAAGAGAGGCATTGATATCCGGAGAAAAGAAAATGCCCACGGTTTTTCGATCAGGAAAGCTTTTCTTGACTGCTTCCAGAACGGTGTCAGGAGAATAGTTGAGGCTTACGCCTGAAGTCGGCGAAAATGGTGAGATTATTTTGCTTGGATTGAGAATCATGGTGAACATGGTCGGAGAAGGCAGGGGATGCTCTTTCATGAGAACAGTTGCTTCAGGACCGACTGACAGGATCAGCGATGGAGGGTTCTGCTGCAGCTGAGCAAGGGTACGATCATGGCTGGTTTCTCCATCCAGAGTATACTCGTCGAAATCGAAGCCTTTAAGTTCTTTTCGAAAACCGGCAACTGCATTCCGATAAGGAATTATTTCTTGGCTGAGGATAATGGCTACTTCCGCTTCAGCAAGAGCGGAAGTGACTGTCACCAGTATCATCAGAGCAACAAATAATACTACTTTGATCATGAAGCAAATACCGCAGTTCCAGCTAGACCGATTATCGCATATGAAGGTCACCAGGCAAGCATGCTGTTCGTCTGCAAAGATATCGTAAGCGTACGAGTAAAGAAGGTGCAGGATGAAACACTGCCACTCAAGACAATACTGACTCTACCCTATTTTTAAACTATTTTAAACAGAGAGTCGCCCACTTTCTTTTTAAATATGGCAAGAGGTCCTCAGCTCCCGATTCTTCACTGTTCTGCTGCAAAATACGTTGAATAAAACACAGGTCTTTTCTATACTCATCTTAATGGCTCGTCACCCTGGAAACGCAGGTTGAAGAAAGGAGGACAGCATGAAACCACCACGGATTCGTTCAGTTGAGCAAATCATTGAGGATCAGGCAGCCCGTTGGCGGGCGGCACGAGAGACAAAGCAAGAAAGGGAGCTGCCGGTTTCGGTTTTTACATTCTCACGCGATCCGGGCAGCCATTGTTACAGTATCGCCGAAAAGCTTGCTCAGGACCTGGACTTTACCTTTTATGCTGACCAGATTGTCCATGCTGTGGCTGAAAGCGCCAGCGTTCGCGATACCCTGGTAGGAACGCTGGATGAAAAGGGGCGTTCAGCCCTGAACGACATGATCGCTGCGGTTGAGAGTAAACGCCACCTCTGGTCATATGATTACCTCAACCATCTGATCAGGGTTATCGGAGCCATCGGGAGACTTGGTCGAGCCGTTATCCTGGGCAGAGGCGCGCACTTTATTCTGCCCCGGAAGGGTCTTTTCCGTGTCCGTGTCTTTGCTCCCATGGACGCCAAAGTTCATAAGATCAGTACAACACGGGAAATGTCACAAGAAGAAGCCCGACGCTTCGTCATCAAAACCGAGTCCGAACGCAAGGCTTTTATTCGAAAGTATTTCAACGCTGACAACGATGATCCGAAGAATTACGACCTGCTGATCAATACGGAAATCATCAGCGTTGAAGCTGCGGTAGAGTGTATCAAGGCGGCAAGCGGGATGAGCAATAGACGTTGACCGTTTACCGTTATCCGTTCACCGGCAATGAGAAAAATAGATACTTGGTGAATGGAGAAATGGGGAATATGGAATAACGAAACATCTACTTCGTCACAGTTAAACAAATCCATTTCTCCAATTTTCCATTCTCCACTATTCCGTCGGTGAGTCCCGCGAAGCGCGGGATCAACGGTGAACGAACAATAGCGGTCAACGCGCAGCCAGGAATGGTCAACGTTTACTTGCTTTTTCCCGAATAGCTTTTTCAATTGCCTGGATCCGCTCGACCGGCGCCGGATGGGTATAGTGGAAGAAGCTGTACCAAGGATGTGGATTAAGGTTTGTCAGGTTCTTCTTAGACAAAATGACGATCGCTTCTTTCATTGCTTCGGGCTGCATCAGGGTGTTAACTGCAAATGAGTCAGCATGGTATTCGAGCCGGCGCGAGAGTGTAGAAAGAACTGGAGTCACCAGAAACGAGAAAGCTGAGGCGCACAGGCTGAAAATGACGAGTGCAGCATAATTCGAGGGATGTGAAAACCCCAGTCCATTGTAAAACTCTGCCATACCGAACAGACGACTGATCACGTATAGACTGACCAGGGAAAGAATTCCATTGAGGATCACTCGCTTCCTGATGTGGCGCAGCGTGAAATGACCGAGCTCATGAGCAAGCACTGCCAGGAGCTGAGCGACGGTCATCTGGTTGACGAGCGTGTCGTAGAGAACGATGCGCTTCTTTTTACCGAGTCCGGTGAAGTAGGCATTGGAGTGGCTCGATCGTTTTGATCCATCCATAATCAGTACTTCCCTAAGAGGAAAGGAAGTGCGCTGGGCGAGGCTCTTGATGGATTCCTTAAGCTCACCGGGCTCAAGAGGTTTGAAGGTATTGAAGAGCGGTGCGATCCAGGTAGGATAGATGATAATGAGTAGGAGTTGGACAGCCTGAAGAAATATCCAGCACCACAACCACCACAATGAGCCAGCGGCTCGCATGAACCATAACACACCCAGATAGATCGGAATACCGATCAAAGCGCTGAGGAAGAGATTCTTGACCAGGTCTGAAATGAAGAGGCGTGGGGTCATGGTGTTAAAGCCGTATCGTTCTTCAATAACGAACGTATCGTACAGATTGAAGGGAAGATCAGCCAGGAAGCTCACTGCGAAGACCGCCATGCCGAACACGACCGCGGGAAGGTAGTACCCTACAGGGTCAGCGCTCCGAGCCACTGCGTCTAACCACTTGAATCCCCCACCATAAACCAGAATGAGGACAAGCACCAGAGAGACGATCGACTCTACAATCCCGAGTTTTTGCGCGTCCGCGTTGTAGGCGATGCTTTTGCGATAGGTCTCCTGATCAACACTTTTGTGAAATACCGGAGGAAGAGTGCCGGCGCTTCGCCTGAGATGGCGGAGATTAAGCGCTGTGAGTATCTTGTCTATAGCGAAGTTGAGCGCTATAAGAATAAGAAACGTTATGCCGATGCTGTTAAACATGAAGCTTTTTATGGGATATGGCAGGAAGTATATGGCCGTGCGATGATGAGCGCGCCTAAGCTGCCGATAGTATTTCTTTGCTGAGGGTGATAATCCCTGAGCACATCAACTCTGTGCCAGAACGGCACGTGTCATACTGGTTATGTCGTACACTAATTTGATCTATTTCGCTCTTGCCTTGCTCGTCTATTTTACCTATGTTCCCCATGGTAAGGGAAGCATTTTTCAAGCTCTGAGCTTTTTTTTGGCGGTTACCGCTGCATTTCATGCTTTTACATGGCTTGCGTATCTATCGGTGCGAAAAAAGATTGCTACCGCCTCAGTATCGTTTGGCCGAATTTTTATGCTCACCAATTCTCTGGAGCAGCGGTTCGTTCTCCTTGCCCTTTGTTTTCATCTCTTTCTCATCTACAGTAGCGGAATTAAGGAAGTCTTCTGGCGCTTCCCGCTGCTGGAGAAATCCGCAACGATCGATCTGGTAGCTGGGCTATCCCCATTCATCCTGATGCTGTTGATTCTCTGGTTTAACGCGTCTCGAGTTGTTCGAGAGGCTTCAGAAGTCGTCGTTTCTCGAAGCGGGTACGTTTGGGCTCAGGTCAAGATGAACGCACCGATCATCCTCCCGGCTTTCCTGTTCTCCATGTTTCTCGATCTCATTTCGTTTGCTTTGGGATCGGACCGAATGTCCGCAGCAATGGCAAGTGCGCTCGAATCCCTGCTCTTCATTCCATTTGTGCTTCTACTCGTATGTCTTTATCCACTCGTGCTCCGCTATGCATGGGGCTGCTACCCACTGCCCCCCGGTGAGCAGCGATCTGCGATCGAGTCTTTTTGCCGCAAGGCCGGGCTGCGCATCTCCAACATCTTTGTTTGGCCCGCTTTTCAGGGAAAGTCGCTTACTGCAGGAATCGCCGGCGTACTTTCGAAGCTTCGCTACCTTTTTATCACTCCGGGTCTGCTTAATCTTCTTACCGAACCGGAGTTGGAGTCGGTGGTTGCTCACGAAGCCGGTCATATTCGAAAAAGGCACGTTGCCTATTATGTAATTGTCTTTCTGCTCCTGCCTTTCTCGCTGTTTCTGGTCCAGGACCTGCTGCTTTTGCTTGCATACGGATTTGACGATCTCATTCCGGTTCCTGCCGCAATTGAAGAGGCCGATTCTTCGCTTGCATCTTTGAGCCTGCTGCTCATTGTTGGCAGCATCATGTTTTTGTACCTGCGAGTCTTCTTCGGCCTGCTTTCCCGCAACTTCGAGCGGGAAGCGGATCTCTTTGTTTTCGAAGTAGTGGGTCACCCTTTCCATCTCATCGCTTCTTTGGAAAAAATAGCCTGCTTCGGAGGCCACAGTAAATCAGCCCCGAGCTGGCATCACTATGGTATCGGAGAGCGGATCCGGTTTCTGCAGGAGTGCAATCAGGACAGGTTCCAACTGAGGCGGCATGAGTCCAAGGTGCGAACTATCAAAAGGCTCCTTGCAGCGGTGTTTTTTGCAATCGTGTTTCTGGTTGTAACGCTCCAGACACCACAGGTGCGACAGCCGCTGGAAAGCGCATTGCTGGATAGCCGGATTGAGCGATTATTAAAGAATCAGGGCGAGAACCCGGAGGTCCTTGTCGGCGTTGCAACCATCCTTCAGCAGCAGCGCAGAGACCAGAAGGCAGAGGTTTTCTATCAGCGTGCTCTTGCCATAGAGCCGGACAATGAAATGGCGTTGAATAATTTGGCCTGGTTGTATGCTACTACTAAAGATCAGGACCTGAAGAATGAGGAAAAAGCACTGGAGTTGGCTCTCCGCGCCAGCCGAATCAAGCCTGAAGCCTACATTCTCGATACGCTGGCTGAAGCCTACTGGGTCAATGGCATGCGAGAAGAAGCGCTGGCTGCGAGCGAAGCGGCCTTAGCGGCTGATCCGGAAAATCGTGAATACTACGAGAAGCAGCGGAAAAAGTTCGCTGAATCTCAAGAGCCGCACTAGACGAGGGCTTTTGAGCACCCTTGGAAGCTTCACTGCATGTGTTCCCGCAACGCTATACAGTATCTTTTCCTTTCCTATACAGTACCTGTCCCATTTTCCTTTCGATTTGAATTTGACAGGCTTATCTTCGTGGAGCCGTGCCACGTTCGTACGTAACAGAATCGAAAGGAGCCAAACATGAATCAGCGCGCTCAGCATACGTTACTTACGCCGGACAACTGCGCGGTCATGCTCATCGATCATCAGCCGCAGATGTTCTTTGGAGTGCAATCCATTGACCGCCAGCTTCTGATCAACAATGTCCTCGGCCTGTCCAAGGCGGCCAGAGTCTTCAAGGTGCC
>JAGOGO010000105.1 GCA_017996625.1 Deltaproteobacteria bacterium | reverse complement strand
TGAAGGGTGCGGAGTGAACCGGCGCGACGTGATGGTCGACGGCTTTGTCAAAGTGGAATTTTAGCGCTGACCGGACCGAATTCCGGTGAGCTTTCGGTCGAGGGGATTGCTTTCAGTACTGTTGCAAAGGTGGCTACTGCGTTGCCGCCCTTTTTCGTCAAAGCGGCAGAGAGTGGAGAGCTGACAGGGAAACATCATATTCCGCGGTAGAGAGACAAGAGGAATGTAGCCATTTATGGTTATGATTTTATCGGGTTATTTTTTTCTTGACTTACAGCTTTTCGCCATGATAGACATAGTACATAGTACATTGCCTCATTTTGGGGCACAGATGCCCACCTTTTTACGCCGCGAAGCCGGCAAAAACCGATATACCTGGGTAGCGATGAGAGCTACGTCTTGCCGGAAAAACCGGAATCAAGTCTCTCTCTGCAGGAGTCTTGCTCCTGAGCTGAAGAGAGTTGAAGAACTATGACCGAAAAAAGCGGCGTTAGTGCAGGTAGCAAGTAAGGAGCTCCTGCTTGATTGTTCCTACGAAAGAGGGGCTTGCGTCAAAAGCAGTGTTGCCTCTATCAGGAAGCGCTGGCGAACCCCCACAGAACAAAAGGGATGATGAGGAACGGTAGATTAGGGGACGTCCCAAGCTGTTGATCGAGGCCCGGTCATATTCCACCATTTAGTCAAGGAAAAGGAATCATGAGTACCCGGATTATGCCGCAATTTGAGTTGTTGGCACCGCAGAGTGTTGATGAGGCGGTGAAGGATCTCGCACAGTACAAGGAAAAAGCCGCGGTCCTGGCCGGTGGAACGGATTTGCTCATTATGATGAAGGACGAGAACAAGTGGGAGTACGTACTGAGTTTAGCCGAGATCCCCGATCTGGATTATGTCCTGTTCGATCCGAAGGAAGGATTGCGGATCGGCGCAATGGCTCGGTTAACCCAGGTGCTTGCTTCCCCGGTTGTCAAGGAGCGCTATAGGGCACTGTGGAAAGCGGCCGACAGGAGCGGATCGCCGCAGACCAGGGCTATGGCCACGGTGGTGGGAAACATCTTGCGGGCATCTCGCACGGGAGACTGCAACATCGCAATTCTCGCCCTTGGTGGAACCGTCGTGCTGAGGAGCGTTGAAGGGATTCGTGAAGTAGTTATTGATGAGTTCTGGGTATCTCAGGGTGTCTCGGTGAGAAGGCCAGATGAAATTGCTGTTGAAGTGAAGCTTCCGGCACTTTCAGAAAACAGCGTATCATCCTTCAGTAATGTGGCGCGAACCACCCTTGACGTGTCCAAGGTAAATGCTGCGGTGCGCCTCGATATGGAGGGGAATATCTGCAAGCATGCACGCATCGCCATGGGAGCAGAGGGTCCTACCCCCATACGCTTACCGAAGACAGAGAAGATGCTGGAAGGTGTTACGATTACTGACGAGGTATTGCTGAATGTAGAAAAAAGCGTGCCCACGGAAGTTACTCCCAAAGATGGTCGCACCAGTGCGGAGTATCGACGGGATGTTTCCGGTGTGCTGGTGAAACGCGCTATTCAAGACGCCTGCAATGTTTCCTGACGGAAGCATGGACGATACCCATAATGAGGAGATAAGAAAGATGAAGCAGCGCTCTATAACTCTGTTTGTGAACGGAGAAGAATATTGCCTGACCATTCCTGTAAACCGGACGCTCCTCCAGGTGCTGCGGGATGACCTTAAACTGATGGATGTGAAGTACGGCTGTGGAGAAGGTGAATGCGGCGCGTGCACCGTCTTGGTTGATGGGGGTGAGGCTATTGTTTCCTGCATTACCTTGGCAGCTACCATGGACGGAAAACATATTACCACGGTAGCTGGCTTGGAAAAGAACGGGGAGCTTCATCCTGTGCAGCAAGCATTCATTGATGAGCATGCTATTCAGTGCGGATTCTGTACGCCCGGGATGGTGCTCAAGACGATAAGCCTTCTTACCAAGAACCCTGAGCCCACGGAAGACGAGATTCGGAAGGAGTTGGAAGGAAATATCTGCCGCTGTACCGGGTACGCAAAGATTGTGAAAGCCGTGCAGCGAGCGAGCGAACAGATACGAGCCTCACAAGCCAAGTAAGATGCCACAAGGTTAAGGAGAACCCGGATGAATACATTCTCTGCAGTAGGTAAATCTGTCCCCAAGGTAGATGCCCGAGAAAAGGTCACGGGTAGGGCAATCTACGCGGCTGACCTGCAACTCCCAGGGATGCTTTACGGAAAGATAGTGAGATGCTGGGAATACGCTCACGCCAAAGTTACGAAGCTGGACTTTTCAGAAGCTGAGAAAATGCCCGGAGTTGTCAAGATCCTTGGACCCAACGACGTCACCCAAAAGAAGTACAACTCAACCGTCTTGGATCTGTTTGGGCCCGAAGAGGTGATTCATATGTTGGGTGACATCGAAGACCAGCGTATCTTTACCGACTATGTGAAGCACCAGGGTGACGCGATTTGCGGGATTATTGCCAAGACCGAAGAGGATGCCGAACTGGCAGCGCAAAAAATCAAGGTAGAATATGAGCCGCTGCCGGTATATCTCTCGGCCGAAGAGTCGATGCAGCCTGGTGCGCTCCAGTTTACGCCTGAAAAGCCGGGGAACCTTGCGTTTCAGCTTCCCGCTGCTATGTTTCCGAACAATGTCTACGGCTATGGTGATGTAGATGCAGCAATGAAAGAGGCTGACTTGGTTGTGGAGGACACCTTTTATGTTGCCAAGACCAAGCAATGTCAGATGGAGCCTCATGCCTATGTAGCTCTGTATGATGATCAGGGTCGCTTGAACATCTGGACTTCTACCCAGATGCCTAAGCCGGTGCAGCGAAAGTTATCCAAACTTTTTGAGCTGCCCATGAACCGGGTAAAACTCGTGCAGACCACTATTGGCGGTGGTTTCGGGGTAAGGCTCGGTATGGTTGCTGAGCCGGAAACCTGCGCTATGGCGCTTGCCGTTCCCGGCCGGCCGGTGAAGGTGGAATATCTGCGCGAGGAAGATTGGGTGGCATCGGTGAGCCGGCATCCGGGAAAGTACTGGATGAAGATCGGCTTTAAGAAAGATGGTACCCCGGTGGCGTGCGATGCTCGCTTTACCGGGTATAAAGGTGCCTATTATGTGGACGCCTCAGGAGTCGGCTTTACCACGGGCGCGTGGCTTATCGGAACATACAAGTGGGGCACTATTCGTTACAAGGGTGAAATGTATTTTACCAATCAGGTCCCCTCGGGGGCGTTTCGAGGATACGGTAATCCGCAGACGCAGTTTGTTATGGAGCAGCTTGTCGACCGGGCCTGTAATGCCTTGGGAATTGACCCGCTTGCGTGGCGACTCAAATTTCATAAAGGAGTTGGTGACGACGGCTGGATTTTAGGGTTCAAGTATCCGTCATGCGCGTTAGATGAATGCTTGAAACGAGGCGCAGAGGCTATCGGATGGGAGGAGAAGCGCAAGAAGTACCAAAACCAAACCGGCACCAAGCGACGTGGCGTAGGAATAGGGGTAATGACTCATACGAGCGGAGCATTCCCTATGCTTCTGGAACACACTACCTGCACGGTAAAACTGAACGAGGATGCTACTGCGGAAGTGATACTCTCCTGTTCCGATCTGGGGCAGGGCATCCACAGCGCACTGAGATCGATTGCTGCTGAAACACTGGGGATTCCCGTCGAAGACGTACACATGAAAGTCGCCGACTCCGACGCTTCAGGCTTTGATATCGGCGCTCACGCTAGTCGCACCACCTATGTCGGTGGAGGAGCGACGCTGGCGGCGGCCGAGGATGCAAAAAAACAGATCTTGCAGCGGGCCAGCGAGATGTTAGAGGCTAGCCCGGAAGATTTGGAACTGAAGGATAAGAAAGTATTTGTCAAAGGGTCACCCGATAAAAGCGTAGATCTCAAGGAAATCACGCAACGAGCAGTCTACGCTACTATGGACCACAAGACGGGCCAACCCCTAGTACCTCAGGGACAGATCCAGGGGTATGCCAGTTATCGTCCAGTTCATCATTCGCCGCCTTGGTCTGCCTCTTTTGCGGAGGTGGAAGTCGATACCGAAACCGGAAAAGTGAAGGTAGTGGACTTTGTAACGGCGTATGACATTGGACGGGCTATTCATCCAGCGAATGTGGAAGGACAGCTTGAGGGAGGTGCTCAACAGGGGCTTGGTAATGTGTTGACTGAAGATATCGATTACAACGCCAAAGGTCTTTGCCGGAACAACAGCTTTACCGATTACAAGCTGCTTGGACCGGTAGACATGCCGCCGATGAAGATCATTTTGGTGGAAGATCCTGATCCGATGGGTCCTTATGGCGCAAAAGGCGTCGGGGAGTGCGGTTTAATAACACCAATCGGCGCAGTAGCCAATGCGATTTATCATGCCCTGGGAATTCAGTTCAAAGAAGAGCCGATAACACCGGAAAGGATACTGAAGGCACTTAAGGAAAAGTCAAAGGCGGTCTGAAAGCAGTAACGAAGTTTAGCCTGATTGGCACGCTTCCTTGGTAGTGGCTTTGTTCAAGAGTATAACGTTGTGCGGTAAGGTACTCAGCCTGAGGCTTTGCCGCACAATTTTCTCTGGGCTGTAGAGCGAATCGTACGCTTACAGTGCAGTTCTTAAGACTGTGCCAGTTTCCCATAACTGCGTTAGACAAGTCCGAAAGGCTCCTGGGGACTTTAAGAGGGTTGTGGGAGCCGTTGAGCAAGCAGTTCTCCTGCAGAAGCTCCCCCTCATGAATCCTCTTCATGCCTGCTGAAGAAATCCGTAGATTGCTCGCTTCATCAAGCAACAATCTGGAAAAAATAACCCGACTGAATCAAAATACGAAGGTATCCACGTTATATTTGCAGAAGAGAAAAATGGTTATGCATAAATTGATGCAGACAATGATCCATCATTTGGAAGAGGGCGAAGATGTTGTGCTGGCAACGGTTATTGATAGTTCTGGATCAACGCCTCGTTCAACCGGAAGCCAAATGGTGGTGTGTGCAAACGGCACGATTATCGGAACCATCGGAGGAGGACTGATCGAAGCAGAAGCCATGAGACTCGCCAGGGAGATCTTTGAGACTGGTATAGCTCAGACAAAAACATTCGAGTTGACGGGGATCACTGCCGCCACTGCCGATCGGATGATTTGTGGCGGCCGCATGGAAATCCTGCTCGAATGTATCACTGCACGCCGGGAGAATCTGGAGATGGTTAAGGCCCTGGTCGAGGCCCTCCAGGATAAACCGAAAAGCTACCTGGTGACCGACCTGGGGAGCAGTGAAGACCATCGCGGAATGATGAAGCGCTGTTTGATTCAGGAAGGGAGTGTGATCTGGGGTGAGTTTTTATACCCGGTATCTTGGTTGGACTCCCTCGTTTTGCGGGCGAGCAAGGAAAGGCTGCCCAAAGTTCTGGAAATTGAAACAGAGCGCTTCTTTGTTGAACCAGCCGTGTCTTCCGCGACGGTTTACTTGTTTGGTGCCGGGCATGTCTCTCAGCAAGTGGCACTCGTGGCTTCAATGGTACATTTCAGGACGGTGGTGCTTGATGATCGGTCGGAGTTCGCCAATCAGGAACGTTTTCCTCAAGCGGATGAGGTCAAGGTAGTGACTTCCTTTAATCAGGCATTTGCCGACCTGCAGATAGACAGCGAAAGTTATCTGGTCATTGTGACGCGAGGACATCTGCATGATAAGGCAGTACTCGCACAGGCTCTTCGCACTGATGCAGGGTATGTGGGAATGATTGGAAGCAGACGAAAGCGGGATATGGTATACCAAGCCTTGTTAAAGGAGGGTTTTTCCCAGCACGACATAGACCGGGTACATTCTCCGATTGGAGTAAATATTGGGGGTGAGACCCCGGAAGAGATTGCCGTAAGCATCGTGGCAGAATTAATCAAAGAACGCTCAGAACGAAATCGATCATGAACTGCTTTCTTTTGTCCATGTGAGGGTGGATTGTGGATGACCACGACGAAATAGGAGATTCAGTTCTTTTACCACATCTATTCCTCACGGGGAGCGATGTAATTTCCATTGTCGGCAGTGGCGGTAAAACCACCCTGATGTATATTCTTGCCCGAGAGCTGTCTGATAAAGGAAAGCGAGTCATCACCACTACTACCACCAAGATCTTTCCTCCTCATCCTTCGCAGTCTTCTCGATTGCTTGTATCTGACCGTGAGGACGTCCTGCTGAATAAAACCCACGAGCTACTGCAACAAGAAAAGCATCTCACCCTGGCGGAAGGCTTTGTAGGTCAAAAGCTTAAGGGCGTATCTCCGACTCTCATAAACAGAATGTATGAACAAGAAATTGCTGATGCCATTATAGTGGAAGCGGATGGAGCACGACAATGCCCTCTGAAAGCTCCAAATGAGACTGAACCAGTCATTCCATCTTCTACTACGTTGACAGTCCCCGTCGTGGGACTCGATGGAATCGGGAAGCCCAACACTGAAGAATACGTATTCAGGCCGCACTATTTTTCCCAGCTCACCGGGATCAAAGAAGGGGAGTTGGTTTCTGCAGAATCGGTGTCGCGAGTTATTCTGCACCCGGAAGGACTAAGGCGAGGTACCCCCGAAAAAGCGAGAGTGTTGCCGATTCTTAACAAGGGTGAAATCGAGGGAGGCTTGGAGGTAGGAACAAGAGTGGCCCAGTGCATTGTGGACACCAAAGACAGATCGATCGCGAGGGTATTGATTACCCGTTTGATTCCCTTTCCACGCGTTCTGAAGGTTTTTTATTGCGGCCAGGCAGTCTGAATTTCCATGGCTAAAAACGTGATCCAGCTAAACTCCGCCGGCATTAAACCGGCTGCATCTCCGAAGATGATCTCCGGGATCATTTTGGCTGCCGGAGAATCTCGCCGAATGGGCCGGCCTAAGCTCCTCCTTCCTTGGGGCAATACCACCATCCTTGGAAAAGTCGTTGATACGTATCTTGAAACTACGATCTCGGAGCTCATCGTGGTGATAGGAGACAACCAAGAATCACTAAAGGAGATTCTAACTTCAAAACCTGTTATCATTGTTGAAAATCCTCAGTATCACGAGGGCATGAGTACTTCGATACGAAAGGGGATCGAAGCTGCTTCAGACCAGGCGGAAGGATATCTCATTGGTTTAGGGGATCAGCCCTTAATCACCTCCGATATTATCAACAGACTCGTTTCTGTCTTTGTGGAAGAAAACCCAGGAATTGCAGTCTGCAGCTACAAGCAAGAAAAAGGGCATCCGGTCGTTTTTGCCCGCACATTTCGGAAGACATTGTGTAATCTCACCGGAGATATGGGTGGGCGAACGATCATCCGTCAGCATGGTGAGCAAGTAAGGTATGTAGATGTAGGAAGCAAGGCAATTTTTGTTGATATCGATACGCCCGATGACTACAAACACTGGATACGATGAGCCTAAAGCAAGCATGGATTTCATGAGCCGCAATCGCTGCCATGTTCCCGAAAAGGAACGCAGGTAATTGAGTGCGGCCATTAGTCGGCAGGCAAAAGAACAGTGAGATAGTATAGGTGTGTATTCACCAGGAGGACAGAGGCTATGGAAAACAATAATCTCTTGAAAGCCTATGAAAGGATCGGTCAGACTCGGGTGCTCATCCGCGGAGCCGGGGAGCAGGCAAGCGGAGTTGCGCACCGACTATTTGTAAGCGGTTTTAATATTTGCCTTGTTGAGACCTCGTCTCCTTTGGCTGTGCGCCGCATGGTGTCTTTTTGTGAAGCTGTTTACGACCGGGAAAAAATCGTTGAAGGAGTGGCCGCAGTCAGAATTAACGAACCAGCAGAAGTCTTTTCCGTGTGGGAGGAAGAAAAGCTTCCACTTCTGGTTGATCCGGAGAACAACATCAAGAATTTTCTTAAACCCCATGTGCTTGTTGATGCTATCCTGGCCAAAAGAAATGTGGGCACAAAGATTACCGATGCCCCTTTGGTAATTGCTCTCGGACCAGGATTTACAGCGGGGAAGGATGTTCATGTCGTTGTTGAGACCAATCGGGGCCACGACTTGGGCAGACTGATATTCGAGGGCGAGGCCGAACCGAATACCGGAGTGCCCGGCGTGATCGCTGGATTTGGGACAGAGAGGGTCTTGCGGGCTCCCCAGGATGGTGTCTTTAGAGGTTGCAAGAATATTGGCGATATGGTCGCAGCGAACGAGATAGTCGCTCATGTCGAAGGCGAGCCAGTCAAAGCAAATATATCAGGAGTTATCCGGGGCCTCTTGCGAGACGGAACGAAAGTAACCAGAGGTCTCAAGGCTGGAGACATCGATCCGCGGGGTGAGCAAAGTTATTGCACGAGAATCTCGGAAAAGGCTCGATCTCTAGGTGGATCAGTGCTGGAGGCGATTCTATCGCAACTGCCCAAAAGGTTGCGTGAAGCAAAGGAATAAGTGCATTATCCATCCAAAGGGCTGCGCCTCAGCTCTTGGTCCACCCGCCAAGCGCACAACACACTTTAACAGTCATTCCCGCGTAGGCGGGAATCCAGTATTGTGAACAGCGTACCGCAACACTGCTAAAGCCCGTGGTGCTGGCGATGAGTGCTCGGTAAAAAGTCGTTCCTACCAGAAGCACCCATATGCTCTGGATTCCCGCTTTCGCGGGAATGACATCTCAGTAGAATGCCGCCGGCGCGGGTTACCCCTCAGCTCTTTATCCGCCGAACGAAGTGAGGCGGCGCCTCAGCTCTTTATCCACCGAACGAAGTGAGGCGGCGCCTCAGCTCTTTATCCACCGAACGAAGTGAGGAATCACAGCTAAAGAGGAGTTTCTTCTGCGATCAACCTGGACCGCGTCCAAAGACTTTCGCTTATTTCTTGCTCTTCACTCTTAAGGTAGGATCCGGAACGTAAAATTTAGCAGGGTAGTGAGGTCCTTGAAGGTGCTATAAAAAAGGCGGAGAGACCGGGATTCGAACCCGGGGTGCATCTTTCGACACACACTCGCTTAGCAGGCGAGCGCCTTCAGCCTACTCGGCCATCTCTCCGCAGGATATAGATTTCTTTGTATCAGGCATAGCCCGAATTGAGCTATCAAGGCGGAGGGAGTAGGATTCGAACCCACGTCCCGTTTCCGGGAAACGGTTTTCAAGACCGCCGCCTTAAACCACTCGGCCATCCCTCCGCAGTGCATTCAAAGCATATGGCAACCCCAGGCCGCAAGGTTCAGCCTCCTTGGTGCGCATAACCGGAGGATCGGCTCTTTTGGTGGCCGGTTCATATTATATCGACAAGAAGTTCCAAGTCAACCATTTAATCGGATAGGGATCGGGGGGAAGCAGGGTTAACTGTTCTCCGCTCACCGACAAGAATACTATCTGATGCCTCACAATAGAGGGAAATCGGCGACAATTTTTCACTTCAGCCTTCGGGCGAATCAAGAAAGCACCGTAGATTGATTGCTGCCTCGCACTTGTTGAAACGACCGAAATGCCCTTTTACGAGAATACAGTTGTCCGCCCCTTTCCTGTATGGTGAACGGAAAACGGTGAACGGTTCAATGTCTGGTTTGCTACCGGCTAGGACCTCATGCGGGTTCTCTTAAGGTAGTTCACGAACCAGAGTACCATAAAGACGAAGAAGGTAAGCAGAACGATGGTGCCTGAAGCAGGCAAATTCCAGTAGTAAGCCATCAAAAGTCCGGCAATTACAGAGACAACTGAAATTAATGATGCTATAGCCATCGCTTGCCGAAAGGTTGCTGCTGCCTGAAGACCAGCGGCTGAGGGGATGACCAGCAGCGCCGCAACCAGGAGAAGGCCAACCACTTTCATCCCAATTACGACAGT
>JAGOGO010000104.1 GCA_017996625.1 Deltaproteobacteria bacterium | reverse complement strand
ATATGACACATGCTGGCAGCGGTACTGGATTGCCGGAGCTGAGCAGCTCCTTGAGAATAGCAGCGTGCAGGCGAGCGGCTTCCCTTGACTCGCCTTCTATAAAAGATGAGAGAATCAGGGTGTGATACCCCAGGTGCTGCGCTTCTGCAGCTGCCGCCTCCAAGCATTGGCTGTTGCTCCCGATAATGAACGAATGTGAACGGCTGAAAGCCGGGTCGCCACGCTTGCGCGTTTCCGGCTTTTCGCCAGCTGCTCCCTGCTCGAGATAAGTTCTCACCGCTGCAGGTATTCGCTCCAGCAGTGTATACCGGATCAGAATCTGAATGCAATCCTGATACGTGCTTTCGTCCGGCACTGTCGGACCCGAGGCTATGCTCGCCAGGTTGTTGCCGATAACGTCCGAGAGAATGAGCGAAATCAGAGTAGCCGGAGCCACGGCAGCGGCAAGACCTCCTCCTTTGATCGCGGAAAGGTGCTTTCGTACGGTATTGATTTCGTGAATGGAAGCCCCTGATTCGAGCAGCAATCTGGTAGTTTCCTGTTTGTCCCGCAAAGAGATGCCGGGAACCGGCATTGGCAAGAGTGCGGACCCGCCTCCGGAAATCAAGCAAAAGACTAGATCGTTTTCCTCAAAGGTCTCTGCCAGAGCGACCAGCTCCCGAGCACCCCGGAGGCCTGATTCATCGGGTACAGGGTGGCCGGCCTCGATGCTTCGAATGCTTCGGAGCTGTGCGGTGTAACCATATTTCACGATTACCAATCCGCCACAGAGACGCTCTCCGAGTACGTTCTCCAGGCCGGCAGCCATTGCTGCGGATGCTTTGCCGGCACCGAGGACATACAGATTTCGGTATTGTTCCAGAGAATACCGGTTTCCGGCTACGGTAAGGTCGTTTTCAACCAGGTGAACATACTTCTTGACCGCCTCGCTGGGATCGACGGCTCGAAGACCGGCACCTAGTATGGCCTGGCAGTCTTGTTTAATGTTTCTTCCCATGACGGTCAACAAGCCAGCGCAGTGGCGGAAAAGAAAAAAAGTGCATTTTTTTTGCACCTTGCGTTCAAATTCTGGTCTATACGGTCATTATGGTGCGCTGACGCGGCAGTGCCGTGAAGCCAGCGTGAGGTCGCCAAATTCCTCATGTGTATAATACCATAGAAAAAAATTGATTTACATAGTTTTCATAAAACGGTATGGTGTGTCTGGCCGGTCTTGTGGCTATCCAGCCTTCGCGTCTCTGTTCCTGCTCGATAGAGACAAGTATCGCTATCAAATGTTTGACGACATCGTAAAAGGTCCCGCCTTCGGCGGGGGATAACGAGCTGAGGCGCAACCATCTGTCCCGCGCCTCGCGGGATTACTTCGTTGTCTCCAAGACGACTTCCAACGAAGTGGGCATCTCTTCGTTGTTCATAGGTTGCCGCCAAGCGGTATACCTTAGCTTTTTACGAGTCCATCAATGCTTAAAGGTGTTATCAGGTGCAACAATCAGTGAAGGACTGCATGTCATGTGCAGAGATCGATCTCGATGCTCTGGCGTTCAATGTTACTCAGGTTTCAAGCCTCATTGGTAAGAAAAGGAAAATACTTGCGGTCGTCAAGGCCAATGCCTATGGCCATGGTGCCGTCGAGATAGCCCGCGTATTGGAATCTCTTTCATCAATCGAATATTTTGGGGTTGCTTTTCCTGAAGAAGGCATTCATCTTCGCCAGGCAGGCATTCGGAAGCCAATCCTTATTCTTGCAGGTATTCTCCCCGAGCACGTTGAAAGCATGTACGAGTATCAGCTCACACCGGTTATCTACGATCTTGACACGGTGACGTACCTGGAGGATGAGGGCAGACGGCGGCAGCAGTCATTGGCGGTTCATCTCAAGGTTGACACGGGAATGAACCGGCTGGGTGTTTCTCCAGGGGGGGCGGAGAATTTTTTGGTTCGGTGGAAGCAGTTCCAGGCGGTACACCTTGAAGGAATTCTCTCACATTTTTCCTCCGCTCATCTGAAAGATGAGGAAAGCGAAGCCTTTACCCGGAAGCAGGTTGAGGAATTCAGACAGGTTGCAAGTCTTCTTGAAGGACATCTCGGCGTGAATCTGCTGGTGCACATGTCAAGCAGTTCATCGTTGATGAAAGGGCTGGCCCCGGAACTGTCCCTGGTGCGGCTGGGGCTGCTGCTCTACGGAGCTGATCCGACCCGGGGACAGGGTCCTGAAATACCATTGAAATCAGTGATGACGGTGAAGACAAGAATCCTGCAGGTAAAGCGGGTAATGGCCGGTTCGCCGGTGAGCTATGGCCGTACCTTCTGTACCGGCCGGGAAACCACTGTTGCCACAATCGGGATCGGGTACGGAGACGGGTTTTGTCACGGGCTCTCCAACCGTGGGTGCGTTCTCGTCCATGGAAAGCGTGCACCAGTGGTTGGAGCGGTGTGTATGGATTTAACGATGATTGACGTGACGGACATTCCGAAGGTGCGACCGGGAGATGAGGTGGTACTGTTCGGACATCAGGGCAATGCCTGTCTGCCGGTCGAAGAGGTTGCCTCTCAGGCAGGAACTATTGCTTATGCGGTTCTTTGTGGCATCAGCGGACGGGTTCCGCGTCTGTACCGGCGAATGCAAAGTTAGAACCTGGATTCTAGAAAGGATGATCTCGCAAAATGATTCGGCGTAGTAAGTGCGATCCTGTTTTAGTCGTGTTGCGGGTTGCAGGTTCTGGTTTAAACAAGAACTCGTAACGTGTAACTCGTAACCCGCAACCGTCCCAGAGCGGGTGCGCTTCAGCTTGTCGATCATGAGGACATAGATGAGTTCTTGACAAGCCGTCCAGAAAGGAGATGAGAGAGTATGAAGAATATCAAAATTCAGCGTGCGTTAGTCAGCGTTTCGGATAAGACCGGGGTGCTGGAATTAGGCCAGTCCTTGCAGGACCGGGGAGTGGAAATTCTTTCGACCGGTGGAACCGCTCAATCGCTGCGTAATGCAGGCATCTCGGTCGTCGACGTTTCAGCGTATACCGGATTTCCGGAGATCATGGATGGGAGAGTGAAAACGCTTCATCCCAAGGTACATGGAGCCCTGCTCGGAATCCGGGAGAAAGATTCTCACGTCCGCCAAATGTCCGAACACGGAATCAAACCAATCGATTTAGTAGTGGTCAATTTGTATCCTTTCGAAAACACGGTGGCCAGACAGGATTGTACCCTGGAAGATGCTATCGAGAATATCGACATTGGCGGTCCGACCATGCTGCGTTCAGCTGCAAAAAACTACACCTATGTTGCCGTGGTTACTGATCCGAAGGATTATCAGAAGATCATCAAAGAAATGGATTCGCTTGATAACGCTCTTTCTCTGGAAACCCGGTTTTATTTGGCGAAGAAGGTTTTTCAGCTTACCGCTCATTATGATACGGCGATTACCGAGTATCTGAAGAAGGTCTAAGGCAAATTCAAGATTCAAAATTCAAGATTCAAGATTATGCTTCACGAACGACACTGAAATGGCGATTTGACCATTCAACCATGTAGTAAATCAACCAATCATCAATCCCGAGAAACCATGAAGAAGATCCTTATCGTAGGCGGTGGAGGTCGCGAGCACGCTCTGGTATGGAAGCTTTCGAGCAGTCCGGAAGTGGGGACGATCTACTGCGCTCCGGGAAACGCGGGAATCTCCCAGCAGGCGGTCTGTGTACCGATTCAGGTTGAAGACTGTGAAGCCCTGGCCAGCTTTGCTGAGCAAGAGCGGATTGATCTTACCTTAGTAGGTCCGGAAGCGCCACTCACTAAGGGTATCGTGGATCTGTTCAACCGAAGAGGCCTCGCGATTTGCGGTCCCACAGCTGCAGCCGCAGAATTGGAAGGCAGCAAGGCTTTTGCAAAAGAGTTCATGAAAGCACACGGCATTCCTACAGCAGACTACCGAATTTTCAGCAATGCCGCGGAAGCGAAGGACTTTGTTCGGAATCATGGCGCGCCGGTCACGATAAAAGCTGATGGACTTGCAGCCGGCAAGGGAGTGATCATCGCGATGAATGTTGATGATGCGGTGGCTGCTGTTGACAATATCATGATCAGAAAAGCGTTCGGTGATGCCGGCCACCGTGTGGTCATTGAAGAATTTCTGCAGGGCGAAGAAGCTTCAGTTTTGGTTTTCACCGACGGGACGACTATTCTTCCGTTGCCTGCCGCTCAGGACCATAAAGCAATCTATGATGGTGACCGCGGCCCCAATACCGGCGGGATGGGGGCTTATTCTCCGGCACCGGTGATTACGCCCGAATTGCACGATACGATCATGCAAACGATACTTGTGCCGACAGTATCCGGCATGGCTGCCGAGGGCAGGGTCTACAAAGGAATTTTGTACGCAGGCATCATGATTTCTGGCGGCAAGCCGGTCGTATTGGAATTTAATGTCCGGATGGGAGATCCGGAAGCCCAGCCGCTTCTTATGCGGATGCGAAGCGATTTATTACCCGTCCTCGAGGCAATTGTTGCAAAAAACCTGCACACCGTTACTATTGAATGGGATGAGCGCCCCGCCGTGTGTGTGGTGCTTGCTTCCGAAGGGTATCCTGATGCTTATGAAAAGGGAAAGGAGATCTCAGGACTGGAGCAGGCAGCAGCAGTCAGGGACAGCATGGTCTTTCATGCTGGCACGGCATGGAAAGAAGACCGAATCGTGACGAGCGGTGGCCGCGTTCTTGGAGTCACGGCACTGGGCACTACCATCGCCGATGCAATACAGCGGAGCTATGAAGCAGCATCCCGGATTTCCTGGGAAGGTATTTACTACCGAAAAGACATCGGACAAAAGGCACTGCGAAAATGATGTGCTCACCAGGACTACGATGATGACCGAGCGAACACCGCAAACAAAAAAGAAGGGATGGATTGTCGAGCGTCGATCGCTTTTGCGTACGGAGCTGGTTCGTCAGGTACTGGAAGCGAAGCTTTTTTTCGATGAGTTGTATCAAGAGTATCGGTCCTCGAACCGTTTGTCTTTTGAAAAGCTGGAAGGCTGGATCGGCACCGAGGCTAAGCGGGGTCTGCTTTGGAATCTTAAAGAGAAATCCCATTTTCTCTTTCGCACCAATTGCTCCAATTCATTCTATGAACGTCTGTTTGACTGGACACTAGGACTGATATTCCATGATGGCATGAAGCTGAAAGAGAGCGTTTATCTGCTCGAGGTGTATGAGCAGGAAGGAAAGCGTTTCACTGACGTCGCTGAGATTCCTGCGGATGTTGATCGGGAGGCGCTTTTGGAAGAGTTTCGGGTGATCACGGCTCGCGCTCAGACTGATATGAGCTATGGAATGGAAAACCTCCATTACCTTTTTTCTCGTGCAACGGAGCAGCTCAGCCGGTTGCTGGCGCTTTACAAGCAGGATAGTCTCCTTCTGCGTTTTCTCGTGGAGAACGAAAACCTCTATGAACGCGTATATGGTACTGGTTCACTCGAAATGCTCTTCCTGACGCTTTTCCGAGGCAATGTACAAGAGGCTTATCTTATTGCGGCTCGCAACTATCGGGAAGGCGGCTGGTATGGAAAGGCTTTGGCTGTTCTAAAAAAGGCACTAGAGATGAATCCTGCTGATGAAGCGTTGCAGGCTGAAATAGAAATGATGGAAGAAATGCTGATCAAGAGCGAGTGACTGTCTGAAAGGATGAAGTTATGGAGCACATAGCGGTCAGTGTGGTGATGGGAAGCGATTCTGACCTGGGGGTCATGGAAGAAGCGCTCACGGTATTGCAGGAGCTGGCAATCGGCTATGAAGTTGTCGTCACTTCCGCGCATCGCTCGCCGCAGCGGACTGCACTCTTTGCACGCCAAGCCTCCAAGCGGGGTATCGAGGTGATTATCGCTGGCGCTGGCCATGCCGCTCACTTGGCCGGGGTTATTGCAAGTCACACCCTGCTGCCAGTCATCGGGGTACCCATTGACTCATCACCGCTGAAAGGATTTGATGCTCTGCTTTCAATGGTTCAGATGCCACCAGGTATTCCCGTGGCTACGATGGCGGTTGGGAAAAGCGGCGCTCGTAATGCAGGAGTATTCGCTGCTCATCTGCTCGCGCTAAAGTATCCGGAGGTAAGACAGCGGCTGATCACCTATCGCGAGCGCATGACCCGCAGCCTTCAGGCGAAAGCGCAGGCTGTTGAAAAGAAATATTCGTCAGCAAAAGAAAGATCCAAGAAAGACTGAGAATGCCACGGCGACGTGGATATTCTTGCCTGCTCTCTGGCTCAGCGGTGACACACTTCTAGAGTCCCTTATCCTTAAGAGCTTTTTCCAGCTGCTGAATCCCTTTCTTCAGTTCGGTAAACTTTTCCGGTGAGATGGTGATTCCTTTCTTGGTCGGGCGCATTTCCTCTTCCCCCTCAGGCTGATAGTAGACCCGGATATCAATCAGGTCCTTGCCTTTGAACTCTGTCAGAGAAATCCGCACCTCCTCAAAAGAATTTTTCTCAAAGCGGGCAACCAGCTCACTCATGGATTAGCTCCTCCTTATCTAGTAGTTGTGCGTGCGCCAGAAACAGCTTCAGATTCCGCTGCTCATTCCCTCCGTTCGTCTGCACCGCTCGCAAGGTTCTCTCGTTTGGATTTATATATTAGGGAAAAGGGGGTGTCAAGTGATTGATTGACCCGCGACCAATTCCCATACCCAGCAATACATCAGATACTTTTACTGCTCACTCTTCGTATGAAACTCGACTTCTCCCAGGAGATCTTGCCCTGAGCCAGCCGAAGGGCAGAGCACGCTGAGAAGAAATCATTGTCATTGCAAAGGAACTGTAAGGAGTAAAGAGTCAGGAGTGATCGAAGACCTCTGGACGCCTTCGGGCCCAGAGGTCTTCGATCACTCCTGACTCTAGCAGACGATTCCTTGCTGGCAGTTCGAGGACGAAGCCTGGTCCTTCCCGAAGTGTGCCCTGCCGCTAATGTTTTCCAGAATTTTCTCCAATATAGGAAATGAGAGCACGGAGTTTCACTTCGCGGGAATGCGTGGGAATGCTCCTGAATTCTCAATCAGATCAATTCCTTGACAGAGAGGATGACAGGATAATGTTTCGGGACAGCGCTCTACGAGTCATTATCGCCATGACGGCGGTGGGGGTTGTCGTTATCTTTTTTCAGCAAGCTCTGGCCCGGGGCTCGGCTGAGTACTTTTTTTCCAGCGGAGTGGTAGCCTTTAGTCAAAAAGACTTTGAAAAAGCGTTGGCTGAATTTACCGAAGCCAGCCGTCTTGATCCAGAAAACGCACAGATCCAGCATTACCGGGGAATGACATATCTGCACCTAGGAGAGTACGATCGTGCAGTAGACGCTTTGAAGACAGCTGCGGAGTTGGATCCTGCAATCAAAGAGATTCACTACGATCTGGGGGTCGCTTACTTTCGAGCAGGAATGTACGCTCAAGCTCTGGCACGTTTTCGGGCTGGTCAGGCTGCCGAGCCGGATCGGGCGATGGTATACTTTTATCAGGGATATACCCATTACATGCTCGGAGAGTATTATGCGGCAGAGCCACTCTTTCGCAAGGCTGAGGAGATGGATCCATCATTAGTTCAATCCTGCCGTTTTTTCCGTGCCATGAGTCTTGCGCGAAGCGGAAAGAAAACGGAAGCAGAAGAGCAGTTTCAGGCTGCTATCGATGCTGATCCCACCTCGGAGCTTGCGGAGGCAGCAGCTGCTCTGAGGTCGGACTCGGCTGCTCACCCTTCCGGTAACAAACGATGGAATATCACTGGCAGCCTGAGCACGCAGTACGATGATAATGTGAGTCTGCAGCCCGATGATCTTTCCACCGAGGTGGAGATCTCAGATGAAGAGGATGTGCGTGCGGTCGTTTATCTCGTTGGTGACTACCACGTGAAAGAAAGTGCCGACTGGTCACTGGTGACTCGTTATAGCCTGTACCAGAGTATCCATGCTTCGCTTCATGATTTCGATCTCACACAGAATGAAATCAATGTCGGTCTCGAGCGCGCACTGAAAAACGCCTGGCTTCCTGCCATCACCGGACTGGACGTGAACTACAGTCATAATCTGCTTAATGGCCGGCGGTACCTTGAACTCACTCATCTGCGAACCATGCTGGGTGTTAACCTTACTCCGAAAAATTATCTTCAGATGCAATACCGGCTTCAGGCCAAGGATTTTCATTACTCTCTTGATGCTTCAGACTATTCTGTCGATAGTGCTGACGCCGATCGCGATGCTGTGAATCATCTGGTGGGATGGAATCACTTCTGGTTCCACGGCTCCAACAGCCGCTGCTATCTGCGCTGGGGTTTTCTGTATGACCGTGACCGCGCTAACGGCGACGACTGGGAATACAGCGGCTATCGGTTTCTGGTCGGATATTTTTCTCCTCTCTGGAAGAAAGTCAATTTGACCGTAGATGGCGAGTACTACTATCAGGATTATGATGCAGTGGACAGCCTTGGCGGCAAAGAGCGATCAGACCGGGAGATCACCTGGGTGCTTTCACTCGATCGGAATATCGGAAAGCATCTCAATGTGGCTCTGCAGTATCTCGGACGAGACCATGATTCGAATATTGATGAGTATGCGTACGACCGAAACGTGACCATGATTACCCTTACCGCGTTGTATTAGCAGGAATTCAGCGTCACATTCACGATGCCTCATGGGAGAAAACGAACGTGCCTATGCGACAGAGAGCGATACTTTTTTTGCTCGGGCTGCTTATCCTTTTTTCCGCTGCCAGTATGTCCACGGCCGATCCGCTGGCGATTGGCGCCGTCTCCTCGATAACTGGGGACGTGCAGGTGATTCGGGAAGGTGAAGTAAAAGGAGTCGCACTTGCCCTGGGTTCGAAAATTTATCAGTATGACACCATTGAAACTGCAAAACGAAGCAAGGTGCGGATCACCTTCGAAGACGGCAGCCTCTTGAACCTGAGCGAAGAAACAGCGCTCCAGATCAAGGAGCACATCTATATGCCTCAGGAAAATAAGCGGGTATCACTGTTATCGCTGCTCAAGGGCAAATTGCGCGTGTTGTGTGGCCACCTTTCCGGCCGTGATTCCCGCTATGATGTTCACACTCCAACCGCAGTCATCGGAATTCGAGGAACCGAATTTATCGTCTGGGTTGTCAACGAGGAGTTGACCGCTGTAATCTGTCTGGAGAACCGGGTTTCAGTTCACAACAGCGATAGTGCTGTTACCGGCGAGGTGATTCTGGATCCTAATCAGATGACCCGTATTCGAAAAGGGATGGCTCCGCTTCCTGCCTCGACTGCTCCTGACGTCCTGCGAAAACAACTTGAAACTGAGACTACCCCCATCGTGGTCTCGCCGTCAGCTATTATTTCGTTGCCTCCTCTGCCCGTTCCTGCGCGTATAGACGGCATCCATGCACCTGAAGCATTTTCCCGTCCGCCGGTGCCGAAAGCTTCCAATCCACTCGAACGGCAACGAAATCTTCCGGAACTTCCCCCGATCCCTCAGGATCCGGCTGAGACTCTGAAAAATCTTCCTCCCAAGCTCCCTTCGCCTCCGCCTCCACCCGGACCAGGCAGATAGGACTTGTGATTCAAAAATTCTCGCCTCCGGATTTTTGGGTGGTATTTGAAGTCGCAGTCCTACCTATAATCTTACCGGAATTTTCAGTTAAAACTTTAAATCTTGAATCTTGAATTTCAATTATGGTATCTTGATTTGCAATAATCTCATCCGGCTGATGCTGGTTCGCTATGGTTTTAAAGAGAGACTCCGCGCACTAGGTACCGCAATCCCTGTTTTTCGTATTTCGAGAGGCGGGGTTTATTTTTGTTTTTTACGATACGTGCGGATGTGATGAGAATCCTGATCGGAGTCGCTCCGCTTAGGCATAGTGAATTCCACCGTTAGTGCTGGAAAGGAAGGGAAGGGAAGAGGATGTGCTCAAGCCGGGCACGAAGGTGCGGGGTATACCGACCATGTACGCG
>JAGOGO010000103.1 GCA_017996625.1 Deltaproteobacteria bacterium | reverse complement strand
GGCCTTTATTGTTTCCATTGAGCCACTGTACAACGACCTTACAAAACGTGTCAATTCTCAAAGAACAGATTCCATGCGATTACGGGATATTATCCCCGTTTCGCTGCACAACAAATCCAGAAGAGCCTTCTTTGGATACTTATGCTGTCATTCGAAATCATACTATTTGCGATCGCGATACTGATCTTCATCAGCGTCATTTCGAGCAAGCTCTCGGACAGATTCGCCATACCTGTCTTGCTGCTGTTTCTCGGCATCGGAATCCTTGCCGGTTCAGAAGGAATAGGCGGAATTTATTTCGACAATGCGGAACTGGCGAAATCCCTTGGCATCGTCGCACTGATTTTTATCATCTTCTCTGGTGGCATCGACACGGATTGGGACGATACCAGGTCTGTTCTGTGGCCGGGTATCACCCTTGCGACGGTCGGAGTTCTGCTGACGGCAATCATCACAGGCTTGTGTGCTGCGTATATTTTGAAGTTTTCTTTTTTGGAAGGAATGCTTCTTGGCTCCATCATCTCCTCCACTGATGCCGCCGCTGTATTCAGCACGTTACGGTCCAAGCGCATTGGACTCAAAAAGCCATTGAAGCCATTACTTGAGTTTGAGTCCGGCAGCAATGATCCGATGGCCGTTTTTTTGACAGCCGGCTTTATCAGTGTTCTGACCGTGAAAGGCATGAGCATCTCCGCCTTAATCCCCAGATTTTTCCTTGATATGGGAGTGGGGGCGGTTACTGGCTACGCAATGGCAAGGATTATAGTTCTCCTCATCAATCGTCTGAAGCTTGAATATCAAGGGCTTTATCCGGTTATCATGGTTTCGCTCGTTCTCTTAACCTATGCCATCGCGGTCTTTCTGAAAGGCAACGGAATCCTTGCGGTGTATCTGGCGGGGTTAATGCTGGGACGGGCGGAGTTTCCAAATAAGAAAATGATCATGCGGTTTCATGACGGTCTTGCCTGGCTCATGCAAATCGCGATGTTTGTAACGTTCGGTTTGCTTGTTTTTCCCTCGCACATCGTGCCCTTCATCGGAGCGGGCTTATTGCTTGCGCTTTTTCTTATGTTCGTTGCTCGCCCGGTCAGTGTGGTGCTCTGTCTGCTGCTCTTTAACATGAGCTTTCGCGAGAAGGCTATGGTTGCATGGGTGGGTCTGAGAGGTTCGGTCCCGATCATCCTGGCGACATTTCCTTTTACGGCAGGCATGGCGCAGGCAGATACTATTTTTAACGTGGTGTTCTTTGTCGTTATTGCATCAGTTTTTATTCAGGGGACTTCCATCCCGATCCTTTCGAAGGCATTGAAGCTGGATATCCCTTTGGCAAATCGGATAAGTTATCCGATTGAATTTGAGAAAACCGAGTCTATTGATGCGGAGTTGACAGACGTTATCGTTCCGTATGAATCGGTGGTAGTTGGGAAAATGATACGTGATTTAAACATCTCCGAAAAATGTCTCATAGTGCTCATCTCTCGCGACGGCAGGTTCGTTATACCATCAGGCTCTACGGTGATAGAAGGCGGAGATGTTTTGCTGGTACTTGCCAATAGAGCTGATTTTATTCTTTTTCAAAAGAAGATAGCAGCCCTGGGCAGGAAGCAGGAATAGTTTCAGCAACTCCTTCGATTCGTCGAATGAGTGAATCGGCTCTGGCTAATATGGAGACACCATACGTAATTTCTCGAGGGTTCTCCGAAGGTGATCTTCGAGCATGGGAAATGTGTCCTTCTTCTCCCCAGTTGCTTCATCCATATAGAGCTGACGATTTACTTCGATCATAATCGTCATGATGTGCGGATCTTTTTCTTCAGAGCATTCCGAGGGCAGCATTGACCCGGCATAGGGCGTATTGGGCGAAAATGGGGACGTTATTCACTGAATAGGCTAACGACCATCCGACTGAGAATAGTGACAATCGCTACGGTCGATACTCCACGTCGCGGTGCGGTTTCCGCTATCTTAATTCCCTGCTGCACAAGTTCCTGAATACGCTACCCCCGAAACAAAACAGTTTGTGTACTAGTCAACAACGTCCCTACCCGCCCGTCCTAGTGAATTCTTTAATTTTCATTATCTCGGCATATTACAGAAAGTCCAGAAAAACTCCTTTCGCCCCTGAAGTCTCCCCAAAAGTCCCACCACCTGGATAACGGTTTGTCTTGGAGAATTGCTAGAATCTTTGAGATGAACCGGTTAAGGCTTCCCCGTTCAGATTTTAGCCGTGCAGAGCAGAGAGTTTTTTGAGATGCTATCGAGTGAAAACTGTTTTTTCCCATCATACTGATCCCCAGTTATTCTTTACGTTGACACATGCGCTTAATTCGCAGGAAGGCGCTAGGTAAGTGCTTGAGAATCTAACTGCTTCGATTCATTTTTTTGATAAAAAATTAGTTGACATATGTGTATTGTGTCCTATATACTACACATATGGAAAATATGCTAGGCCCATTCATCAGAGAGAAGCGGGAAGCGCTCTATGCCCAGGATCGAAAGTATTCCCTCAGACAGGTCGCCGGCAGGATCGGCATCGAGCCGTCTTACCTGAGCAAGATCGAGCGCGGCGAGCAGGTCTATCTGTCGGAAGAGAAGCTCGTTGCCCTGGCTGCCGATCTTGGGGAGGATCCTGATGTCCTCCTCGCCCTAAGCGGAAAGGTGTCAAAGGACATTCAGGAAGTCATCAGAAAGCGGCCCCAGCTTTTTGCGCAACTGATCCGTGAGCTCAAGAATGCTCCGGACAAAGCCGTCCTGCGGATTGTTCGTGAGGTGCGAGACGGAAAATGGTAAACAAAGGAGGTAGAGATGATTGAACTTGAAAAGGACTCGTTGGTTTTCTCTTTTCCCGGTGTCCATCCTCAGGCGCAGCTGACGGTCACATTTCAACGGACCTTGCGCATCCCTGATGATGATCGGTCCTATCCTCTTCCTCCAGGTCTGGGGGCGTTCCCCTTAAAGCATGTTGACGACTATGCCGATACTGTGCCCTCACAGTGGATTGAGCATGGCGGCGTGATGCTGCCGATGTACCAGTCAGAAGCGCTGTGGGTCAACTTCAATTCCCAGTACATTGAGGAGCACGGAACGAATTATCCATTTGCCATTAAGATCGCTGCCGGAAAAATAAATGCAGTAACCGGAAAGGACTGGTCCAACAATCTGCAACGGGATCCGCAGGACTATATGGTTGCTCCGAGGCAGCCGTGGCTTGACGGGTACTGTGTAGAGAAGGGACTCATTCGCCAGTTCGTAGCTATGCCCTTGGGTGATGGCTATACGGCTGAAGAGCAGATTACCGGCAGGGGAGAGCATGGCGGCTTGCAGATCATCGTCTTTCCGATGAAACAGGAAGACTTCCAGCGACGATTTCCTCCTAGAAATCTTCTCAGACTTTCTATGGCGGTGCTCCAGGACGGGGTGTGCTATTCATCCGCAGCTGTACCGTGCATGGGACTTGCACCCGGCGGTAAAATGCGCCAGGAAATCTACGATGATCCATTTGGATTTGATTCCTGGGATTCTACGGAGAAAAGCCGCTGCTTCGTGCACATTACCAACTCGCTCGTGTGGCGTGCCATCACCAATGAGGCGCCTCCGGCAGTTCCCCTCACCTCCCGGGAGTACGCGCGGTATGGATTGCCATGGTTTGACTATTATGACGATCATGCTGTTGCTCTGGAGGGATCAGACACCCTCAAGAAGCTGAAAAGCATTTTGCAGATGGGAAAAATAAAAGGAGCCAAGCCGCTGCCAGAGAATGAATCCGTGAATCCTGAGCGCATCATAACGCTTGGCCCTAAGCGTAAGCATCAGGTGCGGGAAGGATGTTTTTAGGCTCCCAGTGTAGCTTCACCTTTTTCGCCGATACTCATATGACATGCATGAAATGATGTGGTGCATGGGGCAGCAGCTGCCATCAGGCAATCTACGCTCCTGCGGGTGGATGTCGTATGGAAATCTCTTCTGAAAAAAATATATTCATATCAAAAAAGTTTTCTTCAGTTTGACCGGATCTGTCACTACCGGCTTGCCGGTTACTTTATCCTTGTGCCTGCCATTGAACCAAATGCTTCGCTTGCCTTTGTTCTTCCCGCTTTTGTTTTGATCAGACGCTGCAATGAACTCTTCAGATGTCATTATCCATGTGGTATCCATTCGCTCTGAGTAGAAAACGAACCAATAATTATCTCTCAACTCGTGATTGATTGCTGCAAATAGAGCGGCATCCCCGAATGTCACAGTTTTTGATCGTGCTTTGATTTGTACTGTCGTGAAAGAGCCATTCGAGCGGCGAATCACCGCATCTATAGCGTCATCGTCCACGAGTGGAAGGTAAATGTCGAGGCCTTCCTTCAGCATCTGTCCAACGATCCAGTACTCGATTCGTTTGCCGAAGGCTGCCGTGTTTCGAAATGGAAGTCCCATGTTGCTTTTCCTCCACAATATTGGTCGGGAGTACCATAGTTATTTTGTTCGGTTCTTTAGTCTTTTTAGCTCTTGAATAATTTGAAACTCACTTGGTATCTATAGAAGTCGATGTTCTTAGCAACCGCTAAAGCTCTGCGGATGCGAACATCCTCGTCAAGTGCAATGATCACACCTTTTACAGTCTGATTTTCGGTGGCCAATTCTTCCAAGACATACCCCATATATCGCTGCACCTGACCAACTACTACGTCGCTTACTCGGCCTTTTTTGAGCTCTACGACCAAAAGCTCCTTTTTGTTTTTGCTGATTGCAAGAATATCTATAGTGCCGGTATCGGTTGGATACTGCTGGCCAACCAGCTCCCCGTCCTCTTCAAAGACATCGTAGTGCTTACCGAGCTGTGTTTGTTTCCAGTTTTGTACGAGGAAATCTTCAAGATGTTTTTCTAGTGCAAATACTGCTGGGTCCTCCACTGCATCATCAGTGCAAACCAAGAAGGAGGGATTGCCTGTGATCAACCCTTCAATTTCTTCTGCATGCCTTGTGATATTACTGACCGTTCCGATAGAGCCACAGGCATTCTTTAACGTATCACTCATCTCGGTTTTAGCTATTGTTCTGGAATCCCAATGCACCTGTCTGCGATGTGGTAGCATTTCACCTGGATGATACGAATAATCACCTGTAATCTCTCCGACCAAGTAGCTGCCCGCGCCATTAGGACACAAGACAATGTCTTGAGCTTGAATGCCTTTTGAGATTGTATATAGAGCACCACACGCTAGACCAGCAGCTACCTTTGTTTTGTCGGGGCGCTTTGCAAGATAAATGGGAATAAAAGCCCTGTTGAACACTCTCCAATCGTCGGATAGTTTACCGGTAAGGTCTGTATCGATGCCAAAATCTGCGCCGATAAAACTTCCTTTGAAACATTCGTCTGCGTGTTTATTTTTTTTGCCGAGCATGATGCGGTAATACTTCTTCATTGGTTACTCCGTAAGAGAAACAGAAAAGAGGTATGCTTTGCTCTCTTTTGATTTTTTTTGCAAATTAAGACGACTGCACCAGGAACAAAATGCTAACCATCATCTCAATGTGTTCTATCCCATGCCCAAAACTCATAAACAATTCTCTTTACGCCTGCGTCTTTGGCAATGCCTGTAATGAATGAATGCAGCTCCTGATACGTGGCGAGGTTCTTAACGAAGCCCTGACCAGGTGACCGGGGAATGCGGGGGGTACCTTCCCAGATCCGCTGCAAGGGTGTTAGTGTAAACTTATCCCACGGAACGTGCAGGAATTCGGTCAGACGGCTATTTGATACAAAGGGAGAAAATGTTAGGTGTTTTAGAATGAGATTTATGATTTTCAAAGCGAGACCAATATTCATTCGCGTCGCCTCGCCGCGGTCGTTGGATGCTCCCCAGTCCTCAACTAGTGACTTGCCCATTGTCAGGGCTAATTTGTCAAATCCCTCCTGGCTCCGGACAGAATTTAACTGCTGTAATAATGAATTGCTGTCTTCATGCCATCGCCACTGGGCGTAACGCCTAGAAGGTGCTTCATGATGGAATGCACGGTAAATTGAACTTCCCATGGTAAAGGAAAGTATCTCCTTTGGACTTTTTCCTGCCAAATCACGTTGCTGATAACGTTCTATTATTGGTTCTGGTCTAAAGCGCTGTAAGACACTTACCAGACTTTCTCGCAGTAAAATGGTCGAATGTTTCATTGGCTTTTCTAACCTGCTGGACCCATATACGGGTCTAGAAGCGGGTGCCTTGTTGTCTAGTTCATTGTCAGTGGCTATAAAATCGGAATGGTTCTTATGAGGAGCTCCTTCTCGCCTTTTTGTTATTTTCGCCATAGTAGCTCTTGTATGAGAGGGACTCAGCCGCTCTCCATACTCATCGAGCATTCTTCGATTGTCCCACTTCTCGGTTTTCACAAGGACATTGGATTCGATTCCTGCGAAGCCCCACCTTATCCCGACAAAGGCAGGATACCTTCCATCGTTACGCTTCATTCGCTTTATCTCTTCAACTGATTTACCAAAAAGTTTTTCAAGCTTTGCTTGACGGTTCCCTTTATCGAACGTCAGACCGAATCCCTGATCTACCCAATCCTTCACAGCAAACGGATTCCTCACATTATCAACTACTCCGCCTCTCTTTGCCATGCCATCTCTCCTTACAATTATAGATGAATATCCAAGGTAATTTTTTTGCAGACAATCCAGGATCAAGAATTGTTTCTCAGATCTAGATACGTATAGCCGCTTGCCTAGTTCTTTCTGTGTAAAACGTACAGAAGAACCTTTGCCCGAGACATTGCCGTATATAAGGATCCTGGATCAGACCACCGTGGGTCTTTCGGGCCAACATCGATCACGATCACGGCATCTGATTCACACCCTTTGAACCGCATATAGGTGTAATACCTGATGGAGCGCAAGTCGGTCTGCGGATCACTCTCAATTAGAAAGTTCCCAGCTCTGTTGTTATGCGCCAGCCAGGTATGCTGAAAGCTGTGCGCGCCGATGACGACAATGTCCTGCGGAGCAAGGCCTTCTTCGTTTACGAGCGTGTGGAGAATCCGGCTGAGCTCTTTCCGGGATTCATGGTCTGAGGAGCAGGAAACCTCCGTAACAGGAAGTCCTTCAGGAGTGCCTTCTTTCACCGCAATAGGATTGTGAGAGAACTTCTGCAGGGCGCTGCATATCTGGCGGGTGTTGCGGCAGTTAGTTTCCAGCACAAACGGTTCGTCGTCGAATGGGAATTGAAGATCAGAGCCGTAAAGGTTCTGCTGCGGATCATAGAAAATGTAAAAATATCCTTCAGGATCGAGCATACGTTCAATGGTCAGCCAGTACTCGGTGAGAAAATCCTGACCCTCATCAACAATGATTGCATCGTACCGTAGTGGGTTTTTGTTCAGGAACTGATCGAGACGCTCGGGTAGCTCGGTCCTCCAGAAGGTGTTATTATCTTCGGGAACTACTATCTCCACCCCGCCATTCTGAAGAGCTTGAATGCAGAATGCATGATAGGTCGCTACAGTAATATCGCCGGTAATAGCACGAGAGGACTCTTTCAGCTGTTCTCCTAGGGGCCGGTTGAAGCAGAGTAGCAGTACTTTTTTTCCCGCGAGAGCAAGCTCTCGAGCCTTCTTGAGCGCAATGACTGTCTTGCCCGTGCCGGCGCCTCCTTCAACCAGAACCCGTTTGCGACGGCTGATAAAATTCAGTAAAGCGCACTGCTCTTCAGTAAGCCGGAAGAAACATTCCTTTGCTCTCCCCATCATATCAGCTAGGCCCGTCCCATACTCGAAAACAGGCATCAGTGCCTGCCGGACCAGCTCTGCTTCCCGGTGCTCAGGCGGCCGACTATAATCTTTGCGGTTTGCCTCCATGGCCGCCATGACTGCCTCAGCCAGATAGCTCAATATGCTTCCGGTAAAGGTAATGCGCTCGTCGGCCTCTGCCGGCAGCACGGTGATCGGAGCAAAAACATCAGGAAAGCAGACCGCATGCCCGATCGGGGTGTTGATCGGCTTCCCAAGCCGCTCCTGCAGGTATGTAAGGAGGCTGTATTTGTTTCGTTTAGCCTGATGGTAGGGACTTTCTTTGAGAGGGTGTCCGTTCTGCAACCACTGCGCTTGAGCACCATCGTATTCAATACTGCCGCCTTTGACTTCCAACACCAGTATGCCCTGATGAGGGCAGAAGATGAGAAAATCGAGTTCAGCATCTACGAGCTTGTTTTCCAGGTTGTGGGCCAAAACATCAAAGGAGTGAAACACACAGCACCCATCATCGAGCGAATCCTGCAAAACATGGAACACCCGTTCCTCTGCTTTGCTCTTACTGGCAAATATAGGATTCGCTGGAATCATCTTTGCCACGATACTATTCTCTCCTCATAAAGTCGGGAACTTAGCAGCATGATTAAGCAAGAGGTATAAGCTTTGTCTTTCTCCTAATCAAGTCTGCACCCCAAGCATCAATCTAATGCAGTGCCCGGACTGAGGTCGGACCAAGCTAAGTATTTGATAGGTTAAATTAAAGAGACCAAGAATAGGTGTTTTTAGGGCCTATGTCGCCTTTTTCGGCCTGAAAAAGAGCTTTATAGTGAACAGCTTTCTCTCTAAGCTGATATCCATCACCGAACTCCACCGTTCTTCTTCCGTTTGCCCGGAAACCAAGCTGACTTCGTACTGATTCAACAAAAGACTTACTGCCTACTGCAATGCTGCTGGTCCACTGCTCTTCACGATATCCGATCCCTGCTCTCAGGTATTGTTCTACCCACTCTCGGTGACTGCTCCTCAACTGCTCATAGGACCCGACTCCGGAAAGCTCTTGTAGCCGCTCGTAGTTGATCAACACATTCTTCCGCCGGCGTTCCTGTATCTCGTTGTAGCCACAGCACGGCCATGCTGAAGGGTGTCTGACCACACCCGCTCGCACCATGTTGGTGTCGATGTATACCAGGCATCGAACCAGATGTTCCCCGCTTTCTACTGCCGTTGCATGATACCGATCTTCCCAGTAGGCACCAGTTCGATCTTTCCTCTGATTGTATTCTTGTCCCGTCCTCCCTGCCACCAGCTGCATGGAATTGGGAATCACATCTCTATCTCCATCATCGACTACCAGCAGGTGAACGTGATTGCAGGTAATGGTATAATTCAAGAGAGTCAGGCCATACCGCTTCCGTGCCTCATAGAGCCAGTGGAGATAGCGATGCCGATCCCGGGAAAACCTCAGGAGCTTTTCCTTCCTATGGCACCGATGGGTAATGTGCCAGATGTGACCGGGGATATAATGACGCTGCGCTCTCGCCATGGGACTCTCGACAATACGGACCTTTTTGGCTACGGAAAATGCAATATAAACGTCCTTTCGAAGACTATTTTACTCCTAATGCAAAGCATCTCAAACACTTAATCTGGTCCGACCCCAAAGACCCTAAGCAAAGGAAGCATCAGCGTCTGAAAATCGGGTACAGGCATATTTTTAATCCTTTCCGTGTAAATGAGCTAATCCGCAGCAAAGAGTCACTTTGCAACAATTGACTGCTACAAGTGACCTACTCCCAATGTCTGAAGCAAATTCCCCATGAACATCTGGCCCGCAGCCTCGAGATCGTTCGAGAGCGGGAAAGACATGGTCCGCACCATGATCTTTTGTCCGATCTTTTCATTCATCGGTGTTGGTAGTGAAACTGGGTAGACCAGAATTGCTTCTTGACAGTTCTTCATCTCTGCATAGGTCACGACTTGTGTCACATCATGCGTCTCCGGTTTGTCCTTCGCCTTGTATTTGGTATCAAGGACGCAGAGGGCCTTGTCAGTAAGAGCATCATACAAAACGAGATCGATCTGAAACGAAAGGTCGTTGTTCTCGCCAACCGCAACGGTCTCCTGTTTTCCTAATCTGATGCTCGCGGGCAGATGAGTTTTTAGCCACTCCGCGACAAAGAGTTCATACAGCCTTGCCATCTCCACAACAAATGGGAGCATTGTCTTATCGCCCGAATGATGTGTCGGACCACTATGCTCCAGAAAAAAGCGGCAGAGGGCATGCAACGGTCGATAATCTTCATTGAGCCGGTTATATAACCG
>JAGOGO010000009.1 GCA_017996625.1 Deltaproteobacteria bacterium | reverse complement strand
GTGTTGCAGAACCTTTGAACATCGAACTTCCGACAACTGTGATTGAGCAGGTACAAAGGTTGCTCAATAAGTCTGCGGCACCGCACAACAAGTAAATCCAGCGGACGCAGAAAAACGCGCCGCTGATGCCCACGTTGGTAGGACAGCAGGGGAGCGCAGTGTAGCGCGGCCGAATCTTTTTGGACACGAAACGGGTATTTTATGCCTGAGGAGGAATTAGAATGTCCAAGAAGCAACAGTCTGTATCCACGGCTCCAGGGGTGGCCGCGGAGCGAGAACACGAGGGGACCGATTCCGACGTAGTGGCCGTCCATGGCGACTGGCTCGTGCGCGCGGACCGCGAGGCGGTCTACGCGATCGTCTCGGACTTCGAGCGCATGCCTGAGCATTTCCCAAAGGTCGCTCGCTCGATGAACCTCGTCGAGCGCGAGGGCGATGTGCTCACGCTCGAAGCGGAAGCGGCCTCGTTCGGCTCGCTGTTTCCGGCGGTCAAGATCGAGATGACGGCCACGCTGGTTCCAGGTCGAGGCTATCGCTGCACCACCCACAACCTCACATTCGATACCACCGGAGACGAGGAGCTGCTGCTCGTCGACGATCCGGATGGCACGCGTATCAACTACACCTATTTCGTGACGGTGCGCCACCGCTGGCTCAAGCCGCTGTACGCGTGGCTCGTCTCGGCGTTCGGCCTACCATACTGGAAGCGGGCGTTCGTCGATCCGCTCGAATCGCTGGTAAAAACACGGCGCGAGTCGTGACTCGATGCCTGCCGGCTAACAAGCGCTTCCAGCAGAACGCCGCGCGCCCGGAATAATAAAGTTCTGTAAGGTGCGCTGTGCGCACCATGTTTCTGTGCATGCAGGCTTCCGGATCACATCACCTTCTCCGTGCTCGCGGGTGCGGCGCTGGTTGGCAGTTCCTTGTCAGGGCTTCAGCAGATACTTCTGAATGACCTCCAGGCCGGTGATCAAAGAGGTGAGTGAAAGCAGGATAGCGATCAGATTTGCCGCACCATGAACGAGCGGCAGATACTTTCTTTTTTTCTTGTGGGCATCCATATGCCAGCCAAGAGTATACCCTGTGAGGGCAAGTACTACGACTGCTATTCCGGTCCAGAAATGATACCCGGTAATGCCGAACATGCGCCAGGTTACCCAGGCGGCAGCAGCGCCGACGGCGGCGCCATAGATCCACAGCACCACCGTTGCTTTACCGAACAGCACATGGCGCTTCCAAAGAAATGCCCCTTTACGGCCGAGATGATTAAACGCAAAGCGCACCCAGCCAAGCCGCAGCACATAGAGGGCGAGGCCGAGGACAGCAATCTGTATGACGGGGTGAATCCAGAGCATGACAAGAGACCTCAAGGTTGCTGAAGCGGTTTCTCGTGCGCACAGGGTACATCTGCATGAAGTGCAGAATGAGGGAACTGCCAGAGAAAGAGCACCAGACAGAGGAACCAGCTCTGCGGCAGAAATAACGTGCTCCCTCCACAGACTGAACCAAGGATCGGCGGCAGCGCGCCGGAAACCGCACCAGGAAGAATTGCCCATGCAGTCCGGTCCTTCAGAGGGGTATATACGCCATTATAGAGAAGAACGATGAGTATCAGCAAACACATGCTCATGTGTTCTCCAGTTTGGTAGAGGAGTATCCCGCTGGCGCTGAAGAGCAGAACAGCTGTTGTGCCCGCAGCAGATGGTGAGATCTCACCGGTTACCAGGGGTCGCATGCACGTTCTGACCATGCGTGCATCTCGCTGCCGTTCCTGAATCTGATTGAGCGTGCTGCACCCGGAGCAGCCGAGAAATCCCCCAGCCAACGTAAGAATCAACCTGATACCATCATTATCACCCGCAACGAGAAAGCCGGCCAGCATCGTACCGGTTACTGCCAGCGAGAGCTTCCACCGGAACAGCACCCCCACCCGGGTCACCCACGATATGAAGCCAGCTGGCAGGGTGTTCCTGACCGCAGAATGAACGACAGAAGAATGGATTGATATCGCGCTCGTCCTCATGATCCCTCGCTCTGGAATGATTTGATCAGGGCGATGAGTGCTGCAAGATCTTCTTCGGATATTTTGTCTTGATATGAGGGCATCTGAGCAGAATACCCCTCAACAATCTCTTTGTCCGGCTGCAGGATCGATCGCTTGAGGTAGGATTCATCAACTGTTACGGTCATCGGCTTTCCGTTTCGTACCACTTTTTGCTGCGTACCAAAGATTCCCTGGAGCGATGGCCCCACCCCGTCCATGCCGCCGGTGGGATGACAGCCGATACACCCATGCTTAACGTATACTTCAAGGCCCGGAGGTTCTCCGGGGATGGTTCCATGCTCATACCAGTCGTAGAATGTTTCGGGCGGAAGCACTCGTATTTTTGTCACCATAGCAGAATGGCCGAAACCGCAGTATTCAGCACACATGACATCGAATTCGCCTTCGCTGTCAGGAAGGAACCACGCATAGGTCGTCATCCTCGGTACCGTATCCCGTTTGATGCGGAATGCCGGGGCATAGAAACTATGCAGTACATCGGCGGATGTGAGGGACAGGCGCACCGGTTTGTTGAGCGGCACATAGAGTATATTGCTGATGCGTCCATTCGGATAGGAAAAAGTCCACGCCCACTTTTTGGCGGTCACCGATACCGACAGAGCGTTTTTCGGCGCATTCTGCAATGTGAGATAGCTCTGCCAGCCGGAATAAAACATGCCCAGGGCTACAAACGATGGAATGACAATCCAGGCAATCTCAAGCAGAGTATTGCCTCGAATGTCGGCAGCCTCCGGATGTTTGGTGTGATGGTACCGGTAGATAAATACCAGCATGAAGACGACAATGAGCACGAAGAAGAAGGCCGCCAGGCTGAAGGTGATCAGGAAGGTTTGATCGACTGCGGTAACAGTGGTGGTAACGCGACTATTCATAGGCGTACGATCTCATGCATACCGTCCGGCAATATCAAAAAAAACAAAGCCGATGAATAAGGCGAGCAAAACCAGAGTAAAAAGAATCCACCAGGCGATTGTTCTGTTTTCAGAGCGTAGATGCATAAAGTATAGTGCTACCAGCGATGCTTTGGTAGTGGCAATAGAGAGTGCAGCTACGACATTGAAAAAGCCCAGATCGATCGAAGCAACCATGATTGTTGTTGCCGTAAGAGCGAGCAACAACATCCATACAGTGCTATACGTCCTGATTGTCACTTCTCTCAGCTGCTCCATGGGGAATCCTTCAGGTTATCAAGTAAAACAACGGAAACAGGTAAATCCATATGACATCCACCAGATGCCAGTAGAGAGCGGCATTAAAAAGAATGATAGAGTTTCTTTGGTGAACGCGTTTCTTCCTAATCAGAATGGCTACCACAGCAATGAGTACTACTCCAACGAGCACATGCAATCCATGAAGCCCGGTCATAAAAAAGTACATGACATAGAATATATTCTCGCCTTGAGGGCCGGACAGCAGTTTCGGTGAATTCGGAAAAATGCCGTGACTGAACTTATCACTCCATTCGAAAAATTTATTAGCAAGAAACGTAAGCCCCAGTATGAGCGTGAAGTTCAGATTGTATAAACACTTCCTCACCTCATTTCGCTGCAGAAACATAACCGCCAATGCTATACAAAGACTCGATGTGAGCAGAACGATTGTATTCGCGCTGCCGAAAAAGAGGCTCAGCTCACTGCCTCCACGGTGAAATTCCAGCGGATATTTCCGCACATAGGCGGTATACAGGATAAATAATCCTCCAAAGAGCAAAATCTCCGTCAACAAAAAAAGCCACATCCCCAGCCTGGCACCGGCAGTGTCTCCTCCGTGGCTAGGCATTGCGCTCGATCCCTTGGAAGTCGTAGGGCCCTCTCGTGACCTGAGGCGGCGTCGTGAAGTTCTCTGCCGGAGGCGGCGATGGTACCGTCCATTCCAGCGTTGCTCCGCCCCAGGGATTTGACGGTGCTGTTTTGCCGCTTACGAGTCCGCGGTACAGATTGATGAACATGAGAATGAGCCCGAATGCGAAGAGCCATGAACCGATGGTGGAAATAAAATGGCCTTCAAGATACACGGGCAGATAATCATAGTACCGCCGCGGCATTCCCTGGAAACCGAGGGTATACATGGGAGCGTAAAGGACATTGAAGCCGACGAACATGGTGATAAAGGCAATCGTAGCGCGCTGCCGGTCGTACATTTTTCCGAATATCTTCGGAAACCAGTAATGTAATCCGGAAAAGAGGCCGAACATAGTACCGCCCAGGATGACATAGTGAAAATGGGCAACCACGAAGTAAGTATCATGAATATGAACATCTGAGCCTGCAGCACCTTGGACCAGGCCGGATATGCCTCCGACCGAGAACAGCACAATAAATCCCAGTGCAAACTGAAATGGTGGATCCAGGTAGATCGAACCCTTGTACATAGTGCCGAGCCAATTGAATACCTTGATCGCCGACGGGATCGCGACTACAAAGGTGAAAAAGGAAAACACGAAGACCGCGATGTCGCTCATGCCGCTGGTGAACATATGGTGAGCCCAGACCAGGGAGCCGGCAAAGGCGATAGCCAAGCTGGAAGCAGCCACCACTTTATAGGAAAAAACGTGCTTTCGGGTGAAGACTGCCACCACGTCGGAGATGATACCCATGGCCGGCAGGATCATGATGTATACTGCCGGATGAGAGTATATCCAGAAAAGATGCTGGTACATGAGGGGATCACCGCCTTTAGCCGGATCAAAGATGCCTGCACCCAGAACGCGTTCGAGAACGATCAGCAGTGCAGTAATACCAATAACCGGAGAAGCAAGGAGCAGAATCCAGGCGGTTGCATATATGCCCCACACGAAGAGGGACAACCTCCCCCAGCTCAGGCCATCAGCACGGAGCCGGTGGATGGTGGTGATGAAATTCACTCCGGTGATGATACTGGAAAAACCGAGGATAAGGACGGCGGCTATCGCCACAGAGACATTCGTGGTTGTCTGTTGGCTGAAGGGTACATAAAATGTCCATCCGGTGTCTGGAGCGCCTTGACCAGTAAAAAGGCTGGTGAGTGCAGTGATTGCTCCTAGTATGTAAAGCCACCACGACAGAAGATTAAGGCGTGGAAATGCCACGTCCTGCGCACCGAGATGCAATGGAAGGAAGATGTTGCCGAAGGATGTCGGAACGCTCGGGATAACCACCAGGAAGATCATGATCACCCCGTGCATGGTAAAGATGGCGTTATAGGTTTGCGGACCCATGATGGTGCGGCCGGGGGCAATAAGTTCAAGCCGCATAAGCAGCCCGAGCACGACCCCGACGGCGAACATCGTCAGGATAGAAAAAAGATACAGCAGCCCGATCCGTTTGTGGTCAGTAGAAAAGATCCAGGATCGGATTCCGCTCTTTCCGGGCACGTGCCAGAAGTTATCTGGCTGGACAGCTCCATCGGCCATGGTTAACCTTTCCTGCTGAAGGTTTGCTTCTTCCGGCCGCTGACATGCAGTGCTACAAGGAAAAGAACGAGCAGGAGGAGTATGGTGACTCCTGCAATGCGGGTTATGTTCAGCACATACCGTTTCCCTTCCGGATCGTAGGTGAAGCAGTAGGCGAGCACCCGTTTTACCGACAAACCAAGCTTGCCCTCAGCTGCTTCGGTCATCGCCATGGTCACGTCAAAGGGTAAAAAGTCAGTGCCATATAGATATCTCGCAATTGTGCCGTTCGGTGACACGGCAACCGCCGTAACTGGATGGATATACATGTCTCCTTGCTTCTCATAGTGAAAGCCGATGGAGTCCATGAGTGCTCTGATGTTTGGTTCGTTGCCGGTAAGAAAGTGCCAGGCCTGAAGCGGAAACGGCGCGTTGATAGCTGCAAAATAATCCTGCTTCTTGCTCTTGGCAAGGCCGGGGGAGTTTGCAGGATCGAAGCTTACGGAGATCACTTGGTATTCTTTACCCGGTTCCAGATCGACTTCAGGCAGGATCACAGCTACGTTGGCCTGAAGGGTGTCGCAGACGTTAGGGCAGGTGAAGTAAACGGGAAGCAGGAGCGTTGGCTTGTCGATCAGATCGGCCAGGTGAACCTCCAAACCCTCTTCGTCGATGAAGGTCGTATCCAGGCTGACCGTATTCCCGAGTTTTTCTGTTACTCCCAACTCTGCTTCAGTCTGAACGGAATCCATCTGATTCGAGGAACCACGTTGCATGTCATCAGGAGCCATTTCCGCCCGGGTAGTTGAAAACCCAATGAGAACTAAACCAAGAAAGGCTAAGAACCTGACTGTGCAAGCCATGTGAAGATCCCCTTCCTGGATGAGCCGACGTGGTCAGGATCGAATGAGCTCGTGAAAGTCTTTTGTCGTTGTGGATCGGCCTGCAGGATGCTTCGCCATTGTGAAATGCCTGGATTTCCGCCTTCAACAGACTGCGCTTCAGCTTGTCATCCACCAGCCGAAGCGGGTTGGGTTTCGTCGTTTCCGCGGGAATCCAGGACACACATTCGGCTCCTTTGCTGCTGAACCGCGCTGGACCCGGCGGGCAACGTATCCCGGTCTTGTCTTCTTCTGAAGGATAATAAAGAATGAACGTTTTGAGAAGGGAAATGATTTCTTCAGCTGGAATAAGACGAGTTCTGCTCGCTCAGTATCCGTCTCACTTCAGCGACGTCGCTATTCATCTGAGCGATCAGGCTATCAACTGAAGAGAAGGTTTTTTCCGGACGGACTCTGTCGACGAAGCTGATTCTCAGGTGTTCGTCATAGATTTGTTTTGAAAAATTCATAACGTAGACTTCAAAAGAAACCTGTTTTTCTTTAAAGGTAGGATTAGTACCGATGTTCATGGCCCCCATAAACTGCTGCCCCTGATAGTGAACCCACACTGCGTACACGCCTTCAGGCGGATGCAGGTTTTTATTTGGCTTTATGTTGGCAGTAGGAAATCCAAGCCCGGCGCCTCTTCCTTTCCCCCGAATCACAGGGCCCGTAATGTGGTATTCCCTTCCCAGAAGCCGGTTCGCTGTGGCCACATCCCCCATCTGAATAAGTTGGCGAATATTGCTGCTCTTCACAATTGTGCCGTCACTCATGACCGGCTCGACCGTTTTGACCCGGAATCCAAGGCGGCCTCCCAGCTTCCTTAGATAGTGGATATCGCCCTGCCGCTTGCTCCCGAATCGATAGTCATCTCCGACAAAAATTTCCTTGGCGCCGATGGTCTGATGGAGGATTTCCTCTGCGAACTGGTCGGCGGATATCTGAGCATAATCAATGGTAAATGGCTCGCAAATGACCACATCAATGCCGCACTCTTCAATCAGTGCCAGTTTCTCTCCTATCGTGGTGATTGTAAGCGGCTGTTTGCCTTCCGTGAGAACGGAAAGCGGGTGGGGATGAAAGGTATACACCACAGATGTCCCCTTGAGCTCCTGGCTTCTATCCCGGATTGAGAGGAGAATCTTCCGGTGTCCCAGGTGAACACCGTCGAAATTGCCCAAAGCAAGCACTGGACTGGTGAATGGTTTCCTAATATTACGATATCCTGTAATTACTTCCATTTTTTTCAGGGACTCTCAGTAAAAATATTGACACCGCTGGGCTCTACTTGTATTATACATAGATTTGAAACGCCGAAGTGGCGGAATTGGTAGACGCGCTAGGTTCAGGGTCTAGTGAGGGTAGCCTCGTGGGGGTTCAAATCCCCCCTTCGGCATTTCTCGTACCTTTTCCATGAAAGACCTCTTATTCTGCCTGCCTCCCGGTCATTTGTCAATTTGTGTTTGAGTTATACACTGCTTCTGGTTTTTGGACACGTTTTCTGGCAGACCGGCATTAGGTGCGCAGATCTACTATTGTGCTGTATTGCAATCAGGAGAGTACATGCCTTTTGACAGAATGGAAGGTCGCGGGGGTTCCTTTGGTTCCACGCCCCCTTCCGTAGATGACATTCTCAAGAAGGCCGGGAAGATTTTTAAGGGAGGCGCACTTGCAGTTGTTTCAGCGGCTGCAATTGGCGGTCTTTTCCTTTTCATTCTATTCTTTTCCTATTACACGGTGGGTCCCAACGAAGTTGGGGTGGTTCAGCGTTTTGGTAAATACGTGGGTCAGAGTGGGCCAGGGCCCCATTTTATGTGGCCGATTATCGAAAAGGTTACCCGGGTTAAGGTAGACTATGTAGACAAGGAAGAATTTGGATTTCGGACTGTTCGGCCGGATGTTCGAACCGACTATGCTCCGGGCGAAGCTTTTTTGGACGAATCGCTCATGCTCACCGGAGACCTGAACTGTGCTGTTGTGCCTTGGGTAGTCCAATTTCGGGTAAGTGATCCCTATCAGTATCTATTCGCTGTTCATGAGCCCCGTGCGACGCTTCGCGATCTTTCGGAAGCGATTATGCGCCAGGTGGTAGGCGACCGAAGCGTCAATGAAGTGATCAATAATCGGGAAGAAATTGCCGGCGCGACGAAAACGATACTGCAAGAAGCATTGGATGACGCCCATACCGGCATAAGGATCGAAAACGTCGAGCTGAAAACCACGATGCCTCCTCGCCCGGTTCAGCCCTCGTGGAATGAGGTCAACCAGGCGGAACAGGAAAAAGAACAGATGATCTGGAAGGCCCGGGAAGAATACAATAAGGCAATTCCTGCTGCGCGCGGAGAAGCGGAGAAAGCAATCAGTGAAGCTGAAGGGTATGCGCTTGACCGGGTCAACCGGGCTCAAGGTGATGTTCAGCGTTTTCTTTCGCTCTGGGAAGAATACCGGAACGCCGAGGACGTGACCCGGCGACGTCTGTATGTGGAAACAATGCAGGCAGTGCTGCCCAAGATCAAGAAAAAGTTCATTGTGGATCAGGATCAGAAGGCGCTTCTGCCGCTGCTTAATCTTGAACCCGCTAAGGATACTCCATGACCCGGGTAGTACTGATTGGATTGCTGGTGATAGTTCTTTTTCTCGGGTTCACCTCTGTCTTTACCGTGGATGAAACTGAACAGGTGGTGATTACCCGTCTTCAGAAACCAGTGAGAAAGCCGATCACGGAGCCGGGGATCAATTTCAAGCTGCCTTTTGTCGAGAAGGCAAACTATTTCCCCAAGTATCTCATGGAGTGGGACGGTGACCCAGGCGAGCTGACGACGCGGGATAAGACTTTGATCTGGGTTGATACTTTTGCCCGTTGGCGAATCAGCGATCCACTGCTATATTTCAAGACAGTGGTCAATGAACGGGGAGCACTCAGCAAACTTGACGATATCGTCGATTCGGCTGTGCGTAATGCCATCACTTCTCACCGTCTCATCGAATCCGTAAGAAATGCCAATCGATCCCTGGATGACAGGGACAGCGGCATGGAGGAGGCGATTTCTGAGTGGATGCCCTCGACTGAGATTCAGTTCGGACGGGAGAAGATTACGCGGATGATTCTGGACGGAGCGCGGCCCAAGCTTGCGGAGTTTGGAATCGAGCTGGTCGATGTTTGCATTAAGCGCATCAATTACCGCGAAGAGGTTCAAAAGGCGGTCTTTGACCGCATGATTCAGGAGCGAAAGCAAATAGCGGAAAAGTACCGTTCCGAGGGGCGTGGGGAAAGCAATAAGATTGTCGGGCAGATGGAAAAGGAGCTGAAAAGGATCACATCCGAGGCGTATCGAAGCGCTCAAGAGATCAAAGGAAAGGCTGATGCTGAAGCAGCTCGCCTGTATGCGGAAGCCTTCAGCCGTGATCCAGAGTTCTATTCCTTTTTAAATACCCTGGAAGGATATCGGGCGGCAGTAGATGAAAATACGTGGCTCCTGCTGAGTACGGGGAGCGAATTTTTCAGATATTTTAAGGACTATGCAAAGTAAGATATAAAAGGAGTTTCTTATGGCACACAAGAAAGGACAAGGCAGCTCACGAAATGGCCGGGACAGCCGCGGACAGAGATTTGGCATAAAACGCTTTGGCGGGCAGGTTGTTCAGGCTGGTACGATCATTGTGCGCCAGGTGGGCACGAAAGTTCATCCCGGTAACAACGTCGGCATGGGAAAAGACTTCACGCTGTTTGCGAAAATTGATGGTACGGTTACCTTCGAGCGACTCGGCCGAGATCGAAAAAAAGTAAGCGTCTATGCCCAATAGAATGTTCACCGTTGTCCGTTCGCCGTTGACCATTGAGTAAATATTAGATCGGGCAAATGGTGTCGGTGAACGGTGAACCGTGAACGGTCAACGTTTCCGGCTGCCGTGAGGACGAATTCCGCTATGCGTTTTGTCGATGAAGCCAAAATCTGGGTGCAAGGCGGAGATGGAGGAAACGGATGCAGCAGCTTTCGGCGGGAAAAGTTTGTTCCTCGGGGCGGTCCTAATGGAGGCAATGGAGGGTCGGGAGGAAATGTGGTTCTGGTTGCATCTAACAAGACTCCTACTCTCTTGGATCATTCCTATCAACAGCACTATTCAGCACCTCGCGGGGAGCATGGAAGAGGGAAACTTCAGCACGGAAAAAACGGGGAAGACTTGGAGGTCTTTGTACCAGTAGGAACGCTGGTGCGCGATGCGGAAACCAATGTGGAGCTTGCCGATCTTGTCCATGAGGGGGATCGATTTATAGCTGCCTTCGGGGGGCGCGGTGGCAGGGGCAATGCTTCGTTCAAGTCTTCGACTAACCGGGCGCCGCAGTATTCTCAACCGGGAGAAAAAGGTGAACAGCGACGCCTTAAGCTCGAACTCAAACTGCTTGCTCACGTGGGACTGGTTGGCCTTCCCAATTCCGGTAAATCTACTCTCATTTCGAAAATTTCCTCAGCTCATCCAAAAATTGCCGATTATCCTTTCACTACGTTGACACCCCATCTGGGTGTTGTATTATTCGCTGATTTTGAGTCCATGGTCGTTGCTGATATTCCTGGTATCATTCCCGGAGCGCATCAGGGAGCCGGGCTGGGCTTAAGGTTTCTGCGGCACATCGAGCGTACCAGCCTGCTCGTTTTTCTTATCGATGCTGCAGCCTTGGATCCGACTAACCCGGGACGGGACCATGGGATTCTAACCAGCGAATGCAACAGCTATAGCCCTGACTTGTTGAAAAGACCACAAATTATTGCTCTTAACAAGATGGACATGGTACCTTCAGGAAAACTCCCTCCGGAAGAAGAGGCCTATTATCGCTCTTTGGGCAAACCGGTTGTTTTGGTTTCCGCTCGCACCGGAGAAGGAATTCCCGGTCTTTTGGCGGAGATGAAGAAAGCGCTGGAATCGACTGCAACCCAGGGATTTGCTGATGAATGACCGATCACGAAGTTCTCCGGACCGCTGCACTACAGCAGACCGTCAGAATCAGACCGCTGCGAAACGAATCGGTCTGTTCGGAGGAACTTTTAATCCCATCCACCTTGGCCATCTTCGGGGAGCAGAGGAAATTTACGAGGCGTTTCACCTGAACAGCGTCATTTTCGTTCCCGCTCTGATTCCTCCGCACAAAAATGCGGAAGGTATGATTGCTCCCGAGCACCGGCTGGCTATGGTGCGGGCAGCAATAGAAAATAACCAGGCATTCAGTGTATCCGATTTTGAACTCCGGCAGGATCGCATCTCATATTCTGTTCTTACTATTCAGCACTTTCGAGAACAGTTGGGGACTCACAGTGAGCTCTTTTTCATCATGGGCATGGACTCTTTTCGTGAGATCACTACCTGGAAAGACTATGCCCGTCTGTTTGAGCTTGCCAGTTTTATCATGTTGTGCCGGCCTGGTTATCAGGGAGTCTCACCCTCCGATATTCTGCCTGTTGACGAGGCGGTAAAATTTGAGTACAATTCAGTACGTCGTTGTTTCCAGCATTATTCTGGGAACTGTCTTTTTTTTCCCGAAACCACGCGCCTTGACATTTCTTCGCGCTCGATCCGTGCCAAGATAAAGAACCGGCAGTCCATTCGCTACCTGGTGTCACCAGAGGTTGAAGACTACATTATGAGGCATGACCTGTATCAGGTATAGGCGTTCGTACGAAATGATCCGTTTTTTAGCTCGCGGAGGAAGGAAATTCCAAGAACACAAAATCCTAAAAGCGACCAGGAAGGCATGCCGTCGTTAGACCGAAAAGCAAAACTCCGCTGTGCCCTACAGGCGGCGTTCGACCAAAAGGCTCAGGAGCTGATCGTCTTGAACGTAAGCACGCTTTCCTCTTTCACCGATTATTTCGTTATCTGTCACGGAGAATCCCACCGTCAAGTGGGAGGTATCGCCAGACACATCGAAGAAAAAATGAGGTCGGCCGGCTACAAACCACTTGGGATTGAAGGATCTACTGAGGGACAATGGATATTGATGGACTATGATGATGTCGTGATCCATGTCTTTCTCAAGTCGGTGAGAGAATTCTACGACCTTGAGCGCTTATGGATGGATGCGCCCCGAGTTACCCTTGATGATGAACTGTCACTAAGATGAGCATGTCGGGTGTGCGCTGGTCGGATGTGGGGTATCGCACTCTTGATTATTTTTTTCCTTCGTTCTGCCTTCTCTGCGGTACACGAATACCTGCGTCCGGAAACCTGATCGTATGTTCACCATGTCTTGATAAAGTTGCCTTTATTGCTCCCCCGTTATGTGTCCGTTGCGGTAAACCGTTTCCAACCCTGAGCGAGTATGATCACGTGTGCGGGGAATGTCTTGTTCATTCATCTGCATTAACGAGGGTTCGTGCACTCGGTACGTATGAAGGAACATTGAGGACTCTGATTCACCTTTTCAAGTATCGGCAGAAGCGCAGCCTCGACTCAATTCTCCGAATGTTGCTCGATCGCAAGGGTGGAGACTTAGATTTTACAGATTATGATCTGGTTCTTCCGGTTCCTCTGCACAAGAAGAGGCTTCAGGAAAGGGGATTCAATCAAGCGGGAGCTTGGGCGTCGATTATTGGAGATAAGTATCATATTCCCGTGAACGTGCGTGCTCTGCGACGTTCGATTCCGACTTCCCCCCAGGTGACTCTTCAGGGAAAAGCCAGAAAAGAAAATGTTCGAAATGTCTTTCGTATTTCCGATGTTTCTTTGATTCAGAATAAATCGATACTGTTAGTAGATGATGTGTATACCACGGGAGCAACCATGGGCGAGTGCGCTTCGGTTTTGATGCATGCAGGCGCTTTGCTTGTTGATGGTTATGTGATTGCTCGTGCAGTTTGAGGTACGGTAATGGATGTCAAGGCAGTTTATGATTTAGTTGCGGATGATCTGCAAGGAGTCGAGAATGAGCTGGAAAAGCGCGTGAATTCGGCGGATGTAGCGCTCATTTCAACGATCGGACGCCATATTCTCAGGAGCGGAGGAAAACGATTTCGTCCTCTCATGCTTATTCTGGCTGCCCGGGCGTGCGGCTATACGGGCCGAGCTCACATTGTGATTGGAAGCATCCTGGAATTTATCCATACTGCAACCCTTATGCATGATGATGTAGTAGATGAAGCAACTATTCGTCGTGGTAATTCTTCAGTCAACTCGGTATGGGGTAATAAGGCAAGCATTTTGGTGGGAGATTTTTTTGTTACCCAATCGTTTTATCTTATCGCGCAAACCCGAAGCTGGCGCGCTTTGGATGTGCTCACGGAGGCAGTGAATAAACTCGCCCGCGGTGAGATCCTGGATCTAGTCAATGAAGGAAACATTGACATCAGTGAGGAAGATTATTTCGCCACTGTTAGCAGCAAGACCGCCAGTCTTTTTGAGGCGGCAACCCATATCGGTGCGGTTCTGGCAGATGTGGACAGAGAGCAGGAGCTTGCTTTGCGGGACTACGGATTCAATGTGGGAATCGCATTCCAGCTTATGGATGACACGCTTGATTTTATCGCTACTGAAGACCAATTTGGAAAGACGATCGGGAAGGATCTTGAAGAAGGGAAAGTAACCCTTCCGATTATTCATACCCTGCGAACCAGTTCACCGGCAGATCGGGAAGTCATTATTTCGGCGATCCAAAGTCCAGAACTTTCCAATGGCATTGTTCAATCAGTGACGGAACTGGTAACCAAGTATCACGGCATCGACTACACCGTCGATCTTTCTTTACAGTATGTGGCTTCAGCAAAAAAAGCACTCTCTCTCCTCCCTCTATCTCCGGAAAAAGATGCACTGCTTAGTCTAGCTGATTACGCAATCACGCGGAAGCGGTAAAGCCAAGTTCAAAGTTCAAGATTTAGGATTTGGCGCTTAAGTCTGACGAACGCTAGAGTTAAGTATCAACGGCTCGATGCCTTGTGATGCTTTTTCTGAACCACGAGTGTGTGCCTTCCTCCTTTCACTCTGTGCACCTTTTGGCTGCGATGCCGGGCGTGCCGGGGCCGTTGCCTCAAAATTGACTCCTTTGCCGGCGGCTACTATAATTGTTTTTTGGGCCTGTACTTGGGTATCGGCCAAGCTGCGGGTTTTTTTGAAATGTCTTGCGTATACGGCTTCTTGTGCAGAGAAATACTGCTGGGTTTTTACTGACAAGGGTCTTGTTTTTGTCAGATAATCTGTTGATCACCCATGCATTTAATCTGAAACCAGGATGGGTCAGGGATTCAGAGGGGACAGGCTGCGATGAGAATTATGGGACTCGATATGGGCAGCAAACGGATTGGAATTGCACTGAGCGATGAACTCCTTATTACTGCTCAAGGGCTTCCCACTCTGACGCGTACCACAGTGGAAAAAGACGTGGAGCAGATTCTTTCTCTGGCTGCCGAGCATGGGGTGGAAAGAATTATCGTAGGACTTCCCAAGAACATGAATGGAACCTTGGGAGATTCTGCCCAGGAAGTGCTCCGGTTTGTTGACGTAATACGAGCATCAGGCTCGTTAGCGGTCGAATTGTGGGATGAACGTCTTTCAACTGTCGCAGTGAATCGGACGCTTATCGAAGCTGATGTGAGCAGACAGCGCCGAAAAAAAGTCGTGGATAAATTGGCTGCAGTATATATACTGCAGAGCTATCTGGATCGAAGAAACTATTCTTCTTGATTTTTTCCGAGTGTGGTTTTCCTGTGAAGCGACTGATCGGATTCATTGCTCTGATCCTGCTGGCTATCGGTGTTCCGCTGGTGGCCGGACTCTTTATCTCATTTGCTCTTCCTCCGCCAGGTGGAGAGCAGCAGAACACCATCATCATCATTCCAAACGGTGCAACCATGCGAGAGGTTGCTCAATCGTTGTACGAACGTGATCTTATCCGCCACAGGACTATTTTCTGGATCTACGCGCGCATTTCCGGTGCTGATACCAAGATAAAATCTGGTGAATACCAGTTTGCCCGCGGTATGATTTCATACGATATTCTGAACAAGCTGATTCGCGGAGAGCAGATCAAATACAGCATCACTATCCCGGAAGGATATACGCTGGTCCAAATTGCTGAATTGTACGATACCATGAAGCTGGCAGACCGCGAGCGGTTTATCACCTTGGCTACCGACCCCGAGTTCATCACATCGCTCGGTATCAAGGAAGGCACACTTGAGGGCCGGCTCTATCCAGACACTTACAAATTCGTGCGTAATGTGAAGGAAGAAGAAATCATCCGCCGGATGGTCAAACGCTTTAACGGCGTATTCACTGAAGCGATGAGGCAGCGGGCAAATGAGCTTGGACTCTCCACACAGGAGATTCTGACTCTGGCTTCCATGATTGAAAAAGAGACTGGCGCTGTAAATGAAAAGCCGTTGATTTCTGCAGTCTTTCACAATCGTCTGAAGCGCAATATGCGATTTCAGTGTGATCCGACCGTCATTTATGGACTGGACAATTTTACTGGAAATATAACCAAAAAAGAGCTCCAGACATTTACCCCCTATAACACCTACGTCATCGAAGGGCTTCCTCCGACTCCAATTGCCAACCCTGGAGTGGAATCGATCAGAGCCGCACTTTATCCGTCCAAGGTCGATTATCTCTATTTTGTTTCCAAGAATAATGGAACGCACCACTTTTCTCGAACCATGCCTGAGCACAATCGTGCAGTTGATAGCTACCAGCGCACCAAGCGCAGCAACGTCGCTCCTGAGAGCCGCTAGGCAGCTGCAGGAGAACCATTGGAGTATTCCTTGAACAGAGACGAAGCAGTACCCGGCTAAGGCATGCTTCTCCTGACCACCCTCTAGTCTGACAGTTCACAAGAAAACAGAACCTTACAGGCATTCAGAGCCCCCTGTGAACCAGAGCGGTATGGCTCGTCGCGTCCATCGGGCAAAGCGCGCTTTTTCCGCACGGTAGTAATTTCTATACGCTGTGACTGGATCGCCGGGTATTCGATACTGCTCCGGCATAGCCTGGGCAAAAGGGGTAAGCCCCAGATCCTCCACCGTGCGGAACCTCAGTGCGGCCAAGACAGAATATGATTCGTGGTCTGATTCTTTTCGAAAGCGATACTTGAATTCATAATTGAGAGCACCGGCCAGACGTGCCAGCCAGCGCATATTCGAGCGGGACTTCGAGGCCCAGAGGACGCAGGGATGTCTGCCATGAGTGGGCTTGTAGGGAGCCTCAATGCCATGAAGCCAGAGGGCGGTGCAAAGAATCTGTACACTCTCCAGAATCATCTTCACAACATGCTGGTCACAGTGGTACCGGGCACATTTTCTGATATCAAGATCGAGAACGAATATGTTCATTCTTGCTCAATCATACTGCACTAAGCCTTAGGGTGCTACCCAACGGATCGAACAAAATATGAATCATCCGGAAATTAAACGAAGTGATTATCGGAAAGCAGAATCCCAGCTCTGGTGACACAGAGATGACGAAAAACGAGACTGGCTGCTACCGAAAACTTGTCCGAGGTCTCCAGTTGCCTGAATGTGCAGTGATAGAAAATGTGTTTTGAGCGTCATACTGAGACCGGTATCAGCGCACAGTTCCAAGTGATGGTATAATAGTGAAAGCTTTGTCCCTCCTGACACTTGACGCAGCCAGAGTAACAGGTCTGACGAAAAAATCGAAGCAAAAAGCACTGGCGGTTCCCTGGCAATGCGGTAACCAATTCAGCATAAAGGAGAGCGTTATGGCAGCAGAAAGCATGCATCGTAGGCTGCAGGAATACTGCGATTGTTATATGGAAACAGATCTGCTTGGTGAACTCGAGACTATCAGTCGCGGCGAGTCTGTGGACGTAACCGGTGAACCACAGGAGGTAGCGCTCAAGTTCATTGCGTTGGCCGTCCTCTATGGAATAAGTGAAAGAGCTCAAGAGGCAAAGCTTGTCAAGAAGGCAAATGGGAAGGTGAAATTCGAAGTGGATGCGGAGAAAGATCAGCGGTTGCCTCCGCCGCCTGCTGATGTATGCGACCATGTTTTTGATGTGATCCAGGCCATTACCCATCTGGACACTACCACACCGTCGGGGTTGCTTGCCCTGGGCTTGCGGAGCGATTCAGTCGAACTTGCTATTTTACTGGAATGCAGAGAAGACAAGAAATCGCTGAAAATTAGATTTCCCTTGCTTTGACAGATCGCAGTGTGGAACTGAGTACGAAGAAGGATCGTCAGTATAGTGTAGTATTTAAACCTACTGCTGTGGCTGAAGATTTCCATTTACCGCCGGAAGGTAGATGCGAACGATTGTGCCCTTGCCGAGTTGGGAATCTACGAGAATAAACCCGCCGTGGTTTCTTACGACGCCGTACACCGCTGCCATGGCAAGGCCGCGTCCATGAAATTTCGTTGAAAAAAAAGGCTCGAAGATCTTGGATCGAGTTTCTTCATCCATCCCTACTCCGTCATCTTCGACAGTCAGACAGACAAAAGAACCCTGCCGGGCGTCAGGATGAATGGCGACAAAATGTTCGTCAATGTGAACGTTGCTGGTACTGACTCGGATATGGCCCTCGCCGCCAATACCCTCTGCAGCATTGTTCAACAATGTTGTAAGAACCATCTGCATCTGGGTAAGATCAACTTTGACCGGACGGAGGTTTTTTGCTAGGTCAGTCTCGACAAGGGCATCGTTCTCAAGATTGTGTCTCACTATGGAGAGAGTGTCTTCAGCGAAGTCACTGAGTGAGATTACCCGAGGATAGTATTTTCCCCCTTGGCCGTATGCCAGCAGCTGACTGGTCAGGTGAGCGATTCGTTCAGTGGCGATCCGGATTGCATCAGCATAGCGCACAATCTTTTCGTCCTGCGGCAGATCCATCTGCATGAGTTCTACGTTTCCGGTGATTCCGCAAAGAGCATTGTTGAACTCGTGGGCGATGCCTCCAGCTAGGGTAGCAATGGCCTTCATTTTTTGTGCCTGCTGCAGATGGGCTTCCATCCTCTTGCGCTCACTTATATCATGCATAATCACAATCAGACACTGCTGCTCATGCTCTACAACTGCAACACAGCTCAGTGTGATCTGTCGTTCATTAAGGATAATCGGAGCATCATCGGTGATCTTTTGCGGACGATCCCAGGCATTTTCCAGCAGGTTTTCTATTCGTTCTCGATGGGAACCAGTGAAACAATCGACAAAACGTGATGCCAACAGTTTCTCTTCGGGTTTGTGGAGCAACATCATGGCGGCAGGATTTGCATACAGGATCTGGGCATCGGGTGTCAGCTCGATAATGCCTTCCGAAAGGTTGTCAAGAATTGCTTCGAAATGTTTTTTTGAGGAAAGCAGCTCTTTGGAGATTTCCCGCTGATAAACGTCTTCGGAGCCAATGATTGTTTCGGAAAGGAGTTGCTCCGATCCGTGTTCGAGTTGATCCAGTACTGAGAGAACATTCTCCCCCATTTTGTTAAACAGTCCCTTGGCAATGCAGGCATTCGCCCCGCAAGAGACGAAATCGACTTTTTCTTCAGCAGCTACAGCAGAGAGAATAATGATGGGAGTGCGATTAAACTGAGGAATTGTACGGATGATGCGGCTCAGCTTATCACCGCTGATATACGGCATCACAAGATCGATAAAGATGATATCAGGCGTATAGGTCTCAAGAATAGCCAGTGCAGCCAAAGCTCCGTCGGCAGTTACAACGTGGTGTCCTTTCCGCATCAGCAGGTTATTCATAAACCTCAGTATAACAGGATGATTATCGACGACCAGGATGTTCTTCATTGTTTTGCGTTTGCCTCACCGTGTGCTGCAGTTTTCCCGCCGTGGTTCAATGGCTCAGCTGCTTTACAAGGCAGGAAAAGGCATCAGCAACGCTGATGACAGCGTTGGGGAGAATTTTTTCTCCAGGACCAAGCCCGATAAGTCCGAAGCGTGTGGTGATCCTCCGTTTCTTTTCCTGAAAGCCGATTTTTCGATTACGTCCCTCGAACTGTTTTCGGCCAGGAGATAAACTTCCCAGATAGCGGCTTCCGGAGCTGCAATCAGGAATTCGTTCCTCCAGTATCGGAAAACCCTGTCACGGTTTCTTAGATACACCGCACGAATGTCGTAAGGGTTTCATCTCCCGCACAAGATTGATATATGTCTTTCAGCATGATCGAGGTCGGCCAAAGGTGTTGACAGAACCTTGACCGATACATTTTTCTGGGGATATCCTCCCCGTAGGCAGCCACGATTAAGAAGTCAGTCACGGAGTCGGTACCGACAGGGCTTACCTGTTCGCCGTCTCAGGCCCAACCATCATAGCCGACAAACCATTTTTTCGGATTTTCGTGTCCTCCTGCCAATTATCCTTTGTTATGAGCGGCTTTCGATCTTTTATGTATATCGACCTTTGAAAGGAATATCTTTAATAGGGAAACTATGTCGCATCCGTACTGAGAGCATTTCCCGTTGGCCTAAAGCACTGTGAAATCTTTTCGAGCAGACAAGAAGGAAGCGCAAGGAGATTGGTGCAGGTGGCGGGCATCGGGTTTCACAGACTCAGAGGCAGATATAGGGTATGGAAAAGGACTTAAATCTACCGTGCTTTTTGTTCCGTATACCTCCTAATGACTCCACGGCCACAGCGAACGCAGTCTATTCCTCAGGGCATAGGCTTTGTGCTCTTTCCGCGTGAGCTGGTCCGGAAACAGCTTTTTCCTCCATTTGAGAACCGTGAGTTCGTCGATGGCAATGAATAATCGCTGAATCCATGAAGGCCAGTTTCTGATAAAAACGGCTGACTGGAAGTCGATGAGCACCGGTTTTCCATCATCTGTGATCATGATATTTCCGCGGTGAGCTATGTCAAGATGGACGATTCCTGCCGCATGCATTTCCTTGATGAGTTCAGTCAGCTCCTGAAAAACGGTGCTTGGAAGATCACCTTGCGGAAATCGATGCAAAGGCTTCCCCCGAATCCATTCGAGAAAGATACCGGTGCGGCTGGGTGGATAAGCGACCCGGCAAACACCCCGAATTTCCGTCAGGCAGCTGAGAAATCTATTTTCCCGCCTGGTAACGAACCAGCCAGCGGTGGACCGGACAAAAAAGCTTTTGAGCGCATACGTCTTGAAAGCCACGGGCGGTCTTCCATCGCTGAAATCAAGCCGAAACATGTCCGGCTTTGTCCGTTTGCCCTGGAAAACCAGAGAGGCTGATCGACATCCGAGCGATACTATTTCGGGAAGAGAGAGGATCTGTTCTTCCAAAGAAGCATGCATGGCTATGCATCCAAAAAAGGATTGATTGTCAAAACACAACCCGGATATATATATGCAAAAGATTCTTCCAAGGCAAGAGAATGTTCTTCACAGTCACTGTGGTACCAGAAAAGACGGTCCCTTCATGCTCTCTGGAGAATACTCCGGAGTAATCAATCCGATCATGGATGCCGGTGATCTTCGAACAGCTGAGTTTCCACTGATGCGAATTTCCCTCCGTTTCCCAAATAAATGCCTCAGGTAACCAGCCGTGGTTCTATTTCAGCCGTGTCTGTATTCTTCGTAGCAGAATACTCTGAGACAATTCCTGCGTGTAGTTCGATTCTGTAAGACCCGATAAAATTCCTCGGTTTTTCTTTCCTTCAGGAAGGATCCGGTGTAAGGCCATATGTCGCAAAATAGTGCTTGACAACGGATGCCTGAATATTTCAATATAGCGGTTCGCTGGGAAGAAGATAATTGCTTTTCCCGCTGGTAGAGTTGAATTATTTTTGGGCTCTTAACGATGGCGAGAGAGACGATCTGGTGCCGAGCATTGTGCATGAAGGCGGGGACGTCATCAACTCGGGCTCAAGCAATGCTGATAATGATCCTGATTTTGTCACCCTCACCGCTGGCCTGCGATATAAAGTGATCCCACCAATGGAGCTTGGATTTACCTACGAGTCTCCGCTCACGAAGAAAGAAGATGGGCTTGTGAGTAGCCGATTCAGCCTCGACATGGTGTGGCGCTTCTAAGCTTTCGTATTACGGCACGTCTGGTTGTTGCTCTCTGCCCAGTTTGACTATGGCAGCAAAAGAGCAGTCTGCAGAAAAAAAAAGAAAGGAAAAGGGACGCTCTAGTTGGTAAACTGCGTTGAAAGTGGTACGAAGCGGATGTGGTTATTCTGATGTTGAACACGGTGCTCTCATCCCTTTTCCTTTCCTTCTCCCACACTTTTTTCCCTCTCAATCAAGTCCTTCCCTCGCCACTACCGTGATCCTCATATGCTTTTTCGGATATATAAGGCGTAAAGAGTAAGCGAAGGCGCCCAGAGGCTTTCGCTTACTTCTGACTTTTTACTTCCAACGAAGTGGGCATCACTTCGTTGCTCATAGGTTGCCGCCACGCGGCTTACTGGCGCTTTTTACTTCTCACCGTCGAACGAGCGAATAAAACAAGCCTCTGTTTCAGGGATTGCGCGAAGCCGTCCAATCCCGGAAAAAGGCTGGCCTGATGAATATTCATCCGATACAACTCGGCCAAAACGTGATTGCGTTCATCCCGGGTTACGGAGAACCGGATTCTCAGGAGGTGCTCGGTGTCTCGCAGGCGCCTACGGATAGTCAGGAACTCCTCCCAGCTTTGTATGGTGACAGTGGCAAAGTCTTTCATCGGCATTGTGATCAGCACGGTACTGAAATACCGTGCTGTGTTCTTCAGACGATCGCCTATATCTTCCGCGGCCGGACGCAGTCGAAAGTAATGCCGCTCGGTGCAGCATTTCTGCTCAGCGTTTTTCTGCCGCCGATCTGTTTATGCTGCTTGGCGTCGTTTGGCTCGATGATGCTGGCTGCTGGTGATGGCGGCCTGAGCTGCGGCCAAGCGACTAACCGGTACGCGGAATGGGGAGCAGCTCACGTAATCGATACCAATCTCGTGCCAGAATTCCACTGAAAGCGGTTCACATCCGTGTTCTCCGCAGACACTAAAGGAGAGATCCTTTCGTGCGGCGCGTCCTTTTTTTACAGCCGTGTTAATCAGCTGCCCGACGCCTTCCCGATCGATGATCTGGAAAGGATCATGCTCAAGAATGCCTTTCTTCAGGTAGCCAGGCAGAAATGAACCGAAGTCATCGCGGGAATAGCCGAATGTAGTCTGAGTGAGATCATTGGTACCGAAAGAAAAGAAGTCTGCGTATTCAGCGATTCTATCGGCCACGACACAAGCCCGCGGAATCTCAATCATGGTGCCGATACGGTATGGAAATGTGACTCTCGTCTCGTTGTGCACCTCCTGAGCAACCCGCTCGACGATTGCCCGCTGATCGGCAAGTTCAGTTTCAACACCAACCAATGGAATCATTACTTCAGGGAATACCTTGACCCGCCTCTTAGTTAGTTCTGCCGCTGCCTCAAAGATGGCCCGGGCCTGCATCTCAGATATTTCCGGATAGGTGATGCCCAGACGGCAGCCGCGATGGCCGAGCATCGGGTTGAGTTCGTGCAACTGGGAAACGCGTGCCTCCAGCCTATCCTGGGACACGCCGAGCTCCTTAGCCAAGTCGGCAATCTGGCTCTGATCGAGGTTCACGAATTCATGGAGCGGAGGATCGAGGAGCCGGATCGTGACCGGCAGGCCTCTCATAGCTTCAAGGATTCCGATGAAGTCCTGCTTCTGATACGGCAGCAGTTTCATGACGGCCTGACGGCGTTCTTCGGTCGTTTCTGCGACAATCATCTCTCGCATCGCCCTGATTCGCTCCGGATCAAAGAACATGTGTTCGGTGCGGCACAATCCGATACCCTCGGCACCGAAGCTCCTCGCCAGCGCTGCATCAGCGGGAGTATCGGCGTTGGAACGTACTCCCAGCCGGCGCGTAGCATCAGCCCATTGCATAAGCTGCTTGTAGGCTTTGTTTCGCTCGGGTTTGGCTGGCAGAAGCGGGATCTTGCCCTCGTATACACGGCCTTTGGTCCCATTGAGGGTGATCCAGTCGCCTTCATGAAGCTTTTTCCCTTTCACTGAGACGACCTTGGCCCGGGAGTCGATGTCAAGGCTGCCGCAACCGACGATACAGCATTTTCCCCAGCCCCGGGCTACCAGCGCGGCATGGCTGGTCATACCACCTTTTGCGGTGAGGATGGCCTCTGCACCACGAATGCCGTGTACATCTTCGGGAGATGTTTCATTGCGAACCAACACTACCGTTTCGCCGCGGTTGACCCATGCTTCAGCATCATCGGCCGTAAATACAATTCTTCCGGTCGCTGCGCCCGGTCCAGCAGGCAGACCAGTCGCCAGAATCGTGGCGTGAGCTTCCAATGTGGGGTCGATCATGGGATGCAGCAGCTCGTCAATATGGGAAGGTTTGACCCGCATCAAGGCTTCGCTGCGAGAGATGAGCCGCTCGCTTGCCATATCCACTGCCATCTGAATTGCCGCCATGCCGGTTCGTTTCCCGGTGCGGGTCTGCAGGAGCCAGAGCTTTCCATCCTGAATCGTGAATTCGATGTCCTGCATGTCCCGGTAATGCCGTTCTAGCTTCTTGCGGATATTGTCAAGTTCCCGGTAGATCTTGGGCATCGCTTCTTCGAGCGACATGAGTTTCCTGGTAGCATCGGTTTTGCCGAAGTGGTTAATGGGCAAGGGCGTCCGAATTCCTGCTACCACGTCTTCTCCCTGCGCATTGGGGAGCCATTCACCGTAAAACCGGTTTTCACCGGTGGCCGGATTGCGCGTGAAGCCCACACCAGTGCCAGAGTGCTCGCCGGTATTGCCGAACACCATTGCCTGCACGTTTACTGCCGTTCCCCAGTCGTCGGGAATCCCTTCAATCCGACGGTAATGAACCGCCCGTTTCCCGGTCCAGGATCTAAATACGGCTCCAATCCCGCCCCAGAGCTGATCTTGCGCGTGGTCAGGAAATGATGTTCCGAGGATGTCTTGCACTTTGTTCTTGAAGATCTCACAGAGCTGGTGAAGGTCGTCAGCAGTCAAATCAGCATCTGAAGCAACCTTCCGCTGGCGCTTCATCGTTTCCATCTCGTGCTCGAGCTGGACGCGGATTCCCTGACCTTCGGCAGGCTCCAGACCAGCCGCTTTCTCCATTACGACGTCAGCGTACATCATGATGAGCCTGCGGTAGGAGTCGTACACGAAGCGCTTGTTTCCAGTTTTTGCAATAAGTCCGGGAACGGTTTTGCTGGTGAGTCCAATATTGAGGATGGTTTCCATCATGCCCGGCATCGAGCTGCGGGCTCCGGAACGGATAGAGACAAGCAGGGGATTGTGTTCGTCTCCAAATGTAGCCTTCATTATTCTTTCAACATTCCGCAGCGCTCTTTCAACTTCGGCCTGAAGCCCGGCTGGATAGCTCTTGTTGCTTTTGTAATAGGCGGTGCACACGGCGGTACTGATAGTGAATCCAGCAGGAACCGGGATGCCGAGGCGGGTCATTTCAGCGAGGTTGGCGCCTTTCCCTCCCAAGAGGTCTTTCATGTCGGCGCGACCTTCAGCCTTGCCTTCTCCAAAAAAGTAAACGTACTTGTCTTTCCTGGTCATAACTCCTCTCCTTTATGCATGCGGATAATCACAACGTCAGTTGGAAGTGAATAGTAAGGAGTTAGGAGTATATGCCCTTGCTGCACACCCGTATACTCGACCGGGACCGCTCGAGGCAACACTTCTTTTTCGATCAACCTGGGCCGGAGCCCAGAGGTGTTCGCTCACTCCTCACTTTTCACTGTTTCTTCATTTCTCCGTCACCACCTTAGAGAAATCTGCAATCTGGCGAAAGAGGGAAGCGATGGTGGCCAGGAGCGCCAGGCGGTTCTGCTTAATTCTCTCATCATCGCACATGACCAGGACTCCGTCGAAGAAACCGTCCACTGCTGGTTTCAGGCTAGCCAGCTCGTTCAGGCTGGCAGCATAATCACCGGAAGCAATGAGCCGTCGGACCGTACCCTCCCTGGATTGGAAGGCTTGGTGGAGCTCTTTTTCTGCGCTTTCAGTGAGCAGCTCCGGGTGAACCGCTCCCGCTGGATGAGCGGCAATAATGTTGGCGATCCGTTTGAACGCCACTGCCAGCGGTTCGAAGTCGGGTCTGCCTTTCATTGCTTGTAAAGCTTCGATGCGAGCAACGACATCAACAAGATCGGCAAAATTGACTGCCGATACTGCTTCCACAACGTCGTAAGCATAGGTTTGAGCAGTGAGGCGATGGTAAAAACGACCGCGGATAAAATCGAGTACGTCCCGGCAAATGTCTTCTTCTCTGGTCGTAATCTTGGCTGCCAGAAGCCGACAGCTGGTCTCGATCAGTTCGGGAAGGCTGAGACGAAGCCCTTGTTCAAGAATGATTCTGATAATGCCGAGGGCCTGGCGTCTCAGTGCATATGGATCCGCAGTACCGGTGGGAATGAGCCCGACGCCGAAGCATCCGACAATGGAATCCATTTTATCGGCAATGCTGAGCAGTGCGCCAACCTTTGATGTTGGCAGGCCTCCTTGGGCAGATACAGGGAGGTAATGCTCCGAGAGCGCTTGAGCAACCTCGGGATCTTCACCTTCCCGCAATGCGTATTCACGACCCATAGTTCCCTGGAGTGCCGGAAACTCACCGACCATGGTGGTCAACAGATCGGTCTTGCAAAGCAACGCAGCACGATCTGCCTTTTCAGCAAGCTCTGGTGCAGTCTTGGAGGCGAGATAGGTCATCAGCATCTGCAACCGGGCTGTCTTCTCATACAGAGTGCCGAGCTTGACCTGGTAGACTACCTGTTTCAATCCCTCAACGCGAGCGGCTAATGTGGTTTTGCGATCCTCCTCGAAAAAGAACCGTGCATCAGTCAACCGGGCGGTAAGGACGCGCTCATTGCCTTTCACAACTACCGCCTGATCATGGGCACGGTTGTTGGCGACGACAATAAAGTAGGGCAGCAGCGCGTTTTGGCTGTCGACGATGGCGAAATAGCGCTGGTGCTCCCGCATGGAGGTAATCAGCACATCACGAGGCACATCGAGAAAAGCAGGTGCAAATGATCCACGCAGGGTAACCGGAAATTCGACGAGATTGGCCACCTCGTCAAGAAGCTCTTCATCCTCAAGCACCGTACCACCTACGTCAGCGGCGAGTTGTTCGGCCTGGCTGCGGATGAGCGCTTTTCGCTTTTCCGGATCAAGGATGACTGAATGAGCTTCAGCAGCCTGGAGCAAAGAGTCGAGATTCTGGACCGCGAACGGCTGATTATTCAGGAAGCGGTGGCCCCAGGAGAGATTGGAGCTTTTCACGTTTTCCAGAGCAAAGGGAACGATCGCCCCATCGAACAGAGCAACCAGCCATTGTATGGGCCGGGCAAACCTCAGATCATAGTTCGCCCAGCGCATGGACTTGGGGAAAGGAATAGACTCCACTACCTTGGTGAGAAGCTGCGGGAGCAGCACCATCGTCTCCTTGCCTTCGATGTGTTTCTGAACGCGCAGATAGCGGCCTTTCGGGGTATCCACTGCGGTTAGGTCTGCTACTGACACCCCCTGTCGCTGCGCAAAGCTTTCTGCTGCCTTTGTGGGTTTTCCGTCAGCAGTGAAGGCCACCTTCTCCGGAGGGCCCATAGCTTCAACGAGTGTGTCGTCCTGGCGTGTGCTCATTTCTTTAACGCAGATTACCAAGCGCCGGGGAGTTCCCAGAGTGACAATGGTGCCACACTGAATATGGTGAGCCTTGAGCTCAAGCTCCATAGTACCTTTCATTCCCTCTAGCGCGGGTGCAATAAACCCTGCCGGTATTTCTTCGGTTCCGATTTCCAGTAGCAGTTCTGCAGTCATTACGATCCTCAGGCTTGACGGCACCGTCAATCCTGCCTGTCGGCGGGATTGCTTGCTGTCTCATTTCAATTCCATTAATTCTTTTCCGGTAGGAAAGACGAACGTTACAACAAGAACAAACGTAAGTACAACTCAATAACGCTCACGATAAGCGCAGCAGCGGAAATTCCATTGCTTCGCGTTGAACTACATAGCCTTCGGCGCACAGCCGTGCCAGGTTTCGTACCCGGCCGATATAGCCTACGCGTTCGGTAACACTGATGGCCTTACGGGCATCAAGCATGTTAAACGTATGCGAACACTTCAAACAATAGTCGTACGCGGGAAGAACAAGCCCCCTTTCACTGAGACGGCGAGACTCCCGCTCATACGTGTCGAAAAGGGTGAAAAGCATCTCGATGTCAGCTTCTTCAAAATTGTAGCGAGAAAACTCCACTTCGCTTTTATGGTGAATATCGCGATAACGAACGCCGTTGCCCCACTCAATATCATAGACACTGTCACACTGTTGCAGGTACATGGCAATCCGCTCGATGCCGTAGGTGATCTCTACGGAAACCGGCTTGAGGTCGATACCCCCAACCTGTTGAAAGTAAGTAAACTGGGTAATCTCCATGCCATCCAGCCAAACTTCCCAACCGAGCCCCCAGGCACCCAAAGTGGGCGATTCCCAGTCATCCTCGACAAATCGAATGTCATGATCCATGGGATCGATGCCAAGACTTTCCAGGCTTTTCAGGTATCGTGCCTGAATATCGAGGGGCGAGGGTTTCATGATAACCTGGTATTGATAGTAGTGTTGAAGACGATTAGGATTCTCCCCATAACGTCCGTCGGTGGGCCGTCGGGAGGGTTCCACGTATGCGACGTTCCACGGTTCCGGACCGAGGACCCGCAGAAACGTAGCGGGATTGAAGGTGCCTGCACCTACTTCAATGTCATAGGGTTGCTGAATGACGCAGTGCTGTCGGGCCCAGTACTGTTGCAGGGCCATAATCAACTCCTGAAAGTTCATTGTCGGGTTCCCTCATTTGCAGATTGCTCGATTTTCTGGAGAAATTTATAGGAGTTTAGTTCCTTGCCAAGGTGGTAGCGAATAAAGCGAGGAATGATCTTTCTGCTTTCTTCCCGTGCCTGAGGAGAATAAACGAGCCGCTGGATTCGTTCCGGTGTAATTCGACTCGACTGCTCGAGCAGTTTTGCCGTGCCCAGAGAGAGGGGCTGAAGCTCGGCTTCGTGTTCGTCGCAGCCGGCACATACCACGCCGCCCCGGGAAATGCTGAAACAAAACGATTTGCCTTTCTCCCATGTCTGTTTGCAGCAAATACAATGATCCAACGCCGGCTGATACCCTGCGGCAGTAAGTAAGCGCATTTCAAACATGCGCAGGTACTCTTCCCGGACCTCTGAGGTGTCGAGCAGTGAGAGAAAGGTGGCCAGCCACTGAAAAATATCCGGATGCGGTACACCTTCGGGACTCATCTCGCTGGCAAGCTCGGCGAGGTAACTGCCATATCCGAAGCGAATGATGTCGTCATGGATTTTCGGGAATGCCTGCAGCAACAGGCAATGCTCCAGACGCACCAATCCGGCTGTTTCTTTGCTGAAGTACGTAAGCTGAACCAGAGAGAAGAGGTCCAGGGCGGCACCGAACCGCTTGCGGCTTTTCTTTGCCGCTTTGGCAATTCCTTTTATCTTTCCGTGCTCTTTTGTATAGGCGGTGACAATCCGGTCCGATTCGCCAAAATCCCGCAGATCGAGAATGATTGCAGGGGTAGAAAATTCTGGCATGGCTATGTTTCCTTTGTGGTAGTAGCCCAAGGTATACTCGGCGGGCTGCAGCCGGGCAGACGACGGATCACGTTTTGTCTTTGCGTTGGCGATGAAGTTTCTTGAGCCGTCCACTGATGAGCTGACGCTGGATCCGGGAAGCATGATCAATGATCAGTGTTCCCTGGAGGTGGTCGATTTCATGCTGGAGGACGCGGGCAAGCAGGTCCTCAGCCTCGAGAGTAACCTTTTTGCCTTCCCGATTGATTCCTTCAACCACAACTTTCTCTGCTCGTTCGATCTCGAGCATGATATCCGGAACGCTTAAACACCCTTCCTGGGCAACAAACGCTCGTTCGGCGGCGATAATCATCGGGTTATACAGCTCAATGAGTTCATTGCCGATATCCGCGACAATCAGGCAGGACTGCACGCCGATCTGCGGCGCGGCCAGCCCGATGCCGCGGGAAAGATACATGGTTTCAGCCATGTCTTCGGCCAGGGTAATCACCGAACCGTCGATATTCTCTATCTGTTTTGCCTTGCCGCGAAGAATGTCGTCAGGGTAGGTTACAATAGTCCTCAGCATAATACTCTTCCTTGCGTATTCTAATCGAGTGTGCTCAGAATGAGCGGCTCGCCTTTGGTAATCACGATGGAGTGCTCGAAGTGAGCTGAGCGACTTCCATCAGCAGTAACTGCAGTCCATCCATCATCGAGAACTTTTACCTTATACGTTCCCACATTCACCATTGGCTCCAGGCAGAGCGTCATGCCTTCGCGAAGTCGGGGTCCGAATCCGGGTTTTCCGAAATTGGGCACCTGAGGTTCTTCATGAAGCTGTTTGCCGATCCCGTGGCCAACGAAATCCCGAACCACGGAAAATCCATGCTTCTCAACCCAGGTCTGAATGGCATGAGAAATGTCGGAAAGCCGGTTGCCGACACGAGCCTGTGCGATTCCCTTATAGAGCGCGTCCTCAGTTACCCGAAGCAGCGTTGCTGATTCGGCATCAATGGTACCTACTGGTACTGTAATAGCAGCGTCACCAAAGTACCCATCCAAATTAACCCCGATATCCAGGCTGATGATATCCCCATTTTTCAGCTTCCGACCGTCGGGAATTCCATGAACGATCTGTTCATTTACCGAGGCACACAGGCAAGCAGGATAATTCCGGTAACCCTTAAAGGCAGGGATACAGTGATACTGTTCAATAAGCCTTTCCGAAAGCTGATCAAGCTCTTTGACTGAAACGCCCGGCTTTGCGGCTTCACGGAGTTCGTTGAGAATAAGCGCAACGATTCGATTGCTTTTTTTGAGCTTTTCGATTTCTTCAGCAGACCTGCAGACAATCATGGTGAATGGTACCCACTGTTGTGAAAATTAAGATAAATTTGATTAAATGTACTCCAAATAGCGTAAATGTCAAACCAAAATCGAGGGATGAGGGCAGAGAGAGGGAAGTCCAGAGTGGGAGATAGAATGGGGTTGGATGGCTCAGTAGTGGGATGGCGAGACTGGCAACGCCGAGGCTCTACCGGAAACAGATTGAGACCGGGGAAAAAATCTGATAGCGTTATCTTCGGAAAAGCATGCGCCCTTGCGTGATCTGGGCAGTGGATCCCGTTACCCGCTAATCACGATGCAACTTCAACGAAGGAATCATACTATGAAAAAGGCAGTGAACAGTTCGGTCATTGAACTCATTGAGGGTGATATCACTGAGATGGATACTGAAGCGATTGTCAATGCCGCCAACGCTGCTTTAATTCTTGGCGCTGGTGTGGCGGGAGCGATCCGCCGCAAAGGCGGCCCAGCCATTCAGGCGGAATGTGATCGGATCGGTGGTACCGTTGTGGGAGGAGCGGTGATTACGACCGGCGGGAACCTTCGGGCCCGGTATGTCATTCACGCGGTCGGTCCTCGCATGGGTGAAGGAAACGAGGATGAGAAACTGCGGAATGCAACGCTCAACAGCCTTAGAGTAGCTGATGAACATAGCCTCCGGACTATATCGTTCCCGGCAATAAGCACAGGTATCTTCGGATATCCTCTGGACCGATGTGCGGAGATCATGATTTCTACGACAAAGGATTATCTGACTGGCCAAACTGGAATTGAGCGGGTGGTATTCTGTCTCTATGGAAAAGATGCGTACGACGTGTTTGCGGGGGAGCTGTCTGAAGGTGTTCACCGTTGATCCCGCGTTTCGCGGGATTCACCGACTGGATTAGATCCATCGTTCACAGACAAAAGATAGACTCGTAGAAGGTAGGCACTCACGACAGTGCGTCATGCCCGCGTAGGCGGGCATACAGAAAATACAGCTGTTTCTATTACCTCTCGAGCTGTTGAGACAACAGGGACGCTTTTCTACGACTTCATCATTTGTGTCAGTGAACGGTGAACGGACAACGGTGAACTAACAGAGGGTATAACTGTATGCGGCGAGCAGCAATTGATATTGGCACCAATACGGTACGACTGTTAGTAGCAGACTATCATGGTCAGGAGCACTTTACGGTCATCAGCCGCCAGGAGCGGATAACGCGGCTGGGTGGCGGCTACACACCTCAAGGCGGTATCGCGGAAGAGGCCATGAGCCGCACGATCGCCGTTCTTCAGGAATTTCGAGCAGCCATGAATGATCTTGGTGTGGAATCGGCACTGGCAGTTGCTACCAGTGTGGTGCGCAAGGCGGCCAATCGAGCCAAATTTATCGAGCAGGCACGTAGTGAAGCAGGAATCGACATCACCGTCATTACCGGCGCAACCGAAGCACAGCTGGCAGCTCGTGGAGCTCTGCTGCCGGTGTCGGTGCCGTTCGATCAGGCGCTCATCTTCGACATCGGTGGCGGAAGTACGGAATTCATTCTCACCTCCGGCACTACGCCCGACCTGATCGAAAGCATCGAGCTCGGCGTGGTGCATCTCACGGAGAGCCTGCTGCATCATGACCCTCCAATCAGTGATGAGATCGCGGTTGCCAGGCAACAGGTGTATGAGCAGGTACAGAAGGTCAGGCGGCACTTCGAGCAGGCGGAGCGGTTTCCCTTTACCTGCACACGCACGGTACTCATCGGTATTGCCGGTACCCCGACGACCCTTGCCGCAATGGATCTAATGCTCACCGTGTATGACCGCGATCAAGTGACCAACCATGTTCTGCATCATGATCTGATCGAGGAAATTTTTGACACCCTGATCGATCAAACCAGCTATGAGCGCCTGCTGCTTCCGGGCCTGCAGCCAGGCCGGGAAGATCTGATCATCCCTGGCGCCCTGATCACTCTCGCGGTCATGGAGCTCTTTGGATTCTCAGCTCTGAGGGTCATCGACTCCGGGATCCTGGAGGGAATCATTCTCTCGCCGGAACTGGTGGCATCCTAAGTATACGTCCTATAGGACCTATAGGACGTATACTTTAACCTTCAACCTTGAAGTCCACTCTTGTGGGAGCGTCCTCGCCGTGAAGAAAGCGCCAGCGCTCAGTGCTCCTGAGGCAGTTGTCGGCTTTTTCGGGTCCACCAAGCTGCAAGGATGGAGCCGGTGACGATGCACCAGGTTGCGAACAGAGCATTGGGAATGGCCGCTTCAGCAGAAAAATGTTTCAAAGCGAGCACTGCGCCCAAGCCGGCGTTTTGCATGGCGACATTGATGGCGAGCGTTCGGGAGCGCTTGATATCAAAGCGAAACAACTTCCCGGTGGCATACCCGAAGATGAGGCCGAAAAGGTTAAGCAGAAAAACACCGGTGATTATGGAAGGACTCACTTCAGCAAGATGTTCTTTGTTTAAAGCCACCACCAGGCCGCAGATAAAAGCAATGAAAAGGGTAGAAAGAGTTGGAAACAGCTTTTCGACTGGAGCGATTTCTTTGCCCCAGCGATGTTTCACGGCCAGTCCGGCTGCCAGAGGCACAATGACCATTTTGATAATGCTGAGAAACAAAGGCCAGAACTGAATAGGGATATACATTTTTCCAAAAAGATAGGTGACCGAAGGAGTTACCAGGGGAGCAACCAGCGTGGTGGCACTGGTGAGAGCAACCGAGAAGGCTACATCAGCCTGAGCCAGATAGGAGATGACTCCAGAAGCCATGGCGTCAGGAACTGCTCCCACGAGAATTAATCCCAGGGCAAGCGACGGCTCCAGTTTGAGCAGGCGGGCGATAACGAGAGCCAACGCAGGCATGATGAGGAACTGAGCCGCAACACCTACGACGACGGGAATCGGCTTTCTGAAAATGAGCCTAAAATCATCGGGAGAAAGAATCACCCCGATGCCGAACATGGTGAACATGAAAAACCACTCGTTGTAACCCTTGAAGATGGTCAGAGCACCTGGAAACCAATATCCCACACCTATTGCTGCCACCACCCAGAGGGTGAGTAGCCGGGTAAACCAATCACACAGTCTGTTAAACATAAAACCTCACTGGGCCGGGTGTTGAAAAAGGCCCATCTGCTGTGTTGCCTTCGGTCGCTCCTCCTTGCGGCGTATTAACTATACGCCTCAGTCGTCGCTCCCTCGGCGCCTTGCATCTGTACCTTTTTGAGCACCCGGCGTGTTGGGATCAAAGTTCTAAAATCGGCGGAGAACAAGAATGCCAGAGCTAGGACTCTGTCTACCTGCTTCATGATCACGAAGTCAATACACTGCTGCCGCTGGCCTGCTAGCGCAAATTATACTCCTTCAATTTATATAAGAAAGCTCGGTGGCTGATTTCCAGGAGCCGGGCCGCTTTGGTATGGTTTCCGTTGGTTGCCTTGAGGGCTTTCTTGATAAGCTCCACTTCCAGATCCCGGCTAGCCTTTTTCAAGGAAAGCGCTTCCAGGGAAATCGGAGCCATGCCTGCTCGGGCAGCTTCGCGAATCTCCGGGGGAAGGCTTTCGTCAGTGATCGTGTTGTCAGAACTGAGAACAATTGCCCGTTCCAATACATTTTCCAGCTCCCGGACATTGCCCGGCCAGTCATAGTTGAGGAGCATTCGGTACGCTTCCGGTGATATCTTTTCCACCAGGACTCCGAGCTTCTGACGGAACTTGTGTAAAAAATGATTGATCAGGACGGGGATGTCGCTTTTCCGCTCGCGAAGTGGTGGAACATGTATGGTGAGAACGTTGAGGCGGTAATAAAGATCGGAACGAAACAAGCCGTTCTGCACCCTGTCGGAAAGATCATGAACCGTGGCGGCGACAATTCTTACGTCCACATGAATTGCCTGAGTATCACCCAGTCGCCGGATTTCTTCCTCCTGAAGCGCCCGCAGCAGCTTTACCTGCAGGAGTAACGGCAGTTCGCCGATTTCATCGAGAAACAGAGTGCCCTCATGGGCCTCTTCAAAAAGCCCCTTTTTAGTGCGTACTGCATCAGTAAATGATCCTTTGAGGTACCCGAAGAGCTCGCTTTCGAGCAGGTTTTCCGGTATTGCTCCGCAGTTTATCGGAATGAAAGGCTTGGCGGCGCGTGGACTGTGATTGTGAATTGCCCGGGCCAGAAGCTCTTTACCGGTACCGCTCTCACCGGAGATCAGAACCGTGGTCTTATAGCCCGCTACCTTCTCCACCGTGCGAAATACGTTCTGCATGTTCTCACTTTGTCCGATAAGGCTGGAGAAGGTAGGCTCTGACTGCTGCAGTTCATGTTTAAGCTGCACGAATTCCCGCTTGAGCCGCTCCTCATTGTTGAGCCGCCTGAGTTTCAGCAGGATCTCATCGGTATTAAACGGTTTGGAAATATAATCGACGGCACCGATCCTCATTGCTTCAACCGCCAGGTCGACCGTGCTGTAAGCGGACATCATGATCACTGAAGACTTCAGCTTCTTGTCAACTACCGTGGAAAGGAACGTGAGCCCGTCCATTTCCGGCATGCGCAGATCGCACAGAATCAGGTCAAAGTCACGCACCTCGAGCTTATCCAGCGCCTCCTGACCGTTGCCGGCGGTATCTACGCCATAACCATCCTGTTTGAGCAGCTCCGAGAGCATATGGCGCATATTTTCTTCATCATCCACGATGAGAATGCGAGTCGTATCCATTCTGCAGTCCTTTGCCGGGCAAGAGAATAAGAAAGGCACTGCCGCGCCCGATTTCGCTGCGGGCAGTGATGATTCCTCCGGAAGATTCAATAATGCGCATGCAGATTGCGAGCCCTAAGCCAGTTCCTTTGCCTGCCTCTTTTGTGGTGAAGAAGGGATCGAAGATCCGGCCGAGATTTCCCTCGGCAATGCCGATTCCATCGTCAGCAGTCAGAAGGCGTAAGACCGGTTGACCGTTCACGAAAGGAGCCGGATCTTCCCAGGGAACACGTTCATCACCGAGACCAAAAAGAGGAACCGGAGAGAAATCAGTCCGGTGAGCAACAGCACAGGCAACAAGGGTATCGTCTTTCCAAATCATGCGGTCAGCCAGCAGGGCGATGGTTCCCCGGTCAGCCACCGCCTCACCGGCATTGAGCAGAAGGTTGAGGATCACCTGCTGGAACTGGTTGCGATCACCTTCCACCAGCCAGAGCTCATCCTCAAGTGAGGTTATCAGCTGAAGCTCTTGAAACTTTCCCTGATGGCCGACGAGGCCGAGAGCGTCATCGAGGACCTGTTTCATATCCACGAGAGCAGCCTCTGATTGCGGCTGCCGGCTGAAATCCAGCAGTCCTCGGATGGTGTGATTGATGCGCAGAAGCTCCTGCTCCACACGCCTTAGATAGTCGAGAGACGGTGAATGCTGTGGCTCTTTTTTCTGGAGCAGCCCAACATAACCGAGAATGACACTCAAGGGATTTCCAATTTCATGGGCAACGCCTGCAGCGAGTTTGCCCACCAATGCCAACCGCTCTCCAGCGAGTACTTCCTTTCGTGACTGCTGCAGATCCCGATTGAGAATTTCCAGTGATTCGATCTTGGCGTGCAGTTCTTTTTGATGCTGTTCGATGCGATTACTCATAGTGGAGAAAGCCAACGAAAGGTGTCCCAGTTCGTTGCGGCTGGTATTCTCTACCAGAACGTTGAAATCCCCCTTGCCTAAAGCCTCAGTAGCCTGTGCCAGCCTCTGGATTGGGCGTACCACGATACGCGATAGCAGGTAGCTGCCGAGGGCGGTAATAAGTATGGCGGTGAAGATAATGTAAAAGACGATCAGCTGGAGCGAGTTCGTGATGGCAGCATGAATACTCTGCAGGGAAAAGGTCATCCTGATTGCTCCGGCCACCTGACCTTTTAAATAGAGTGGCGCCGAAACCGAGAGCTCATCACTGACCTGACGAAAAATGTCATTTTTATCCTGCGGCAGCCGAGCGAGAATGCCGGCAGTGCTAATGACCTTGTTCAGATCATCATCCTTCAGCGTGGTTCCGATTCTGTTCACGTGGTTAGAGGCCAGTATTCGGCCGGTGCGGTCAGTGACAAAAACCGTTTTCAGATCCTTTTCCTTAGTGAACAGGAGTACAAGGCGCTGCAGCTGCCAGACAACAGTACGGTTGAGAAGGGCCTCTTCGTTTCCGGAGCAGATCGAATCTACACTGTGCTGGAAAGCATGGATCAAGGTCGCAGTAGCTTCAACTTTCTGATCGATAATGCTTCGCTTGGTTACGCTCATGACAACTATGCTGATCAGAAAACTCGCTGTCACCATGGCGATGAGGAGCGCAAAAATGATTTCCCATCGAAGACCGGGCTTGATCACTGCCTGCTATTCTCCGAGTAAGAAGCGCTGGTACCAATTCAGGAGGGCGTCACCCCAGAAAACAAAAATAACCGCCCCCAAAGCCAGAAACGGACCGAAAGGGATAGCGTATTTTCGGTCTTTGCCTTTGAGAAGGATAATCCCAATGCCTATCAGCGAGCCCACACAGGAACTTATGAATATTACGGCTACAACAGCCTTTGGCCCGAGAAAGGCGCCGATCATGGCGAGGAGTTTGATATCTCCTCCACCCATGCCTTCGGTTTTCGTAACTGCGTAGTATACAACGGACACGGTAAGCAGGGTCCCGCCTCCCAGAGCAATACCGAGGAGTGAATCGACATAGGTAATTCGCGGGAGCACGAAGGAGCATGCGAAGCCAATGACAATTCCGGGCAGGGAAATGACATCGGGAATAATCTTGTGCTTAAGGTCGATACCTGTCACTACCAGAAGGCTGGCGATGAAGCCGAAATACACGAAATACTCCGACAGGGAAAAATGTAGAAAAACAAGCAGAGAGAAAATCCCGGAAGCCATTTCCACCAGAAAGTACTGAAACGAGATCGACGCCCTGCAATAACGGCATTTCCCCGCGAGGATGAGGTAGCTGAGGAGGGGGATGTTATCGTAAAACCGTATCGGCTGGCCGCATCGGGGGCAGTGGGAACCGGGAAATACGATGGATGTTTCCTGAGGCAGACGATATATACAAACGTTCAGGAAGCTGCCGATAATGGTTCCGAAAATGAAGGCCAGACTAGGGAGAATAACTGAATCCATAAGGTTGCAGAATCTAGGTTCAAAAAACAGTAAAGAGTGAAGAGTAAGGAGTCAGGAGTTAGGAGTTAGAAATGTCCCTCGTGCCTGCCCGTGATTTCATGCGCGGGTTGCGCATCAGCTCTTTATCCACCGAACGAAGTGAGGAATGACGATGGCAACGTTTCTTCTGCGATCAACGTGGACCCGATGGCGCCCAGAGGCTTGCGCTTACTTCTAACTCCTCACTCCTCACTCTTAACTCTTAACTCTCCGGAGGTATCGAGTGTAGATCTAATCCATGCGAGAGCTTCATCCCGGGTGGACAAACGCCCTTCTGCCTCCAGTTGTCCCACACGATCGAGGAATTTTCCGATGCTCTTTCCCTCGGACAGGCCGAACTCTTCCATGATGTCCTGTCCCGAGATCAAGGGTTGCGGGTGAACTATGCAATATTCTGCATAGTAATAGTATAGCAGACGCTGTGCAGATTTCTGCACGTTTTGGTCAATAGTCTGATTTCCGGATGATGTATCCCCCCTGAAAATGCTGGCTAGGAAAAAGAGAATCGCTTCGATTCCTTCGGGACCGGCATCATAGAAGTAACGGAAGCACATGCGGTTACTGAGATTTTTGGAGTTGAACAGGTAGTTGAGTCGCTTCTGCTGGTCGGCCATCACCTGCAGGCTTCTGCTTGCTTTTTTCCCCAGCTTGAAACAGACACTGAAATGAGTAGAGAGGGTCGAAAGCGGTTCCATCGCAGAGCCTGCATCCCGATAGCTGCTGTTCGTAGAACCAAGCCTCAGACGGAAAGCTTGATCATGCAATAAGCCTGCTACCTTGATCAAGCCGAAGCGATGGACATCAGCCTCTATTTCCCCGGTACAGTAGGTCTTGATGTCATCAGCAAATTCGGGACAGAAGCAATCGAGATGGTTAAGGAGCCATTCGCATTGCCTGATGGTGTCATAATTGTTCATCGTACGACGCTGCAGAGATGCTTCTGGTTTAAAAGGGGTAGTGAAAGGCAGCGGCATGACAGTGTCCAGGATCCCCAGTTTCTCAAGAAGTGTCATAGTGGTCGGCGCGTCGGGTCCTTCGATAGCCTTGAAGAACTCGCTGCGAATACGCTCTATGGCTATTCCCTTAAGCCGCTTCTGTTTGGTGACGATTTCACTCATTGTGTCCTGATGGAGAGAGAGGTGGCACATCCTGGCAATCCGTACCGCCCGCAGAACGCGAAGCGGATCATCGTCGAAAGATCGCACACTGGTGACGCGCAGCACACCCGCCTGCAGGTCGGCTATTCCTCCAGTCGGATCGAGCAAAATAGGTTCTTCCGTGTCGAAAAGATCGGCTAGGGAAAGTGAAATAGCATTAATAGAAAAATCTCTCAATAAGAGGTCTTCGGTGAGAGTTTTTCCTCGAAATGCAGCAAAGTCCACTTCAATGCGCTGCTCCTGGCAATGTGCAACGACACGGTAATTAGGCGGCACTTCACTCAAAGGAACAAATGTTCCGGAGACGGATCGCGAAAAGAGCCGCGCCAGATGTTTTGGATTTTCTGCGGTAACCACGTCGAAGTCTTTTTCGGGAGAAATGCCTCGGAGCAGATCGCGTACGGCTCCGCCCACGAGGTAGACCGCACAGTGTGATGCCTGTGCAAGCTGATGGAGTGCCCGCAGCACAGGATGCTTTCGTAGTGCCTGCAGAAGGTGGGGGTTGATATTTATCGGCATTGTCGTTTCTGCAAGAATTCTTTTCTGAGTTAAAAGTAAGAAGTAAGCGAAAGCCTCTGGGCGCCATCGGGCCCAGGTTGATCGAAAAAGAAACAGTGAACAGTGAGAAGTGAAAAGTGAAAAGTAAGGAGATCCTTCCCTGGTGCCTACCTATAATCTCGCGCTGAGGCGCTGAGGGCGCAGGGAAAAGAAATCTGTCATTGCAAGTCCCGCGAAGCGCGGGATCGCCCTCAAGCTGAGATTGCCGCGCTCGTTAGAAACTCGCTCGCAACGACCAGCCTCTTTCCTCATGTTCCCTGCGGGTCGACGTGGCAATCTCCTAAACCCTCTTCTCCGCGTGCTCTGCGTCCCTGCGCGAGGTCAAGTTTAATACGAGAAGTGAAAAGTTAGAGGATGGGTCAGGAATCGAGGAGTAGCAGGCAATTGCGGATGACGAGTTGCAGGTTGTGAGTTCTGATCTGAAGACAGATACGTAACCTGTATCTCGTATCAGATAGCGTGCTTCTCTCTCCTTACTCCTTACTTCTCACTCTTACTTCTTACTGTTCCCGGAGCGGCACTCAAAGATCGATTTTATACTGCTGGGCCAGGCGGTAAATAGTCCTTCGGTTAATGCCGAGAATTGCAGCTGCTTTGACTTTGTTTCCGCCGGTCTTTGTGAGGATTTTTCGGATGTATTCGATTTCCAGTTCTTTGAGGGTCAAATTTTCCGGAAGCTCGGGAACCTGTACTGATTCATGAGCAGCATTGGCCAGATGCGACGGCAGGTCTTCGGGCTTGATGATCTCGTGACGGCCCAGGGTTACCGCCCGCTCAATGCAATTTTCCAATTCGCGCACGTTCCCCGGCCACTCATAATCCATAAGGATACGCAGGGCTTCTTTGGACAACTGTTTTTCCCCGACGCCGTATTCATGGGAGTACTTATTCAGGAAGTGCTGGATGAGCAGGGGGATATCTTCGGGACGGTCTCTCAGGGAGGGCAAATTGATATGGACAACATTCAACCGGTAGTAGAGATCGTCACGAAACTGACCCTTGCGAACCTCTTCATACAGATCGACATTGGTGGCAGCAATCAGCCGAACATCAACCTTGATATTTTCTGCTCCTCCGAGGCGCCGAATTTCTCTTTCCTGCAGAACCCGCAACAGCTTTACCTGAATGGAGGGGGGTATATTACCTACTTCATCGAGAAAGACCGACCCGCGTTCAGCTTCCTCAAAAAGACCCTTACGGGAAGAAATCGCACCGGTAAAGGCGCCCTGCACATGGCCGAAGAGTTCGCTTTCCAGCAGTGTTTCAGGAATTGCGCTGCAGTTGACCACCACAAAGGGAAAATCGCTGCGGGGGCTGTTATAGTGAATTGCCTTAGCTACCAATTCCTTGCCGGTTCCACTCTGGCCGGTGATAAGAACAGTAGTCTTATGAAAAGCCACCCGTTTAATCAGCGTATAGACTTCCTGCATCGGTTGGCTTTTTCCGATGATATTACCGAAGCTGTATTTGTGCTGTACTTCGGCCCGCAGGGTTTTCACTTCCTGGCGAAGCTTCTGCTCTTCCAACGCCTTGCGCACAAGGATGACGAACTCATCCATCTTAAAAGGCTTCGTAATGTAGTCGTAGGCGCCCTGCTTCATCGAGGCGACTGCAGAATCAACTGAACCAAAAGCAGTCATGAGAATAACATAGGTATCTGGGCTGAGACTGCGAATGCTTTTCAGCAGATCCAGTCCCGTCATTCCCGGCATGCGGATATCGCTGATCACCAGGTCATAGACATCCTGGCCAGCTTTCTCCAGCGCTTCCCATCCCCGTGTGCAGGTGGTGACCGAAAACCCATGACGGGCAAGGACCTTCCTGAGCAGGCCCAGCATTTTGTCGTCGTCTTCGACGATGAGGATTTTTTCGTTATTGCTGCTCGCAGGCACTTGTGCCATCTTTCATAATCGGAAGTTTAGTGGTAACGACACTCCCATGGTTGACAGTGCTTCCCACGGTGATGACGCCGCCATGATTGCGAATGATACGAAGGCTCGCCGTGAGGCCCAAACCAGTGCTTTTTCCTCCCGGCTCGGTTGTGAAAAAAGGATCGAAAATCCTTTCTGCATTCTCATCGGAGATACCACAGCCGGTATCGGCGATAGTGACTTCGATCCAGCCTCCCTCATCCTTTTTATTTCTTGTCCGGATGAAAACGCTCCCCGATCCTGGCAGAGACTGGATAGCGTTAAGCAGAATATTCAAGAACGCGTGAGTGAGTTGATTTCCATCTCCGGCAAGAGGTGGAATGTTCTCTTCAAAGTCAGTTGACATCTGGCAATTGTACTTGCAGATATGGTGGTCCATGAGGGCGAGTACCCGGCCGATGAGGTGATTGATGTCTAGCGGCTTCTTTTCCGGTCGAGAGGAACGGGAGAAGGTGAGCAACCGGTCCATGAGCTGAGTAATTCTGTTCGCCTGAGAGAGAATAGTCTCAAAGTCCTGACGACGGGGATCAGCCTCGTCCAGATCCATCAACAAGTATTCGGCAGTGCCCTGGATAACCGTAAGGGGGGTTCCGATCTCATGAGCCAAACCGGCTGCCAGCTCGCCGACCATGGCCATCTTATCGCAGCGCTGCATCTGCTCTTCGAGCAGACTGACGTCAGCACTGTTTTTCCCTGTGCTGAATGGCTGCACTGTCGCGATCTGCTCATATTCTTTCATGCCAGCACCGGGAACATCCGTGGTTGTGCTGGTGATGCCACCCGGATTCCTGCTGCCTGGCTCTGGTACCGCAATAGGCGATAGTGTATTCCGACGGTGTTTGCCGTGATGTGGATCATTTTTCATCTGGTGCTTTTTGTGCGGATAATCGTTTTCGTTCATGGCTTTGATGTTAGGCGTACTTCCACAGACCGGGCGTGAGCTTCCAGACCTTCCAGCCGAGCGAGTCGGACAATGTGTTCAGCCAAGGACTGAAGATGCGGCCGGTCAAAGTGGGTGATGCTGAAACACTTCACGAAATCGTAAACGCCGAGAGGCGAAGAAAACCGGGCTGTTCCCGAAGTTGGCAGGACATGGTTAGGTCCGGCGAGGTAGTCCCCTGCTGCCACTGGAGAAAAATGCCCGAGAAATACCGACCCGGCATGTCGAATCGATCCGAGCAAGGTGAACGGCTCCTGCACTGCCAGCAGCAGATGTTCAGGAGCGAACCGGTTTGAAATCTGTACTGCGTGAAGGAGATCACGAGTGATGATGATGCACCCGTAATCGTCGAGGCTGGCGGTAAGAATGTCCTGTCGGGGAAGAAACCGCAGCTGTCTTTCCAACTCTTGGTTAACGGCCTGGGCAACCGAAACGGAGCTTGTGACGAGAATCGCCTTAGCCTGCTCATCATGTTCGGCTTGTGAGAGCAGGTCATAAGCGATGCATTCCGGGTTCGCGCTCTCGTCGGCAATCACCAGAATCTCGCTGGGGCCGGCAATCATGTCGATTCCGACTTCGCCGGATACCAGCTTCTTGGCGGTGGCAACGAACAGATTGCCTGGCCCGACGATCTTGTCCACTGCCGGGACGGTGCCGGTACCGTACGCGAGGGCGGCTACTGCCTGGGCACCGCCGATTTGAAACACCCGCTTGATACCACAGGCTTGGGCAGCAGCAAGCGTGAGCGGGTTTAAACCCTGGCGGGATGGCGGGGTTACCATGATGATTTCTGTAACTCCAGCAACCCGGGCCGGCAGTGCATTCATGAGCACTGATGAAGGATACGCAGCTTTCCCGCCGGGGACATAAATTCCGACGCGATCGAGTGGAACCACTACCTGGCCGAGAACTTCTCCGGGCGTTGAAGTGCTCATCCAGGAGCGAATTTTTCCCTCACAATGAAATGCTTCGATTCGATCGCGGGCAAGAAAAAGGCTCTCGCGGACAGGAGCGGAAAGGCTGTTTAAGGCTTTTTCCAGGTCAGTCTCTGGAACCTGGAAATCACGAGCAGCAAGCTGCACGCCGTCGAAGCGACTGGTATACTCAGCTACTGCCTCATCGCCCCGGGATCGCACCTGGTCAACTACTTCACGAACCGCTTCTTCCACGCTGGTCTTGGTCTCGTGAGAACGACTCAGCAGTGTTTCCAACGCTTCCAGCGAGTCTTTTTCCCACATGTTCAGAATCTTCATACTGCCCCCACCCGATGAAGCGGCCCGACCGCCGGTTATCTATTAGGCACCTCACGATATCAGAATCGTTTGATGCTCGATAGAGTTCTTTCCACTCGTGAGCGCCAGGAAGGCATTAGATGTCCCGCGCCACAGGGGATTACTTCGTCATCTCTTAGACGACTTTTTGCGAGTCCATCAAGGTTATTCTTTTACCCGTTCGATGTGTGCTCCCAAACTCTGAAGCTTGGCTTCAATAGTTTCATACCCTCGATCGATATGATAGACGCGAGAGATCTCGGTAGTCCCTCGAGCTGCCAACCCGGCCAGGACAAGCGAAGCACTTGCGCGCAGATCACTTGCCATTACCGAAGCACCGGTCAGCTCTTTTACTCCATGGACGATAGCGGTGTTTCCTTTGATTTCGATATTGGCGCCCATGCGCTGGAGCTCGGCTACGTGAATGAAACGATTTTCAAAAATGGTCTCAGTGATTAAACTCGCGCCTTCAGCCAGGCAGAGGAGGACCATGAACTGGGCCTGCATATCAGTGGCAAAGCCAGGGTACGGCTGGGTTGTGATATTGAGTGGTCTGATCGAGTTCTCACCCTTCACGGTTATAGTATCGGCAGCGACGTCGATCTTGATGCCAGCCTCTTCGATTTTCTGAAGTAAGGCGCCGAGATGAGCGGGAATGCATGGACCTACTTCCACTGTACCGCCAGTAAGAGCGCCAGCGAGAAGGTAGGTGCCTGCTTCGATTCGATCGGGCATAACTGAATGAGTCACTGGCTTGAGAGAGGCAACGCCCTCGATGGTTATAGTATCAGTACCCGCTCCTTCAATATGGGCACCCATAGCGGTAAGCACTGCTGCCAGCTCTTCCACTTCAGGCTCTTGAGCAGCGTTGTGCAGCACAGTGGTCCCCTTGGCAAGAGATGCCGCCATGAGAAGGTTCTCTGTGCCCGTTACTGTATTGACATCGAAATAGATGGTAGCGCCCTTCAGCCCGCGAGTGCGGGCATGGATGTAACCGTGTTTGATTTCGATGGCCGCGCCCATGAGCTCCAGGCCTTTGAGATGCTGGTCAACCGGCCGGGCTCCGATAGCGCAGCCTCCGGGAAGAGAAACCTTGACCTGTTTCATGCGCGTCAGCACCGGGCCAAGCACGAGAATTGATGCGCGCATGGTTCTTACGAGGTCATAGGGAGCTGTGTTTCCATTGAGCCCTTGAGCGTTGAGTCGAAGGGTATCACCTTCCCACCTCACATCTACACCCAGTTCATCAAGGACAGCTTGGGCGGTACGGATATCTCGCAACCGAGGCACGTTAGTAAAGGTATTCCAGCCTTCGGTAAGAAGCGCTGCCGTCATCAGCGGTAATGCGGCGTTTTTTGCCCCCCCGATGCGCACTTTTCCTGATAATTTCCTGCTCTTATGAATAACGATCTTGTCCATGGAGAAACGTGGAACGCGTAAATCGTGAATACGTGCTGGTATTGAAACCTGTTTATAGTCTAGATTTCATTAGTTTTCAAGGATTATGTGAATGCTGAATCGCTTTCAATGCCCTGCTAAATCACCTTGTTAAGCGGATACTCAATAATCCCTTCAGCTCCGGCCTTTTGGAGACGTGGGATAAGGTCTCTGGCCATGGACTCGGCGATTACAGTCTCTACCGAGTACCAGTCCGAGTTGTACAGGCTGGCAACTGTGGGAGATGTGAGGCTCGGCAAAATGGTAATGAGGTGTGAAAGCTTAGCCTGAGGAACATTCATTTTCAGACCGACCATTGCTTCAGCCTGCAAAGCACCTTTCAGCAGAAGGGCAATCTGCTCGATCTTGTTTCGCTTCCAGGGATCCTCCCACGCTTCCTTGCTCGCAATCAGCTGAGGGTTTGTGCTCATCAACTCACAGATGATTTTCAAGTTGTGAGCCTTGATGGTACTGCCGGTCTCAGTTACTTCAACAATGGCATCGACCAATCCATCGACCACCTTGGCTTCAGTTGCACCCCAGGAGAACTCCACATTCACATCGATGCTGCGTTCAGCGAAGTACCGCCTGGTGAAATTGACCAGTTCGGTGGAAATTTTTCTTCCTTCCAGGTCTTCGATTCGCGTCACTGGAGAATCATCCCGCACTACGAGCACCCAGCGGGCGGGCCGCAACGTTGATTTGGAGTAAACCAGATCTTGCACGACCACCACATTCGATCCGTTTTCCCTGATCCAGTCCACACCGGTAATGCCCAGATCGATAATGCCGCCTTCTACGTGCCAGGACATTTCCTGAGCACGAATCAGACGGCAGGAAAGTTCTTCGTCATCGATGGACGGAAAATAGCTTCGAGCATCAGTAGCGATGCGCCATCCCGATTTGCGAAAGAGCTCAATAGTCGCTTTTTCCAAGCTTCCTTTGGGGATGCCCAGTTTTAATACGGTATTCATCATCAACCTCACGATACTAAGGGATCAGAACTCATGAATCGGGCATCTGCTCCAGTTAGTAAAAAACACGGGTCTGAAATGCTGCCACAGCAGTATGTCGTTCGGCCTGAGAAGGCTTGGTGTCCAGAGCCTGTGGCAAGGAGATTGAACCCAATCTAACTTCAATTGCTCAGGAATTCTCCTCTATCCGGTCATCGTCATCCGGAGAAAACGCTTCGCTGCTGCTTTTTTCTTTTGCGGAAAACGGGCGGATTATCCTGTTGATAAATGGATGTCGCTTCTCAAAGCGATACAGATCTGCAGTGTGTTCGATATCATGCCGCAGCCTGCTGATAACATCCTTTTCGACATACTCGCGGGCAACCCGGATAGCGTTCATGAACGCCAGATCGTCAGAGGTGCCGTGAGCAAATACAACGGGCTTGTCTACACCGAGGAGCAGAGCGCCGCCGTATTCCCGGTAGTCGAATCTTTTTTTGAAAGCACGAAAAGCTGTCCGGGACATAAGGTATCCGATGCGGGCAAAAAAGCTGCGACTGATCTCGCTCTTCAGCACGGAAATGAAATTCTGGGCTACTCCTTCGGCGGTTTTGATAACGATGTTTCCGGTAAAACCATCGCAGACTACCACATCCACTTTTCCGGCAAAGACATCTCGTCCTTCCACGTAGCCGATGTAATTGAGCTTGGTTTTTTTCAATTGCTCGTGAGTATCGCGAGTGAGATCAGTGC
>JAGOGO010000008.1 GCA_017996625.1 Deltaproteobacteria bacterium | reverse complement strand
CTCCCGGCTGCTCGTTCATCTGTCCATAGAACATGATTGTATTCGCAAGCACTCCCGCCTCCCGCATTTCGCGGTACAGCTCTTCACCTTCCCGGGTGCGTTCTCCAATGCCGCAAAAAACGCTGACGCCCTTGTGCTTGCCGGCCATATTGTGGATTATTTCCATGATAAGCACGGTTTTTCCGACTCCTGCACCGCCGAACAATCCCGCCTTCCCTCCACGTTCGAGCGGAGCCAGAACATCAATCGCTTTAATACCGGTTTGGAACACTTCGGAAGAGGTTGTCTGCTGTTCAAGAGGAGGTGGATCATGGTAAATCGAACGCCACTCTTCAGCAGAGAGGCCTTTTCCCTTGTCAATGGTCTGGCCAAGGACGTTGAACACTCTCCCAAGTATCTGTTGCCCGACCGGGACGCGCAACGTTTGACCGGTGTCGAAAATGGGAGAACCCTCGGCAAGCCCTTGTGGAGGAGTAATTGTAATACCTCGGACGGTAGTCGTATCGAGAAGCGTCTGCACTTCCACGATGACACTGCGGTCTTCTCCCGTTCTGAGAATGTTCCTCGTGGCTGGAATACGCTCCGGGAAAAGGGCGTCAATTACGCTGCTGCGAATCGAGATGATTGTGCCTTGATTCAGGTGCTGTGACTGCTTTACGATCATAGATTCACAATATCGGCCGAGCGGCTGCCGGAATAAATAGATGATATCTCGTATTCGGGTAACAGAAAGGTAGTATTTTGCTGCAGGACAGTACGCGGCAGCTCTGTTTGTCTGCTCTAGCCTGATCAGATGTGGTGGTCTGGCCGGACCACGTCATGAGAAAACGGGGGGGAATACCGGAGCAGGCGGCCTGAAATACGCACTTTGCTGTATTTATACGACTGTGGGGGAGAGGGTACAGTGAACTGTACTGAAAGCGGAGCCGGGCTGATGGTTAGCGTGAAGTCCCGCCTCGGATGAAAGCAGGTAATGAGAAAAGCAGCGAATTGATGAAAAAGAGCACCGCTATCTATATCGGAACCTCAGGGTGGTACTATGACCACTGGAAGAGGGTTTTTTATCCTGGCAATCTTTCTACGGATAACTTCTTAGCCTACTACGTAAAGCATTTTCATACGGTGGAGATAAACAATTCTTTTTATCAGCTTCCGCCCCGGGAAACATTGCGGAGATGGCGGGACAGTGTTCCGGCGGGGTTCCTTTTTGCCGTCAAAGCGAGTCGCTATATCACGCACATGAAAAAGCTTAACGATGGAGAGCAGACCGTACCTCGTTTCCTTCGGGCAATTGATGTCCTTGATGAACACCTGGGCCCGATTCTGTTTCAGCTGCCGCCCCGGTGGAATTTCAACGGCCGGCGACTGGAAAAGTTCCTCAACCTGCTGCCGGTGACATACCGGTATGCCTTTGAGTTCCGTGATCCGAGCTGGTTCACTGCGGAAGCATACGAGCTTCTGCAAAGTCACCAGGTTGCATTTTGTATCTATGACCTCGGAGGAAGGCAGTCTCCTGCCGAAGTAACCTCGACATTTATGTATATTCGACTGCATGGCCAGGAAGGCTCTCCTGAGGGTGCGTATACTGCTGAAGTGCTTGCCACCTGGGCCGGATTCATCGACGCTGCAGCGCAACGCGGAAGAGAGGTTTACTGTTACTTCAATAACGATCAGGCGGGCCATGCCGTTCGTAATGCTCAGCAGCTGCAGGCTATGCTCGAATAGCGGTTTGCACCCGTATCTGGCCCGAGGACACGCTCGCCTACTGGGTTTGCGTGCGGAAGTGCATATCACGCAGCACGGCTGGCAGCGGACTCTTTGTTTGTGAATAGAGCACAGAAGGAGGATCGCCATGTTTGGCAGGAGATTAAAGGTCTTCACGCTGTTCGGGTTTGATGTCCATATTGATCTGAGCTGGATCTTCCTGGCCTTTTTGATCGCCTGGTCTCTCTCCGTCGGGTTTTTTCCACTCCAGATCAAGGACCTGTCTGCACGAACCTACTGGATTATGGGAATTGTTGGAGCATTGGGGCTGTTCATCTCAATCATCGTGCATGAGATGACTCACTCACTCGTGGCGCGGCGATTTGGTATGCCGATGAAGGGTATCACGCTGTTTGTCTTCGGCGGTGTGGCTGAAATGAACGAAGAGCCTCCGAATGCTAAGGCGGAATTCACCATGGCGATCGTGGGCCCGCTTTCCAGTTTCGGAATTGCATTGATCTTCTGGGGACTCTCCTTTGCTGGAAGAGGCACGTGGTCGCCGCCAATCACCGCAGTGGTGAGGTATCTGGCAATGATCAATATGATACTCGGCATCTTCAATCTGCTTCCGGCTTTTCCTCTCGATGGGGGACGCGTTCTGAGATCAATCCTGTGGAAAGCCAAAAACAATATTCAGTGGGCGACCCGTATTTCCTCGCAGATCGGTAGCGGATTTGCAGTCGTACTGATTGTTGTGGGCTTCTTCAGCCTCCTTGGAGGAAATGTGATTGGCGGTATGTGGTGGGCATTAATTGGTATGTTTTTGTATGGAGCAGCACGGAATTCTTATCAGCGTCTTCTGACCTTGCGTGCTTTGGAAGGAGAATCGCTCGAGCGGTTCATCAACCGCAACCCGGTGACGGTCCCTCCCGGCATTTCACTGGAGGATTTGGTGGAGGAGTACGTATACAAGTACAACTTCAAGATGTTTCCCGTGCAGCAAAATGGCACGTTGATGGGATGTATCACCACTGCCCAGATTAAGGAAGTCCCACGGGAAATGTGGCCCAGCAGCAGCGTAGGACAAATGGCAACGCCATGTTCCAAGGATAATACCATTGAACCCAATGTTGATGCTACTAAGGCGCTGGCACGCATGAGCCAGACTAATCAAAGCCGGCTCATGGTAGTGGAGGACGGTCGTCTGGCAGGAATTGTCTCGCTGAAGGATATGCTGAGGTTTCTCTCCATGAAGCTGGAGCTGGAGGGACAGTGATTACTGGTACTACGGCCAACGAGACGTGAACATCATCTCCTGGATTAGCCGAATACTCCTCGTTTTGGCAGTTCTGATGTTTGCCGGGGCATGGCAGTGGACCAGCCTGAGCGAGTATGTTAATGCTGAAAAGATCGCGGACCTGGCTCATGCGCTGGAATACAGTACTGCCGCACCATTCATTGTTGTTGCTGCCTATGCTCTGGGTGGCCTCGTAGTATTTCCGGTCACAGTGTTGATTGTGGCTACCGCTTTGGTGTTTGCTCCGCATTGGAGCGTCCTTTACAGTCTGGCAGGATCGGCGGCCAGTGCGGCGCTTCTCTATGCAGTAGGCCGATGGCTGGGAAAGGATGTACTGCGTTACGCTAAAGGTGACCGGACTCAGCGGCTGCTGCAGCAACTCAGCCAGCCGGGCATTCTCGCTGTCGCCCTGGTGCGGAACATTCCTGTTGCTCCCTTTTCCTTTGTGAACCTCATGGCTGGAGCATTGCGAGTAACATTTCGTGATTTCCTTTTGGGAACAATTCTGGGAATGAGCCCCTCCATTATTGCTGCTTCGATTCTAATGAACCAATTCAGGACTATTCTGACGGACCCTGATTGGGTGACGGCTGTTGTTGCTGTAGTTTTTCTCGCTGTTTTTATTACAGCCAGCGCTTTGTTCAAGAAACGGCTGTTGCGCCGAGAGTAGCCGGAGCTGTGCGATGCTTCTGCCAAAAGGCCGCGTCCGACGAACCCCCACGAATTCAGCGTTTGTTCCCGCTCTACGGAATACCTTTTCTGCTGTCACCTACAATATTCACCAGTGGGTCGGCAGCGATGGCGTTCGCGATCCTCATCGTACCATTCAGATTATTCGAGCTCTCCAGGCGGATGTCATCGGACTTCAGGAAGTCTCCTTCGCCAGTGGTATGGATGTGATGCTTGCTGAGCAGGCCCTGTCCCGGGCGACCGGATTGCGGGTCTTTGCCGGACCTACACTGTTTCGCAAAGGCGCACATTACGGTAACCTGCTTCTTACCCGCTTTAAGGCCGGAGAGGTCCGCCGGGTCGATCTCAGCATTCCTGGGTCGGAGCCGCGCGGAGCAATAGATGCGGACCTTTATATAGAAGGAAAGCTGGTGCGCGTCATTGTAACGCACCTGGGCTTACGGGTTCGAGAACGATGGTACCAGGTCAACCTTCTGGCACAAGAGCTGTCACGCTGGCGCAGTGACTTCGTTGTTCTCCTGGGAGATTTCAACTGCTGGTTTCCTACAAGTATTTTTCTCTGGCGATTCATTACGTGGTTTGGCGGCACCGGATCTGCGGGAGCCACCTTTCCGGCGCATTTCCCGCTTTTTGCCCTTGATCGCATTCTGATCCGGCCTCGGTCATCCTTGCTCAGGATGACAGTCATACAGAGTCCTCAATCTCAGCAGGTCTCCGATCATCTCCCGGTAAAGGCACTGATTCGGTGCTGATAGACTTGGAGACAGCTAAGGAGCAGCTGAGCATAGAGCAAAGAGCAATCAGTAATAGGCCGGATACGACGTAGGGGCAGGTCTTGGCCTGCCCTCCGCTCGTTACACTTTTAATGGTACTCTCAGAACTAATGGACAGTACGGGAGAATACCGGAAAGCGTAGCGAAGAATACAGGGATTCACGTATTTCCTGTCCGCCAGGTGACTTCTATTATGGGATACCAAGAAGTATGGCTTGAATCCGGTATTGGAACCGGACAGGATATAAGGAGACCGGAACAATGCAGAGAACCATTGCGTGGAAGCTCATGAAAGATATTCTTGAGCCTGCCACGGCTGCAACGCGGACCGTGACTGTCACTCTCAAGCAAGGAAATGAAAGGACTGGCTGGTGGGTGGCCCGGGAGGCACGAAAAAAGCTTCCCGACGGTATAAAATCATTACTTGTACTGGTGCAACCGCGAGAAGTAAAAGGTGTAGCCCGTCTGATTAGCGAAAGGGAAGGAAAGACGGACGCATTCTTTATCCTTGTATCTCCTGCAGGAGAAATACAGGATGTTCGGCGAATGCTGGACTTCAACGTGCGACTTGATACTGCTTTAGCTTACGTTGATCCAGATTTTCTTGCTTTGGATGGAGAACATCATCTGAACGGCATTACGATGCACGGGAACACTGAAGCATATGAAGTTGAAACCATTCCAAGCGAACAGTGGTTTTACTCCCGACTCGTGACCTGGATATCATATGAGACTTTTCTTCCACTACAGCGGGATCTTTACGATATGGCCGGTCGGCTTTGGAAACGTCAGCTTTTCGAAGAGAGTACTCTCGTTACAGGGGTTCCCACACCGGTTTCGGTCCGGACGATCGACTACTATGATGGAACGACGGTAGAGTGTTCTATTAGTGATGTCCGCTACGAGGCATCTGTTCCGGATGAGGCCTTTTCTCTGACAATGCTGCCTGCTGCAGTGGAATCAGAGTTCTGGCGCCTTTAGCAGGCTGCTTAGAAATCAGGCTGTCGCAGAATGGTTAAAGATTTGGGATCGCTGCTGGCGACAATAGGCTGGAACAGGACTATGGAAATCAAAGCTTTCAGTACCTGTTCTGGACATGTGCGATTTAGAATGTGAGAGTTCTGATTTTGAATTTAGGACCAAAGTCTGCAATCAGAAGTCGGCAATTCACAAGCCAGAGTCAGCAGCAGCACTAATTCGTCAGTCTCGCCTCCCGGTGTAGATAGAGGCTTCGGTGGGTGCGCTTCAGGCAGTATCCTGCCGACGGGCGAATGAGCCTTTTCAATATCCTGCCAGGACCCCAGAAATCCTGACAGCTGTATGCAGATGCCAAAATAACATGAAGGGGTGAACGCATTCAAACGAGCCATCCAGGGGCGGGTACAGATTTACCCCTTCATGTTTTTTTATCAATTGAATCGTACGCCAGTGTGCTTTCAATGCAGAGAACAGGTGCGTTGCCTATGAGTATGGATGCCACTCTAACTATGATTATGGCTGGTGGCCAGGGAGAGCGGCTGTATCCACTTACAAAATCCAAAGCCAAGCCGGCGGTAACGTTCGGCGGCAATTACCGGATCATTGATTTCACTCTTTCCAACTGTATCAATACCGGCATCCGGCGCATTTATCTGCTTACTCAGTATAGCAATGCTACCCTTGATGATCATATGCAGCGGGGATGGAGCATCTTCAACCATGAGCTGGGAGAATTCGTCCGCAACCTGCCTCCACAGAAAGTGCATATGGATTCGTGGTATCGGGGGACAGCGGATTCTATCTTCCAGAATCTGGGGTTGATTGAAGCGAATCGACCGGAGCATGTCCTGATCCTATCCGGTGATCATGTGTATAAAATGGATTATCGAAAAATGATCAGGTTTCACCAGGAAAGAGAAGCCGATGCTACCCTCGCCTGCGTGCCTCTTCCGGTCAGCGAATGTCATCACATGGGTGTTATCCAGGTTGACGACCGCTTCCGGGTAATCGGTTTTCAAGAGAAACCGAGACGGCCTCGACCAATGCCGACCGACCCGACCCGGGCTCTGGCAAACATGGGCGTATATGTGTTCAAGACCGAATCGCTGGTTCGAGCTCTGGTCTATAACGCACGCCGCGACACAAATCATGATTTCGGAAAAGATATTATTCCGCTCCTGATCAAGAATAACCCGGTCTATGCCTATACCTTTCGCAGCGAAGGGTGTGGGGAAAGCAACTACTGGCGGGATGTGGGAAACATCACGGCATTCTACGCAACTCACCAGGAACTGCTGCAAGAGCATCCTCCCTTCAATCTGCATGAGGAGGAATGGCCGGTGAGGACGTTTCAAGAGCAGGCTCCTCCGGCAAAGATCATTAATTCGAAGGCGTCTGCTGAAGGAAAAAAAGGGAATAAGGAAGGTATGATCAACAATGCGCTGCTGTGTAACGGATGCGTCATCACCGATGGATATGTTCATGATTCGATCCTTTCGCCCTTTGTGCGAGTTGAGCCTTCGGCAGTAGTGGATCATTCAATTCTGATGAAAGGGGTCAGTGTAGGTGAGCATGCCCGGCTTCGAAAAACAGTTGTCGATGAAGGTATTGTGATCCCTGCTCATTATTCAATCGGATATGATGCTGACGAGGACCGCCGCAGATTTACGGTTTCTGAAACCGGTGTAGTGGTAGTCCCTCAGGGCTGCATTCTGGACTGAACGAAAAGAGTAAATATTTCCCCTTGAACCCCGCCCTTGTGGGAGCGGCGCCCCCGCCGCGAATGTCTAACGTATGCGTGCCCTCACCTGGATCCGACAACAATGATGCATGATCGTGATTTTCATACGAGAAGAATGGTGCGAGTTATCCCGCGTGGCGCGGGACTCCACTGCTCCATGCGCTTCACTTCTATCTCCCTACTGCTTATCCGAGCGGCACTGTGAGGTACTGTGAAGAAGTGCCGGAGTGTACAAACAGAAGTATCTGCTTTTTATCTAACTGGCTTCGTATCTCTGCGAGAAATTCATCCACTGAAGAAATCGGCTTCTTATTGACTTCACTGATCAGCATATCCGGCTCAAGACCGGCTGCAGCTGAGAGGCTGTTCGAAGCAACCCGGGTAACGACGACACCTTCTAAGCCTTGGTAGCCGAGCCGTGTCACAATTTCGGGAGTAAGCTCCTCTACCGTCAAACCGAGCTTGTCGGTTGTCTCATTTTTTTGAGGACGAGAAGGACGTTCACTTTTTAATGCCCCCAGAGTGACCGGAACATGCTGCTCTTCTTTATCTCGAATAAGGGTGAGCGTTATGGTGCTTCCCGGAGCTGCCATCGCGATCAGATTTCTGAACGGGGCCGCTTCTTCTATTGGCTGGTTAGTATACCCGGTGATGATATCTCCTCGTTTCAGGCCTGCCTTGTCGGCCGGTGAATCCTGCATGACATTAGTGATGATAACTCCTCGTGTAGTATCGGCCAGGTTGAATGACTCTCGAAGTGTATCTGTAAGGGTTTGGACGGAAACGCCGAGGAAACCTCGGGATACAACGCCGTGCTCAATGAGCTGGTTCATGATCGCCTTGACCATGTTGATGGGTACGGCAAAGCCGATTCCCAGGTTCCCTCCACTCTGAGAAAAGATGGCCGTATTGACGCCTATGGCTTCACCCCTCATATTGATGAGCGGACCTCCGGAATTTCCGGGATTAATGGAAGCATCAGTTTGGATGAAGTCCTCGTAGTCGGCAATACCGAGGTTCGCTCTGCCTTTGGCACTAACTATTCCGGTGGTCAGCGTTTGGGATAGCCCAAATGGATTGCCTATCGCCATGACCAATTCTCCTACCAGTAAAGCATCGGAATCTCCAAGAGGAAGAGCAGGCAGCGCTTCACTACTGTTGATCTTGATGACCGCTACATCTGACGGCGGGTCGGTACCAATCACCTGGGCACGGAACTCCTTCCCATTAGATAACCGCACCAGTATACTGTTCGCTTCTCCTACGACATGGTTGCTGGTAAGGATCACACCATCAGAAGAAATGATAAAGCCTGATCCCATTTCCATCTGACGATACCCACGCTGAGATTCCGGCCGGGGAGACTGCTGTCCGAAGAATCGTCTGAGAAGCTCATCACTAAAAAGATCAAAGGGATTGTTGGAGCTGAAAGGATCCTCTCCGGATGGCTCTCCCACGGTTTTCTCCACCTGCACAAATACCACAGTCGGAATAGCCCCTTCGGCTGCAGTGTTGAGTGCCTGAGAGAACTGTCCGAGCGTAAAAAGAGGTGTGGTTGTCTGTGACCATGCAGCGAGAATGCCAACGCCTGAGAACAGCACAATGACGATACAAAGGATCGAAGGAGTCAGTTTCACCCCCGACGTAACGATACTCTGCTGTTTGCTGTCCATGATCAGTTTCTCCTAAGCCATGGTGTCGACTTTGTTATAACACGTCCGCCCTACTGATCTCTTTTTGGTGTCGGGGGATCGCGGAATGTTTCTGTTGTGAAGAATGCGAGTACGACTGTTCTCTGGTGGTGCCCTCAGGTATCTGGCTCTTTCAGTAAATGTCGATTTTCTTTTTCTTGATTTCTTTTGGCGGCAGAATCAGAGAGAGTACCCCGCCTTCATAGTTCGCTTTCACATTCTTTTCCTGCACTTCTCCGGGAAGCTGCAGGCAACGGGAAAAATAGCCTGACGGCAGTTCGTTGAGGAAATATTCAGCATTCTGATCCGCTGCTGCTTCTGCTTCTCGCTTGCCGCTTACCGAGAGCAATGTTCCATCAATATCAATAATGATATCCTCTTTCTTCATCCCGGGCAGGTCTATGCATACATGATAGTGGCCGTCTATTTCATAAAAGTCGACATCCGGCATCCACTGATCTTTCTTGCCTGTCGCACCTGCCCATTGTGGACTGAGCTGTTCGAAGATTATATCGCCAAACGGGTTTTTATCCATTGACAGTGGCCGTACTGATCCCTCTTTCGATGAAGTGCGCTGTCTTCCCATGAAAGCCCTCCTTACGGCCGAGTGGCCTTTTGATATTTCGATATCGGAATCTGTCTAGAGTGATCTCAGAGTTCATGTCACTCACTGACCAGATCCCTTTCTTCGAAGCGAGTATGTTTTCGCCCTTGTCAGCTGCTCTTCAATTTGACGAAATCGTAAAAAGAGCAGCTTGTCAGCTGGGTATACTGAGCTAACGCGCAGCCCGCTGTTTGTCGATGGAGATTTCCCCTTCGCGAGGGGGATGCAGAACCTGTCCGATAACTTGCCGAGAGAGGTGTTTGTCATCCTGAGTTCCGCTGGTAGCAGGACGAAGGATCTCACGATGACAAGCACCTCCAAAACGAGATTCTTCGGCTCGCGCCGGCCGCGGTCGCCCTATACTCTTCGATCCCTGACGGCGCGGGATTATTTCGTCGTCTCCAAGAAGATTTTTATGACTCCATCGATTTTGTTCCCATCACAAACAACACTGTTACAAGTGTGAGAACACCACAGCCGTTCGTATATGCAAGATTATCAGTATTTAGGCCAGTGGGGTGCTGTATTTCGTCTGTGGCACGATGTCGGCCGCGCCTGACAGCGGAACTTCGGCAGTCCAAATTGCAACAATGCAGCAGGAACATCCTGACCTTGGTGGGCTGCTTTCCACGGTGTTCGAAGAAGATCTGGTGGCATGGTTGCTTGATGCTGCCGCGACCTTACAAAAAAATACCGATGGCTGTAGGGGGAAATACTAGGTTTACCCTATTTCCAAGGTATGGCTTGATCTCATACAACAGAAAAAGAATACCCGTAAGGCCGGCCGTAATGGGAGAGGAGCGATGCGGGCAGATTTTTCCTGATCGAAGAAGAGTTCACGAACAAGGTGTGATCGTTAATGAGCTGGCCTGTCGAAATGAACGAGCCTGATCCACCGTACCGGACAGCGCTGAGTGCAGACATTTTGTTCAGGAAAAATGGGGAGTGAAATGCTACGAAGGGGGGCAGTAGTCATGCCCGAGCTGCCGCAGGTAGAAATTTACCGCCAGTCGGTGGAAGCCGCTGCTTTGCATGAGACAATCGACGCTGTTGCTGTGTACAACCACGACATCCTTGAGCGTATTTCCTTCGTCGACCTCAGGAATTCCCTCATGGAAACACGTTTTTGTGCTGTCCATCGGCACGGAAAGGTTCTTTTCCTTATTGCCGAAAACGGGTGGATTCTTGTTCTGGATTTCAGCGGTGCCGGAATCGCTACCTGCACGGATAAGGCGTTTCAACAACCGGTTGGCAACTGTCTCGATATTACCTTCATGAACGGGCAGCATTTTGTTTATGACTGTCAGCGAAGAGCGGGAAGAGTGATGCTGGCAAAAAGCGTCGAGCATTTTATCGAAGATCATCATATTGGGCCGGATGCTCTGGGGACGGATTTCTCTGCTGCTTATTTGTGTGAATCGCTCGAAAAACGAAGAATCACGGCAAAGTCGGCTCTGATGAAGCAGGAAGTAGTTGCTGGAATTGGGCCGGTGTATGCAGATGAAATCCTCTTTCAGGCGGGCGTTCATCCACGCCACAAGGCCGGGGATCTCAAGGAACAGGCGGTTGAGAATATCTTTTGGAAAATCAGGTACGTTCTTACGGCTGCTGTAGCTTGTGCCGCACGGCATTCGGTGCTCCCATCCGGTTTTCTGATTTCCGATCGCAGCAAGGGTGGCAGCTGTCCCAAATGTGGAGGAGATCTTGCCTGGGGAATGATTGCCTGTCATTCCGCATGTTGGTGTGAAAGCTGTCAGAGGTACTAGAAGGAGTCAAGATTCACAATTCAACATTGATGGAGTCGTAAAAAGTCGACTTGGGAATGACGAAATAATCCCGCGTGGCGCGGGACAGATGGCTGCGCTTCAGTCACGCCGTTGGCGTGATTATTCCCCGCCGAAGTCCCGCTCGAAGCGGGATCAGCTCTTTATCCCCGGAAGGCGGGTTGCGCCTCAGTTCAATATCCCCCGCCGAAGGCGGGACTTCCAACGAAGTGGGCATCACTTCGTTGCTCATAGGTTGCCGCCACGCGGCTTACTGGCGCTTTTTACGATGTCATCGACATTCAAGACGTGAGGTCGCTGATCCTTGGTTCTGTCTCGCACTTCATCAAGAGCCAGGATTTATGGTTCGGAATTAATCCGGCGCGATACTCGTAACGTGAGGCGAGTGCGGGAGGAAGTAACAAGCATGCCAGAGAGGAGATGGCAGTGTACCGCGATACTATGGAATCGTCGGGAGTAATACTGATGAAGGAAGCGATGCTGTGGAGATCAAGCAGGAATCACAAAGTGCGGTGCTTTCTCTGTGCCCATCATTGTCTTATTGCTCCCTCTCAGAGGGGAGTGTGCGGGGTGCGGGAGAACAGGGACGGTATTCTCTACACGCATACCTATGGATCGGTGGTGGCGACGAACTGCGATCCCATCGAGAAAAAGCCGCTCTACCATTTTCTACCTGGTTCGCTGACTTTTTCAATCGCGGCAATGGGCTGCAACTTTCAGTGTGGCTTCTGCCAGAACTGGGAAATATCTCAAGCACAGCATCGGGATGAGGCCAGCCGGCTCGGGTATCAACTCACACCAGACCAGATTATTCGGGCGGCCAAAGAATACGAATGTGAAAGCATAGCGTACACCTATACCGAACCAACGATTTTTTTTGAATATGCATTCGACATTGCCCGACTTGCCAAAAAAGAAGGGCTGGCCAACATCTTTGTAACTAACGGCTATATGACCGCGGAGGCATTGCTGAGCATTGCGCCCTATCTTGATGCCTGTAATGTGGATCTCAAGTCATTTCAGGAACGGTTTTACCGGAAGATCTGCCATGCCCGTCTGGAGCCGGTACTGGAAACAATTCGCCGGCTGAGGGAGGTCGGCATCTGGACTGAGGTTACGACGCTGGTGGTACCGCATGAAAATGACTCGCCGGAAGAACTCGCGGCTATTGCCGGGTTTATTGCAGAGGTCGATCGTGACATTCCTTGGCATATAAGCCGCTTTTATCCAACGGGGGAGTTCAGTGCATCGGAACTTACACCACTTGATACCATGGAGCAGGCTTTTGATTTGGGAAAGAAGAATGGACTTCACTTTGTCTATCTGGGCAATGTTCCTTTGCAGGTCAACAATACAGAATGCCCCCGATGCGGACAAATCGTGATTACGCGGAACGGGTATTCGGGTCGAAATATCATGAAGGACTCAACGTGCCCACAGTGCGGAGCGTTGATTGCAGGAAAGTTCTAAGGGTTTCACGTGTCGACATGATCTTGGCTAAGTCTCTGAGTCGGCGTTGTTCATTGATCGTCTAAGGAGCCCGGTCAGAGCGGGTGCTCGATAACGTAGATAATTGACTGATTATCGTGCCTTGAGGCCGGATTGATGCGTGGAACGTCCATATGAGACGCTGTTGCCAGGCAGGAGAGTGCCTTTGAACTAAAAAGAAAAAGGGGGGTCAGGGTTAGTTGAGAGGAGGTGCGGAAGATCATCATCAGCCCCCCTTTGAGGACACAGCTTGCTGTTGAACGTGTCTTGCCTTTGCAGCTTACGTGTCTCAACTTCACCGGCTGGTTGGAGCCAAGGAGTAATCATGTGTGACTGCGGCCGGGTGCGGTGTATTAGCTTCATGCTGCAGATAGTCTCGTGAATCACTCATAAAGTATCATGACCTGGAGGCTGTTCGTGCCTTTCAGAGTAAAAAAACCTCGTTGCAACGTTCAGGAGAGCATGGATTGTAGAGCAAGGAGCAGAGATGGAAATGTCGCTACGATGCAACTAAACTGAAGAATCTAGTTGAAAGTTCATTAACTTAATTGTAGAATATGCTTTATGCAGAATTGCAACTTCAGAGAGACGGTTGGTCTGGCTGAGGAAACTGATACGCGAGCAGTTTGTGCTCGCGTTTATTTGTTTCGAAGCCTTTGCTTTCTGAATAGCCGAGAATGGCAAAGACGGAAGCTACAGTATGGTGGTCTCCACACTACGAGGATGATACTAATGGAACTTGCTACTCCTTATTTTAAAGATGTTGGAAAATACAGAGTGTTTGATCGGGAAACCGAACGCGAGGCGTTTAAGCTTCTGGAGAGAAAGAAGTCAGCCTTGCTGCGTCTCCTGTTCGGAATTCCACTGGTTCAGGAGGAAGTACTTCGGCTCGAACGAGAAGTGGTTTCGCGGACGATGTCGGTGTTTGATATTGTTGAAGCTCATAACACTGATCTCGAAGAAGAACTGGAGCGTGACTTTTTGGCGCAAATCCGGGAAGCACGAGAGATTAGGGAGAAGAATCGATCACAGCATGACGGACGCAAACAGCGAAAGATGGTGGGGATGTTCATGCAGGTCCACTGGAATGAGAATATGGTGAATGAATTCATTCACTTGGTCGCTGAGGCATGTCAGCGGCTCAAGGTGGTTGAAAGAGCTCTGGTTGAACAGGAATCCGGCCTCTCCGTTTCCCGCCTTTTGCGCTGCAAGCAGCGTACCGATGAGCTGCGGACCGAAATTCACGAGCAAAAGGAGTCAATTGTCGAAGCCAATCTGCGTTTGGTTATCACCATTGCCCAGCAGTATGCCCATCGGGACCGGGGATTGTCTCTTCTCGATCTGATTCAGGAGGGCAACCTCGGCTTGCTAAAGGCGGTGGACAAATTTGAATACGAGCGCGGATTCAAGTTCAGCACCTATGCCAGCTGGTGGATCTACCAGGCTATCAATCGCGCCATAACCGAACAAAGCCGCACCATCAGGGTTTCCGTACGCTTCAGCGATACGGTTGAGAAACTGAATAAGATACGACAGGACCTTACGCAGGTTCTCGGACGCAAGCCGATGATGGAAGAAATCGCCGCTGCGATAGATCTTCCGGTCGAAGAAGTCATGAACATCGAGGTCCTGGCCAGAAGCGTGTACAGCCCGGTATCCCTAGAAACGCCAATCGGAGAGAATGAGGACACAACGATTGGAGAACTGCTGGAAAACAAGAAAGGTGAAGATCCGGCACAGGAAGTGCTGCGCAAAGAGATGGCCGAGAAGATTCAGAGTGCCTTGACTACTCTTACACCGAGAGAAGAGAAGGTGATCCGGATGCGGTTCGGAATCGGAGAGAAGACCGAATACACGCTGGAAGAGGTTGGAGAGCATTTTGGAGTGACCCGGGAACGCATTCGACAGATCGAGCAGGACGCACTGAGAAAACTCCGCACTCCGATAAAGGAAAAACTACTCTGCACCTCCTGAGACCAGCGACTGGCGTGAAAAGTAAAAAGCGCCAGTAAGCCGCGTGGCGGCAACCTATGAGCAACGAAGTGATGCCCACTTCGTTGGAAAAGCGCCAGTAAGCCGCGTGGCGGCAACCTATGAGCAACGAAGTGATGCCCACTTCGTTGGAAGTAAAAAGTAAGGAGTAAGGAGTAAGGAGTAAGGAGATCCTTCCCTGGTGCCCAGCCTGCGCATGAAATCACGGGCAGGCACGAGGGACATTTCTAACTCCTGACTCTTCACTCTTTACTGTTTCCTGGCGCAGAGGGCGCAGGGGAAAAAGGATTGTCATTGCGGGCAGACCCGCCCTCAAGCTGAGATTGCCGCGCTCGTTAGAAACTCGCTCGCAACGACCACCCTCTTTCCTCATGTTCCCTGCGGGTCGACGTCGCAATCTCCTAAACCCTCTTCTCCGCGTGCTCTGCGTCCCTGCGCGAGATCACGGGTAAGCAGCGAGGGCATATTCTTCTAACTCCTCACTTCTTACGCCTTACTGTTCAATAGCTTCCTATCAGAAGGGAGATAGTCTTATGGAGGAACAGCGTGTCCAACGCAAATCTACCGCTCTGTTTGTTTTGACGTTTGCAACCGGAGGATTGCTGGGAGCGATAGCAGGCCTGCTTTTTGCTCCTCGATCCGGTCGGGAGACCCGGGATCGTGCCCGGTCTCAGATGGAAGAAGCGAGCAGGAGAGTTCAGGAGAGCGCCGAAAAGCTGCGCAGCCGGGCAGGAGAGATGATTTCCTCGAGCAAGGAATCTGGTCTCATTGCTGGTCCCAGTTGTACAGAGCCGGAGCATGCTCAGGCAGTGGATGAGCAAAAAAACCTGTTGAACGCCTAAGGAGCCGCGAGGCGTGCCAGGCCCTAAAGTGACCGGGCTTCTTCTGTCTCTATCGTCTCTTCGACAAAGTCAGATTGTTCGCAATTCCAGTGGTAACAGTTGATGTGCTCTATTCCGCTTTTGCTGACCGAGAGAATCACGTAGTGGGCTTCAGGCCACACTGGCTCGCCGTTCACAATTGCAAGACGGCGATCTTCATCGGAAAAAAAGGCGTCAACGTCAATATGGGAATGATAGACTCCGACGATATGGTACTCTCGTTCCGCAATGTGGCGATACACGCTGAAGAGCTCGGCATCGTCGATGTAGAAAGCTTCACGTGATGTTCTCGGATAGCGAACCGGATCTTCTCCATGGAGGCGGTCCTGTGCATTTGCACAGGGAATGGAATCAGTGATCGGCTCTTCCAGATCAGGTGCAGTCAGAAAGCCGCAGCACTCCGAAGGGTACGTTTCCAGCGCATGTCGGCAGATGTCATCGAGAACCTCTGTACGTATTCGCATGAGCATCTTTGTGTGAAGCGGCCGTTTGTGTTCACCACTGGTGTGGAAAACAGCATTTATGCCTGTGTATGGTTTCGGGTTGAGGACTATCTACTGGCCGGAGTAAGGACCAGTAATAGTACATTATACTAAATCATCTTCATGCGGTGTAGGAATTTTGCAGGAGAACGAGAGAAAGCAATTGGCTCTTATGAGCGTGAACGTACTGTGGTACTGTTGAACCGGATTTCTGGCCCGGCCACAACGGTGATGCAGGTCCGACCGTGAGCTAGCGGCTTCCACCTGTCCGATCGGCCGCTGTAGCGGTTGATCGAAAAACGGCTGGTGGTCTATCAACCCCTCAGAAGGAGGAAGCGTATGATACTCCCGGAATACATAGCTGTTGCAGAGGTTAAAAGAGTCTGCAAGGAACTGGGCATCAGCGATTGGACGAAGAAGAAAAAGGCGGCTGTAAACACGGCGGAGGCGAAAGTGCTGCTCGCGGAAGTGAATAAGGAGAAGATGGCCATCGACCTGGAGGAGTTTCGCAAGGGTCTGGAGGTGGAACTGGAACACGGACTCACCTTTGCCGATGCCAATGTGACCAACAATCATCCGGTGCTTACCGCCCTTATCGTGCTTGCTCATTTTAAGGAATCCCTCGACTATTACCGGCTCCTTGAAGTAGCTGAGGTTGAGGGAGATTTGGTCAAAGCGCTTGCCGCTGGCGAACCGGCCAGGATCAGAAAGTACTATCAGAAGCTTGCCAAGGCACGGATAGAGCTTAATGAAGCAGAATTAAAACGATTGCATTGACCCCTTTCAGATGCGTCACGAGAGGGCTGGAAGGGGTTGCGACCAAGCCGGTCAGAGTACGTTGGTTTTGACTTCTTACCCCGCGCTTTGCGGGATTTCAGCGGCTTCAATTCCGTGAAGTGCGGGGTTTGAACTTTTTGAACGGTTGAAACGGCTTGCGCTGCTATCCGCGAAGTAACCAATCCTAAAGAGGAAGGAGGACGATATGACGCAACCTCAGGTAAAGGTCATGTATGACATGCCTCACCAGCAGCATGAACAGCACCTGTGTTATCTTCAGAATATCGGGCAGGTGGAAAAAAATCTGGAGGAGTACAAAAAGCTGGTGAAGGATGCGAAGTTTGTCTGTAAGAGCTGCGGCCGCGCCGCTGCGAACAAGGAAAACCTCTGTAGTCCTGAACCACTCTGATATACCGCGAGATGACTGCTGACCGATTGTCCTTGCCGGCAGGGGCTCGTTGCCAATCAGCCCCTGCCGGCACTTTTTTGCTCCGAAACGGTTTGTTCATGAGGAGGCGGTCTTCTTCGAGGCCTTGCCGTTCAAGAGCCTGAATGTATTTTCCGTTCGCTGACGGCAAAGTGGCTGCCCCCCAGGTGATGCATGAACTGAAGTCCGTTTGTGAAATTCCAGCCGTTTTCATCGAACAGGCCGCATGACACCCGGGCACTGACCACCTGAGCGATAAGAAGCGCCGAAGCTCCCATATCCACCACCTGGCAAACTCGGCATTCCAGATTGGCCACTGCTTCAGCCACGAGCGGTGCTTTGATATGCTCGGCAGCTTCACGGGTAAGACCTACCTTTTGGAACTTATCCTCCACTGCTGCTCCGGTAATCGTTCCCGCAGCCACGACGCTTTTTATTATAGTTGCAGGAGGCACGTTCATGGCGAATTCACCCGTACGGGCGATAAAGTCGTACGAGTAATGACCTTTCCCCGTTTCAATGGCAACCAGGGGTGGGTCCTTGCGTAGTGGCATATTCCAAGCCACGGTAAACAGATTATCCTTCGTCTTATCACCAACGCTGATGATCAGACACGGCCCGTGATTGATGAGCCGGGTGGCCTCTGAAAGCGATTCGATCTTTCTCTTCTCCATAAAAATCTCCTCACACTTCACGTCGGGTTAAAGGTGGAGTTCTCCGCCTCGCAAGAGTACCAGAAAACAGGAGTGGTGAAAAGTGCGCAAAGCTCAATGTCTCTCAGATTCGGGAATCAAAAAACGGCCCCAAGAAATGAATTCCTGAGGCCGCAAAAGGAGGAGAAATGATATGAAGTAATATAAATCTACTAATCCCATAGAAAAAGTCAAGAATCCGCAATAAATAGTTGGGGAAGAGATTTTCTATTCAAATTCAATGTCTTCCACAAGAGTATCGAAAAGTACTATGGAAGTAGACAATTTAGACAGTTCCATGTCTTCTAAGTCTCTTTTCGATTTCAAGTTTAAGGAACTGTCATTATGAGGGAGTTCCGCCCGAGGCGGACGACTGAAGAATCTTAGGAATGCAGCCCTCGTGTCCCCGATATTCTTCGTCCCGCTTTAACCGGGTCTCAGGAAGACAGTGCGTGTGAGCACGATGCATCAGTTCTCCAGTACCTGTTTTGGACACGTGCGATGGAAACTATTTTGCCCTCCAGGAAATATTTTCTTGAGCGGGACCGGTATGATCATTGCCAAATCTGGAATTAATCGAATCAATACGGTAAATTCACTGACCTCAGCAGATGGCACGGTATTTGTTACAGATGTGTGTAGTATTTTTACATGGAGAGGCTGTGTCACAAACTCTTTGTGAAGGAGTGAAACGACTGAAGCAATCTCGTAAGCCAATGATGGTTCTGAGATTGCGATGCTCCCTCCGGTGGCCCGCAATGACAGAAAAGGAAGTGCGACACAACCTCGGAATAAAGGGGTATGGATGCCTGAGAAAGGAACAGGTGATACGATGATTGCGATGTTACTATTTGTAATGGTATTTGCGTTTACGGTATACGCAGTGACAGCCCTGCTGATAACAGGGTGCGCTTTGCGGATGCCGCAGCATCGAAGGACGGCAAAACGGCCTCCGTGCTGACAGCACGTCATCCCTGAGGTTACGTGCCGGGCTGGTTTTAGCACGGCGTCCAGGTTTGCTTTTCTGCAGGTCATCCTTCCGGCTCATCTGATGCTCTGATTGCGTGCTTCTGTTGGCCGCGGTCTAAGCGCAAGCGATGTATTATACTGTTCCATTGTTGCCTAACGTTTTTCTCTCCTCTCCAGGATAAGATTTTTCTTGATTTTTTACGCCAATGTAGTTACTTTGTCTTTCTTGCCGGTGGCCTCCAAAGCCAAGGTATTCCTTGGCTTAGTCCAGCAGAATTCCCTGTATCCCCTGTAGATCAGCAGCATGCGATGAGCGACGGAACGCTCTTTCATCCGAGGACCTAGGTGCGATGAAAACGATGCGGAATGTTCTGATCTCGAACGGGCTGTATCTCATTCTGGCGAGGCTGCAGGTGAAAACAGAAATTCACTCCGGTTTAGGCATGCTTTTGTCGGTTCGGAAACAGGTATGGATCAGAAGGCAATACGAAATATCGCCATCATTGCTCACGTCGATCACGGGAAAACCACCCTCGTTGATAAGCTGTTTACCTTCAGCGGGATGTTCCACGAGCATCAGACCGTGGCTGAACGGCTTATGGACAGCTTCGATCTTGAGCGGGAGCGGGGCATAACCATAGCCTCAAAAAACGGTTCCTTTCGCTATCGGGATTTCCTCATCAATATAATCGATACTCCCGGCCACGCTGATTTCGGCGGGCAGGTTGAGCGAGTGCTGAAGATGGCTGACGGCGCTCTCCTGCTGGTAGATGCTCAAGAAGGTCCTATGCCACAGACCTATTTTGTTTTGAAGAAAGCGCTGGCTCTGCAGCTGCCCATCATTGTCGTTATCAACAAAATCGACAAGCCTGCAGCCCGTCCGGAATGGGCCGCCAACGAGGTCTTTGATCTCTTTGTAAGGCTGGATGCACCTGACCACATCCTCGATTTCCCATTGGTTTATGCCTCGGCACGGGATGGGTATGCAGTGGATGTGATTGGAGAATCGCCGCTATCCATGGAACCGCTCTGCCGGAAAATAGTCGAGCACATCCCCCCGCCGGCCGGAAGCCCGGACGGGCCGCTGCAGCTCCTGGTGAGTTCAATCGACTATTCTCCCTATTTGGGTCGGCTGGGAATCGGCAAGATCACTTGCGGCACACTCAGTATAAACAAGGACATCGCTGTGGTCCGGCGCGACGGGGTGCTGATTCCGGCTCGGATCACAAAGATCTATCACTTTGAAGGAAACCGCAAAGTTGCTGTCGATGACGCTGGTACCGGCGAGATTGTTGCTGTCGCTGGCATGGACGAGATAACGGTGGGAGTAACCTATACCGATCCCCTGAATCCCATTCCGCTGCCGCCGATGGATATCGATCCCCCCACTATTTCCATGAGCTTTATTCCCAATGATTCTCCTTTTGCCGGAAAGGAAGGCCGATTTGTAACATCGAGACACCTGGGCGAGCGGCTCATTCGAGAAACCCTGGCTGATGTTGCACTGATCGTTGAGGAGCTGGAAGGGCGATCGGGATATGCGGTATCGGGACGCGGGGAGCTGCACCTGTCAATTCTCATCGAACGGATGCGGCGTGAAGGGTATGAATTCCAAGTGACCCGACCGCAGGTTATCATGCGTCAGAATGACGGGGAGCTTCTTGAGCCGTATGAGGAGCTGACCGTGGATGTGGAAGAGCCGTTTATGGGCGCGGTGATCGAGCGGCTGGGCAGCCGCAAAGGACAGCTTTGTCACCTGCATCAGGCCAACGGCAACGGCATGGCGCGGCTTGTGTATCGCATTCCGACCCGTGGACTGCTAGGATTCCGGCCGGAGTTTATGACGATTACCAAGGGCATGGGAATCATGAATTACGTGTTCAGTGGATACGGGCCTTATGCCGGTGACCTGCGACAACGCAAGAACGGTGTGCTCGTCGTAAAGGATCCCTGCACTACTATTGCCTATGCGCTCTTCAATCTGCAAGACCGGGGTAAGCTCTTTCTCGGGCCCGGCATTCCCGTCTATGCAGGTCAGATTGTCGGTGAACACTGCCATGAACAGGATCTCGTAGTGAATCCAGCCAAGGGAAAGAAGCTCACCAACATGCGTTCTGCAGGCTCGGACGAGGCCGTGGTGCTCGACAGTCCCATTGCCATGAGCCTGGAGCAGTGTATGTCCTATATCAATGATGATGAGCTGGTGGAGATTACCCCCAAAGCCATCCGGCTGCGCAAGGCGTTTTTTGGAAAACCGAGCAGACTATCTGCGGCCTGATGTGCCATCTGACTGATCAGAAGCTGTACTCTCATGCCTTCAAAGGGCGTGCAGGTGTTGCCCCGGCCGGAGGCAGGGGTGTCGACACCTCGTGTGAATACCTCATCGTTACTGTTCCTCCGCCAGAGTAACCTGTACCCGCGGGATACCGACTACGTCGATGGTTGCGGATGCGATAGTAATACCTGCCTGTTCAAACTGCTCCACAATGCCTCTACTCATTGCATCTTTTAAATCCCGGATATTGAAGGTTCGGGCTACGAAGCGAACCGTCAGTTCCAGCCAGTTATCCGTGATACGATAGTACACTTTCGGTCTCAATTCTGATGCCCGGACCAGATATCTCCGCTCCATCTCCTTGAGCGCTTCACTGCCCATCTCAGCAAGCTGCACGGTTTCTCGGTCAGCAATCTGCAGGAGGATCTGCTCGGCTCGGTTCCGGTCAGCAGTGTAGGGAATCATGACATGCATTTCCTCCCACAGGTACGGGAATTCCCGGGTGTAGTTGTACACCGGAGTGTCGAAAATCTTGTCGTTGGTAATCGTGACCACGCGGCCGGTATACTGGCGCGCCTCAACCCACATGGCCGGGTCCGCCATTTGCACCGATGGCGGCTGCCCCATCTCCATCACGGTGGTATACGTAAATCCAAGTCTGATGACGTCACCCCGAACCCCACCCATAGAGATCCTGTCTCCCACATTGAAAAGCATGCCGCGCAGGATGATGAAATAGCCGGCAATAGAGGTAATCACTTTCTGCAGAGCAAAAGCAAGACCAGCAGAGATGAGCCCGAAAGCGGTCGTTAATCGCGACGGATCATCGAACCAGATCGATACAAATATAATGACAAAGAGAACCGTGAGTGTGATTCTGATTGCCTGGTTGGACCAGAACATCGCCCGTTCATCAGTGCGGCCGCGGAGCAGCGAACGGGCAAAAGCCCGGAGTGTCCGGCCAAGCAACCAGAATATAAGTATCACCACTAAGGTAAGCAGCAGCTTGGCGCCGTTTTCAGCAGTAAATCCCACCAGCTTGACGCCAAGAATACTGACGGCTCTGTTGGGACCAACGAGATCAATGAACGCAGGCATGTGAAAGATCCTCCCCGCTCGATGCCAGTGAATCGATTGTCAACTGCATCTCATACGCAGTAGCCCTATTGTAGCATCAGCGTTCGGAATTCTCACTACCGGAAGTCCAAGATTCTGTGATTCCCTGAAATCGGTTGATCCTTAATACCGACTCACGCTGAGCAATTGTGCGGGCGAGGCTCTCGGCCTTAGTACAGACGAATCGAAAAAGGACCGGCATCATGTGCCTCAGGAGTTTCCCGGCCGGTCTACTATCGTTTCGCGGGGGAAATACATGCTTTCCCCGATATCTTCGGCGGATCGTGTACTGTATTATGGGTACGGAATTACTCCCACCAGTAGAGACGCTTGAAAGGAGCGGCATGTGAAAGCTCGTGCAATAAAGCTGTGGGATCAGCTGCGAGTGAGCTTCCTGTTCATGCCTGGATTGATGGCCTTAGCCGCAGTAGGTTTGGCGCTGGGGATCTATGTAGCCGACCTAACCGGATTTTCAGTGTTTTTGCCAGGCCTGCAGCTTTCACCTTTCGAGGATGCTGCGGCGCGGGAACTTCTCTCAACTATCACCGGGGCAACCATCAGTGTCGCCGGCGTAGTGTTCTCGATCACTATACTGGTCTTAAGCATTTCCTCTACTCAGTTTGGTCCCCGGCTGCTGAGAAACTTTATGGCGCATTTCGGTACTCGGCTGGCGTTAGGTACCTTCGTTGCGGTATTCATATACTGCCTGATTACCTTAGCGCTTATCCGGGAAAAGAGAGTGCCACAAGTCTCGTTGCTCATTGGATTATGCCTGGGCATTGCCAGCTTTTTGGTCTTGATTTATTTCATTCACCACGTCACTGAATTTATCCATGCACCGCGTATTCTGGATGACGCCGCCAAGCGACTGAAGAAGAGTCTGGGAGAGACCTTTCCGGAACGACAGGAGAACGACAACCACAGCGCCGGAGAGGAAGACCCTCATCTGCGCCTGGTGCCGGTGGAATCAGCCCGAATTATCTACTCCCCATTTAATGATTATATCGAGATGATTGATCTGCACCGACTGATAAAGCTGGGGCAGAAGCACGACGTGGTGATCAGGCTTCTGCGCCGGAGCGGCCATTTCATTGATGCAGGCTCCCCGCTTGCACTTGTGACTCCGGTCGAGAGTGCGGATGATTCGTTGAGCGATAAGATTTTGGAATGTTTTGCACACAACCATGAGCGCACCGGCACTCAGGATCCGGAATTTACCGTTGAACAGCTTGTCCAGATCGCGCTGCGAGCTCTTTCTCCGGGTATTAATGATCCCTTTACTGCTATGGACTGTATCGATCGTTTGACGGGAGCGCTGGTGCTGCTGAGCGAACGTGAACTTCCACCATCACTCCATCGCGACAGTGAAGAACGGATACGTGTGATTACTATTCCGCTCACCTATGAAGGCATTATTGAGGCAAGCTTTGATCAAGTGCGGCAGAATTCCCGCGGAAATATAGCAGTGAGCATCCGTCTGTTGGACAGCATTGCTTCACTGGCGGAGCGTTCGCTGCCGGTTGCCTTTCGGAGTGCGCTGCGGGAGCAGGCTAAAGCAATCCACGAGGGCAGTCGCGAGATAATGATGATCTCGCATGATCGAGAGGATTTTGAGAAACGCTACCGAGGCGCACTCCGTGTACTGGAGCAGCGAGACGGCCGTAAAGACAGAATCTGACTGGCGAGATCTCCTCGTTAGCCGAAGCTCAGCCTGTGGTCCGGTTTGTCTGTGGATGGCATCAGGCAGCGTAGCAGATATCGGCCTATCAGGCTCATATAGTTCCGGGATACCAGCACCAGGGGGATACTATGCAAAGCGTGGTACGAAACGTTGCTGAACTGTTCCACCGGGCTGACCCATCCGCGGCGTTTGCTTTCGAGCTGAGAGAGGGGGGAAGTCTGGTTATCGGCCGTGAACCCAGGGTCGTTGTCAGCATGAATTCTGAAAAAGCCTTAGGTACAATTCTGTCCCGAGGATTCGTCGGCTTCGGTGAAGCCTACATGGCCGGCGATTTGAATGTAAAAGGGGATCTTCAGGAACTCCTGCGATTGGGAATAGCGGCGCACATCGACACGATCGAGGTTCCGCTGCACGAAAAAGTCAAGCTCCTTTTCGCCTATCTCAATAGCCGCAACACTGCCAAACAGGCGGCCAGAAATATCGCCTGCCACTATGACCGGGGAGACGAACTCTATAAGCTCTACCTGGACAGCGCGATGGCTTACTCCTGCGCCTATTTCAAGAACGACGGTGATTCTCTCGAACAGGCACAGATGAACAAGTATGATCATATCAGTCGAAAACTCATGCTCGGCCCGAACGACCATCTGCTCGATCTTGGTTGCGGATGGGGCGGCATGCTTATCTATGCGGCTCAGCAATACGCAACCAAAGGCTTGGGAAATACCATCTCACAGAATCAATACCAGTACGCTGATAAGAAGATCAAGAGCCTTGGCCTTCAGGGTCGCATCAGCGTCAGATTCCAGGATTATCGTGATCTCAGTGGAGAATTCGACAAGATCGTTTCCATCGGTATGTTTGAGCATGTCGGAAAGAAGTTCATCCCCACCTTTATGCAGAAAGTCTCCCGGCTCCTGAAGAAAGGCGGATTGGGACTTCTGCATACGATCGGCAAGGACGTTGCCACACCGCTCGATCCCTGGATAAACAAGTACATTTTCCCGGGCGGGTATCTTCCCAGTCTGTCGGAGATCATTCACCACCTGAGCAGAGTCGGCCTTGTGGTTCTTGATGTTGAGAATCTCCGCCTGCATTACGCCCGTACGCTGGATCTCTGGGCAGAGAACTTCGACAGGAATGAAGAGGAAGCGCGAGCGCTGTTCGGGGAATCCTTTGTGCGGATGTGGAGACTTTTCCTGCATGCGAGTGCAGCAGCATTCAGGTACGGCGATAACCGACTCTATCAGATCCTCTTCAGCAACGGGTTGAGCAATAACGCGCCGATTACGCGCGAACACATCTACCGACCGTAAGCTTGGATTGATGCCACGTTCACCAGCTATACGCCAGTCCGATTCCCCCGTAGATATTTCGTCCCGGTGCCGGCTCGAAGTAGCGGCCGCCGTTGGCGTTGATGCGCACATTGCTGTTGTATTCTTCATCGAAGAGGTTGTCGATTCCGAAAAACGGCGAGAGCAGCCAGCGGCCTATTGCTGCTTCATAGCCGGCCCGCACTTCGGTTACCGTGTAGGAATCATTCTCTACTGTATTTTCATCATTAGCATAAAAGTCACTCACCCAGAATAGATCAACGCCAGCAGAAAATCCGCACGGATTTTGATACTCGAGCCCGGCAAAGACCTGGTGCTCGGGCAGACCGGGAACCCTATTTCCGGCCAGATCCTGCCCGTCTTTCAGATAATCATCGAACTCGGCGTCAAGATACGTATACGCACACCGGGCCGTGAGTCCCGGAAAAAGCACCAGATCAGTGGCCAGCTCAAGTCCGATTCGGGATGATTCACCGGCATTCCGGTAGAACACCTCATCGGTTTCGCTCCGGAAGGCGATCAGCTCGTCGGAAAGATCGATGTAAAACAGCGCAAGCTCATACACCAGCCGCCTTCCGATTTCGCCCTTGGCGCCGACCTCATAGTTGATTGCCTGCTGCGGGTCGATGTCCCGGTTAATGCCGCCGCTTTCGTCCGGTTGATTGGCGAGCTCGGTGGTGGTGGGAGTTTCGAACGATTGGGAAATAGTAGCATAGGCATTCAGGCCCTGGCTCGGATTATACAATACCCCGAACCGGCTGGTAAACTGGTTGAAGGTGCGATCACCCGAATCATCGCTGTCAGTTGTTAATCGATCGTCGACTGAAAAACGAACGTAGTCGTACCGGCCGCCGAAAAAAAAGGACAGGTCCTTCCAGGGAGTGATTTCTTCCTGAATGTACGGGCCGATGCTGGTCACCCGTTCATCCTGGCCGAGCAGCAGAGGCTCGATAGGCTCGCCCGCAGCGTTGTCGAAGTTGACCCGGTCATCATCCTGATACTCTCCATCGATGCCCAGCATCAGCAGGCTGGGCCAAGCCCAGAGAGTATCAGCACTGCTGAACTGCACCCCGCTGCCGAAAAAGTCCCGCTCCAGATTAACGAAGCGGAAGGGGACGGCATTGTCTAAGTCGCGATGGCCGTAGTACCCGGTCAGCTGAAGGTTGCAGCCAGGAGTCAACGACCTTCGGTAGACCAAGCCGATCCGGGTCTGCGAAATGTCCTCACCTGACTTATACTCCTGGCTAAGCGGCGAGGCTTGTTCTCGGTCTTCGTGTACCTGCTCCGCCGTCAGACCTCCCGGATCATCATTGACCGGCGAATCGAAGATAGTGAGCAGCAGCGTGAGGTCGGATGCCTGGTCGAGATCGTAGCGTATCTTGCTAGTGAAGGTGGTTTGCTCGGTCCGACTGTGGTCACGAAACCCGTCATCCTCCAGATACGAGAGGGCGGCAAAATAATTAATCCTACCGTATTCGCCTCCTCCTTTGGCGGTCATCTTCCAGAGGCCGAACTCCCCATTGACGGTTCTGGTTCCCAGGGAGGGCGTGGATGGTCCTTCTTCGGTAACGATGTTCACCACCCCGCCGGAGGAATTTCCGTAGAGGCTGGAAGCGGGACCGCGCATAATTTCGATGCGCTCGAGACTGGCAGGGTCAATTCCATCAATCTGAGTCTGCCCGTCCGGGAGCGTGAGCGGAATGCCGTCCTGAATGACCCTGATCCCCCGAACACCGAACGCCGAGCGAGCACCGAACCCACGGATGGCAATGCGCAGGCCCTGGGCAAAGTTGTAGCGGTTCTGAGTAAATACTCCCGGCACGCTCACCAGCGATTCGTTCAGGGTGACCGCCGGTCGGCCCGGCTGGATCTCCTCTTTCTCGACGACACTCACAGCAGCCGGGACACTGGTCAGGGGAGTCGGGATTCGAGGAGCGGTAACTACTACCGGTTCCAGAATAAGAGGTTGACCAGATGGCTTTGGCGTATCTACCGTGTTAGTTCCTGCGTCTGCTGCTGACAGAGAGCCTGTCGCAGTGCCGGTTAGCAGGAAAAAAGTCACTGCGGCAATGCTAGTACGCATCCGGCTCAGAACCGCCACTAGCCTCCTCCTTGGATTCGAAATAATTTAAACATCTGAACAAGGTTTCTGCACGGTGCAGCACTGCATCACATATCTTCGCAGGCGCGGCCGAAGTGAGCGGAAGCTCCAGTTTAGATCATGCGTGGAGATACTGTTCGCCTTCAGAAAGCGGCGAACTCCTGGCCACAGGATAAGGTTCTCCTTGTCTTTTGTGAAATAAGGTCGTGGCCGTATTTAGGCGAGAGTAAACACGTAGGGTACTGAGTCGGACTGTATCAAATCATCCTCTTGGCTGACGACGGTAGAACGATTGCGAACAACAATGGTTTAGAACGTGTGTCCTGCGAGCCAATTGAGCAAGGCCAGAGGATCACGTGCGTGATACACGAATATGCAGTTCTGGTGCTCTTTCGGAGCGCCATGGTGGTATGCCCTTCGCAGGACTTGCATCCAGATGAATGTGTCGCTCGCCCACTCACATTCCCTTTTTTTCAAACCACACGAAAATCAGTATATACACTACTGTCAAAAGGGGAATGACTGCCCACGGGCTGATACCAAGCACACCGGGAAGGGTGATTGTGCCGAAGTTTCCCCACGCAAGCAGACTGCCTTTGAGGAATGGGTATGTCTCGGCAAAGAGTGCCGCACCGGCCAGCATGCCGAGGATGGCCCACACTGCATGCCAGCGGCCTTCAGCAACAGCGCCGATCGATGTGCCCGGACAGTACCCGGCCAGGGACCAGCCGGCACCGAAAAGAATACCGCCGGCCAGGATCGCTCCCAGCTGAGTGGCTTTGATCTTGAGCGCAACCAGTCCCAGCGATGCCAGCAGATTGATGCCGATCATACCCACGATAATTGCCGAAAGCATGAATTTCAGGATGGTCATGTCCTTCAAAAGCATAGCGCCCACCTGTTTCTCGAACCGCAGCACTCTGCCTTGCTGGAGCAGCGCGCCGAAGAGAATCCCAGTTATCAATCCAAGCCACTGCTCATTCATGCCGCACCTCCTTGCCTCGATAGATCAGATGGGCGAGCAGCACGCCGGTAGCGAAGAACAAAGCCAGGGCGAGGAAGCCGCTCACCGACAGCTGCATCAGGCCGCTCAACCCGTGCCCGCTTGGACAGCCATCAGCCATGCGGGCCCCGAACATGGCGAGAATACCTCCAAAAAACGCGCCAACGGCTCGTACTGCCACCCTACTGCCGAAACGCTCACGCCAGATCGGCGGCGTGGATTCGGCCTTGAAACTTCGGTCAGCCAGCGAAGCCAGGCATGCTCCGACGAAAACACCGATGAGGAGCATGAACTGCCAGTCCACTATCACCTTTTCTTTTGTGAAATAGGGATTCTGGGCAACGTGGTTCGGAACAATAAGACGCTCGATCATCCCCGCTGCCCGGACAAAGGTTGTGGAAGCGCCCAGGTACTGAGGCTTGTCCAGGATCTGGGTGGTAACGAGCACGGATATGGTCGCCACCACACCAAGGAGCGCTCCGGCAATGTACGGTCTCCAGACAATACGTCGTGCCATAGTACCTCCTTTCTCGGCTGACTCTTCTGCGCCACTGTTCTATTCACTGCGCTCATCTGCGGCCGCTCACCCATTATAGCAGATCCTAGGGAGATTCCGATTGTTTTGTCTAGCGGGTGAGAGTATCCTGAGCAAGAGGAGTAAAAGGTAAGGAGTAAACTGTTCACCGTTGCCCGTTGACCGTTCACCGGCAAAGATGTTCACTGTTGAGTGATCAGTTCTGTAGAAGCCTGGGTAGAGCGAAGCGAAACCCGGGGATATGGTACGAGACGTGAACTCCCCCAGCCCCGTTTTCGAAGCCGGTGTAGGGGCAGACCTGCGTGTCTGCCCATAAAAATTTTCTTTAGTTTTCACACGAAGAGGGAGGACGTGTTTATGCAAACGCTAGCTTTTGTTTTTAGTCTCGTTCTTGTTGCTCTCGGCATCGTGGGTGTGGTCTCACCGGCAGTGATCCTTCGGTTCGCCCGGTGGTTCGCACGTCCGTACGGGCTCATGACTGCTGCGACGGTACGCATTATCATGGGCGTGGCATTTTTCCTGGCTGCGCCCGAGTCGCGCGCTCCCGCAGCCATTCGTATCGTCGGTCTGTTCATTATCCTTGCTGGTGTGGTGACGCCTTTTTTTGGAGCCGGCCGCTCACAGCAGGTTATTACCTGGTGGTCCGGTCAAGGATTACTTTTCCAGCGCGCCTGGTCAGGGATTGCCCTTCTTTTCGGACTCCTGCTGGCTTATGCTGTGGCTCCCTAAGCTCAAATTTGCCTATGGGACCGGCTTCCGTCAGTCGATCAACTCTCTCAGCTCCTCACCTTCAATCACTTCTTTTTCCTGGAGGATGGTTGCCACCTTCTCCAGCTTGTCCTTCTTCTCTTCGAGAATGCCTTTTACCGTTTCGTAGCGTTCTCGCACGATCTGCGCCACTTCCCGGTCGATCTCCATGGCGGTATCCTCGCTATACTCCTTGCCGGAAGACATTCCGGTTTCAAGGAAAAGAGGTCGTCGCTCCTTCTCGAACGTTAAAGGGCCGAGTTTCTCGCTCATACCGTATTCCTTGACCATGCTGCGCGCAATATCCGTGGCTCGAAAAAGATCATTATGCGCCCCGGTCGATATCTCTCCGAACCTGACCTCTTCTGCTGCCCGACCGCCGAGCAGCACCGCAACTTTGTCGAGAAGTTCGGGCTTGGTCATAAGGTAGCGGTCCTCTGTGGGAAGCTGAAGGGTATACCCCAGGGCCGAAATTCCGCGAGGTACAATCGATATCTTGTGGACGTGATCGGTCGTTCCCAGTGATTCAGCGATGAGTGCGTGCCCGGTCTCATGGTAGGCTACGATCTCTTTTTCCTTTTTATTCATAACCCGGCTTTTCCTCTCCAGGCCGGCTGTGATCCGGTCGATCGCCTCGTCAAAGTCATCCATCTCGACTGCTTTCTTGTTCTTTCGTGCTGCCAGCAGGGCGGCTTCGTTGACTATATTGGCAATATCTGCTCCTACCATGCCCGGTGTTCGGGCTGCCAGTGTCTTCAAGTCGACTCCTGGGCCAAGTTTTACGCCTCTTGAATGTACCTCGAAGATTTGCTCCCGACCTCTGATATCGGGTTTGTCTACCAGGACATGACGGTCGAACCGACCCGGCCGCAGCAGTGCCGGGTCGAGTACTTCCGGCCGGTTGGTGGCTGCCATGATGATCACGCCCTTTCTTGTATCGAACCCGTCCATCTCCGAGAGGAGCTGATTGAGAGTCTGCTCGCGCTCGTCGTGGCCGCCCATGACAGGCCCTATCCCTCGCGCTCTTCCCAAGGCATCCAGCTCGTCGATAAAAATGATACACGGCGCTTTCTGCTGGGCCTGGGCAAAGAGGTCTCTCACCCGTGCCGCGCCTACGCCGACGAACATCTCCACAAAGTCCGATCCTACCAGACTGAAAAACGGTACCCTGGCTTCTCCCGCAACAGCTTTGGCAAGAAGGGTTTTTCCTGTGCCCGGCGGTCCAACCAGAAGGACTCCCTTGGGGATTTTTCCTCCGAGAGTCTGAAACCTCTCCGGATTTTTCAAGAATTCAATGACCTCTTTGAGTTCCTCTTCGGCTTCTTCGACTCCCGCTACGTCCCTGAAGGTCACCTTGGTTTCGTCCTCAACATAGACCCGTGCCTTGCTCTTTCCGATGCTCATGAGGCCGCCTCCCATGCCCGCCTGCATTCTCTTCAGGAGATATCCCCAGATGACGAAAAAGAGCAGTATCGGCACCAGCCAGGAAAGGAGCGTGGTGAACCAGGTCTGCTCGATTTGAGCTTTGTATTCGATGTCATTATTCTGGAGTACGTCGACCAAATCCGGGTCTTCCATTCTCACAGTGCTGAAGGCGTGCCCCTCCTCTTCCAGAGTCTTTAACAGTTCTTTGGCGGACTGATCCTCTCTCGAAGCAGCAATGATATCCGCTGCCCCTTTTTCAAGCTTACCCCGGATCGTATCCGAGGAAATAACGAGGTCGTTTACCTTCTTCTCTTGCACCAGTTTCCTGAATTCGCTGTACGTGATATCCTGCACATGAGGCATGAAGAAAAACCGTTGCAGCAGGATCATGATTAGAAGCGCCAGTATGAAATACCATAGCGAAAAACGAATTGTCTTTTCCATCGCATCCTCGTCTAGTACGGGAAAACGTGCCTGCCGTCATCGTTGACCGCGGCGCTGGTGTGTTTCGAGGCCACAATACGATATCTCATCATGCTGCTCGAGCGCCGATCCGGAAGCCACGAAAAGGAAAAACTCGGTAGCAATAATGCCAAGAATCATTGCTGACAGTATTCTGGCTAAAACATGTACAGCCATGGTGAGCCTCCTTGATGAAAAATGTATTGGAATCCCGGGAGACTCATACAAGAATAATCGTGCTGCAGAAGATAATGAGGTAGGGATTTGCTGTATTCTGCTCGAGCTGAGTACGTATAGCGACCGAAGGATTGTGGGGGATACGGCATCAGGAATAACACGTGCCTCACGTTGAACAGATGCCATCCTCGCTTAGCAGCCTCGTGGACGAAATACAACTCTTCCACGCTGAGAATACGTGGAGCGCAGTATCAACGTACCATTAAATAAAAAGATATTATAATTGTTGACCAGACAAGAACAAACCAAGCGACCAGTCGTCATCACATCATCTAACAGCAGGAGAGTGCTGTCATGAAAAACACACGTGCTGTCAGCATCCATGCTCTCTTTTCCATTTGTTTCATTGCGGTGCTCGCTTCCAGCTCTGCGGCTTTTTCTCAGGACATAGAGCCGATAACAGAGGATACTATTTATCCGCGGATCTCGGACGCCAAGACTGGCGCGGACTTCGAAGCCATTGCCGCGTACTTCCGCATGCAGGCCGACAACGCTCAGAAGAAAATTCAGCTTCACGAAAAGATGAAAAATGCTTTCACCTATGAGAAAGTTGAAAAGGGAGAGGGCAAACTGATGCAGCTCCACTGCCAGAACCTGATCCACTCTTACCAGAATGCCAAGCAGAACTATGAGGAGATGGCGAAACACTATGAGGAGAAGGCGAAAGGAGAGTCTGCCTCAAGCACAGAGTGAGGCACTGGTTTTGCTGGTCCACTATCTTGGCTCACCACCATGCCGGGACGGTTTGATACCCGACAAGCACCACATGATCGATATCCGGACAATGACACGGCTGCATGAATAACCAAGGCAGGCACTCTGGTACTAAGAGTCGACTGTACGCGGTCCTGGTTGCGCAGTTTTCCTGGATCCTTAGAGAAGACTATGTCTAGAGAAAGAGGAGAGAAACGTGCTCTCACGAGGGAGACTTCCTGATTGGTGACAAAAAAAGAACCGGACAACCGAACAATTCTGACCCCTGGCTAAGATACAAACTTTTTGTGCCAAAAATACGTGATGGACAGTATAAACTTGTATTCGCGGTAGTCGGTATCATGAAAATGAAATCGAGGAGAATGCGGCAGGCGAATTACGAATGTGATACGCAGATAAGGCAAGAAGAAGAATCAGTAGTACGCGATTTTTTTTATGGCATTGTTGTCGATATTTCCTATCGGAAAAATAGAGAATAGGCAGAAACAATGACGATTCCGGAGAATAGCTGGATCAGACGCTGCTGAATAGGACGAAGGCAACCCATAGAACAAGGAAATTTTTTTTGGAATGGTTCCAGACACTCCTGATGGGAAATATAGGAAATCAGATTTTAGGGTCCGGAAGATTCGAAAAAAGGATTCTGTATATCGCGCAGGGAGGTTAGATACGACTATATGGGAACACTATTCGACATGTTAATGCAGGACGTCAGAATCCGGGAAGGATTAAAGGCATGCATCAACTGCGGGACCTGTACCGCAATTTGTCCTGCTGCCGAGTTCTACGACTACGATCCCCGGGTTATTGTCTCCACCGTGCAAACGAAAGATGACGACGCCATTAAGGGGCTATTGAAATCCGATACCATCTGGTACTGCGGAGAGTGCATGTCATGCAAGACTCGCTGTCCGAGAGGAAATGCTCCGGGCCTGGTCGTTATTGCCCTTCGCTCCCTGGCTCAGGAGACGGGGTATTTCGTTCAGTCGGAAAAGGGGAGACAGCAGCTGGCGATCAAGAGAACCATCGGCGAATGGATTTTGAATCACGGGTACTGTCTGTACCTCGAAAATATCGGAACCGATCTGCATCCGGAACTCGGGCCGATTTGGGACTGGCAACAGCGAAACTGGGTAGCTGTTATGGAACGGCTGGGTGCGCAATACCAGGTCGAAGGTCAGGGCTGTCTCAGGAAGATACCCGATGATACGTTGCAGGAGCTGCGAAAAATCTTCGAAATCACCGGAGGCTGGTCCCGGTTTGAAGCAGTTGAAGAACACTCGCGACACATTGCGTTGGAGATGGGCATTGAATATGGCACATCGGGGCGAGAAGCTTATTTCCATCACGTTTATTCCGCAAATTCAGGAAACCATGCAAAGGGGGAAGAATGAGTCACCTAACTGCACACGGTAACCAGATAAATCCGGCACAGACAGGGACGCAGAAGGTGAGCGGTAAGCAAGCCGTTTGGCAGGAATACCAAAAGGAGATTGCTAACGACCGCTATTTTTATGTGCGGAGCTGTGTCAGACAGAATTTCTTTCCCGCAGCTGAATGGACGTTTCTGAAGATCCTGAGAGACGACCTGGGGAAAACAGTATATGAACATCCCTGCCATACCACCTGTACCGGGATTGGATACCATAGTGACATCATTCCGCTTGATACTTTGATGACAGTGGTGGCCCGCCAGTTTGCGCTCATGACCGAAGCCGGTTATGAAAACTTCGTTCCTTCCTGTGTCACCTCCTTTGGAGTGTATACCGAGGTACTGGAAACCTGGCGTCACTTTCCGGACGTAGAAGAAAAGGTCCGGCGGTACTTAAAAAATGCCACCGGCCGTGAATTTGAGAAGCCCGGGAATCTGGCGCACGCCAGCGATGTGCTCTACCGGTTCAGAGAAAGCATTGCCAGTCAGGCAAAGTACCGGCTAGTCAACCAGCATACGGGAAAGCCGCTCAAGGTTGTCGACCATATCGGGTGCCACTATGCCAAAATGTTCCCTCAGAAAGGAATCGGCGGAGCAGAGTACCCGTATGTCCTGGCAGGAATGATCGACGCCTGGGGAGGAGAAGCGGTCGACTACCCGGAACGCCGCCATTGCTGCGGATTCGGTTTCCGGCAGTACTTTGTGCGCGCCAATCGCGGGTACTCAATCGGCTGCTCCAAGAAAAAGTTTAACTCGATGCAGCCGTACGAGCCAGATATGATTATTACCAATTGTCCGGGATGTTCGCTGTTTCTGGATCGCTGGCAGTATGCGATCAGTGAGATCGAGGGAATTACCTACGGCAAGGATGGCTTCGGAATACCGGTTTTCACTTTTGAAGAGGTTGCCGGCCTGGTGCTTGGCTATGATCCGTGGGATATCGGATTACAGGTGCATCAGGCAGCCATAGAGCCATTGCTCGATAAGATGGGTGTGCCGTATGACCCTGACAAAAAGTACTCCGATATACAGGGAAGGCCGCTGGGAAGACCGAATAAGCCGAAGGTGCTCAAAGTGTTTTGATAATCAATGCTGAAAAACAGAGAGACGTGAAACTATGAAGCAGGTAGTCATTATCGGAGGCGGAATAGCAGGTATGGAAGCGGCTGCCTGGCTCGACCATAACGGTGTTCAGGTCACCTTGCTCGAACAGGCTGATAAACAGGGAGGCAAGCTCCTCACCTGGGACAAGCTCTTTCCTACTCGCCGCCCCACGCAGGAGGTGCTGGCGTTTTTGCAGAAGAGCATGAGTGGGCAGACCAATGTGGTTACCAATGCTCAGCTTGCCCAGATACAGCGAACGAAGAACGGATTCCTCCTTTCGGTTCAGGGAAGAGAAGCGATAGAAGCCGATGCCGTGCTGATTGCGACCGGTTTTGACGTGTTTAATGCACGAAAGAAAGAGGAATACGGATACGGTATTTACGAAAACGTGATCACCTCAGCTGACCTGGAGCGCCTGATAGCTGGCGGCAAGCCGCTGGTCAATCCTGCCGGACAGGTTCCGCAACGCATCGGCTTCATCCACTGCGTCGGCTCTCGAGATGAAAAGGTAGGTAACGAATACTGCTCAAGAGTCTGCTGTGTGACTGCAGTGAAGCAATCCATCACGGTTAAAGAACGACTGCCTGATGCTCAGGTGTTTTGTTTTTATATGGATCTGAGAATGTTTGGCCGCGGCTACGAAAAGCTGTACCGGGAGGCGCAGGAGAAACATGGCGTGACGTTTATTCGTGGACGATTGTCGGAAGCATGTGATGATCCACAGGGCCGCATTATCGTGAAAGTCGAGGATACCCTCAGAGGGCTTCCTTTACGGATGACCGTAGATTTGCTGGTACTCATGGTCGGTATGGTTCCGTCAGAAGGCACAACACGTGTTGCCCGCATGCTCGACCTGGCCAGAGGCAGCGATGGCTTTATTGTTCCGGCAGACGAACACACGCAGAACAACAAGGCTCAAATACCCGGAGTCTTTCTAGCCGGCACCTGCACCGGGCCGAAATCGATCCAGGGAACGATTGCCGATGCCCGGGCTGCCTGTCTGCAGGTATTGGAGTACTTGAAGGAGTTGAGAAAGGGGCTATAGGTAATATAAGGCGTATACGACATATAAGACATATATTGCACACCATGCAGGAGAAAACCGTGGAGTGGGGCTATTCCATCAACAAAGACAATCAGATTGACTACGACCGGGCAGATATCGGACTCGCGATGAAGGCGCGGGCGGCCGAGCCTTCTCTTGATGTGTGTATTGCCTGTGGTACGTGTGCAGCTACCTGTTCAGCGGGACAATTCACTTCTTTTAACCTTCGGAGGCTGATGCTGATGCTATCTATAGGACGCACCAAGAACCTTCGCAAGGAAATCCGGAAGTGCATGGTCTGTGGCAAGTGCCAGACCATATGCCCTCGCGGTGTTAACACGAGAGGAGCAATTCTGGCAATCGAAAAATTGCTGGGTGCTGAAGGGGTGATCGGAGTGTGACCTATATATAGCCAGCAGGCTTGTTTCCGCAGTCCGCAGAGAGGACGATCCATGTTTCATCCGTTCGTTATTCCCTTCTGTGGAGGTCTTCTATTCCTGCTCGGAATAGTAGGATGGAAGTCCGGCCAATGGTTGGTCAGACTCGACAGTGACAGCCGCAGACAGCTGCTAAAAGGTATTCTGAGCGGAAAAACTCTCGCGGCGCTGCGGGAAATCTTTTTCGAAAGTCTGCTGCATCGGAATTTGTTTCGCCAAAATGCCTTGCTCGGATACATGCACATGAGTCTGGCGTTCGGCTGGTTTCTGCTCATTGCGGTTGGCAACCTGCACTGTATCATGGCAAGCGGAACCATACTGCATCCTCCCTACGTTCCAGTTTTCTACCAATTTTTTGCATCACCGGCTGGTCTGCAGGCTCACGAATCAGTGTTCAACAATGTGATGGATGGATTGCTGCTGCTGACACTTTCGGGTGTCAGCCTAGCGTGGTTCAAACGAATGGTGCCCCATGCCTTCGGTACAGCCCGGCCCGTCGTCCATACGACCGGAGACCGTTTTGCTCTCCTGGCACTCTGGCTCGTTTTCCCGCTTCGCCTTGCAGCGGAAAGCCTTATGGCCGGTGTGAACGGTAATGGTGGCTTTATCACCGTTCCGCTGGGGCACTATGCTTCAGGCTTTCTTCCGGTTACATTACTCGCTGTACCAGCCTATTGGGCTTATTCACTGGTGCTCGGCACGTTTTTTTGTTCTTTGCCTTTTTCCCGGTACCTGCACATTCCGGCTGAGGTTGGTCTTATTTTGTTTCGTCAGTACAGCCTTCGGGACAAGAACGAAGAAGTATACCGCGAAGTGGAAATCGATTCGTGCTCCCGATGCGGGATCTGTCTCAGCACCTGCCAGATGGCTGCAGCCGCAGATGTGTGTCATACGCAGTCGGTCTATTTTCTTCGGGATACACGCAGCAGGAAGATCATTGAGAGCACGCTTCACAATTGCATGCTGTGCGGCCGCTGCAAGGAAGCATGTCCGGTAGGAATAAACACTGACGGGTTGCGCTTGAACGCGCGGCAACAGACAGCGGCTGAGCCGTCCAGCCGATATGATTACCTGCACGAGAGCACACCGCGGCAAGCTGAGGTGCTCTACTTTGCTGGATGCATGGGCCACCTTGTCCCAGGGGTGAGCAAAGCAATGACAGCTATTTTTGATGCTGCCGGGGTGCACTACTGCTACATGGATGAGCAGGGAACTGTTTGCTGCGGAAGGCCGCTGGTTTTGGTCGGAAAAGCAGCTGAAGCGAAAGCGCTCATCGAACACAACCGTCGCGCCATCAGAAACTCAGGAGCTCACACGCTGGTCACCTCCTGCCCCATCTGCTATCAGGTTTGTGCCAGCGAGTATAGTAGCGATCTGGCAGTGATGCACCATACGGAGTTCATTCGAAACCTTATCGAGCAGGGTAGCATCGAGGTATTTCCGACCACGTTGACCGCAGCCTACCATGATCCATGCGAACTGGGAAGGAGAGCCGGAATATACCGAGAACCGCGAGAGGTGCTCAGCCGTATCGCCGTCTTGGTAACGGTATCTCATGAAGGCAAAAACAGCCTGTGCTGTGGCGGCAGTCTGGCGAACACGGTCATCACCTATGAACAGCGGCGGGCAATTACCGTTGAGGCCTACCGCACGCTGACTGCAGAGAATCCGGACATACTGGTGACTGCCTGCCCGCTCTGCAAGAAGACGTTTGGCAGTAGTGCCAGTATCCCGGTCAGAGATATTGCGGAGGTGGTTGCCGAAAGCATTGTCCGGCCGGATCGGAAGAGACATGCGCCCGGACGTGATGCTGAACTGAAATTACAGGTATATCAGCAGTAATGGGTTCCGCTTCCGTCCTAGTGCGGAAACATGCCCTGTCTGCAAAGGAGATTCGCTTACACCATGAAGAAAATACGTGATATGACTACTCAACGGTATGGTTTTGTGATCGACCAGCGCAGGTGCATTGGATGTCATGCCTGCACCGTTGCCTGCAAAACCGAGAATCGTGTTCCCTTAGGAGTAAATCGCACCTGGGTGAAGTATGTCGAAAAGGGAACATTTCCACATGCCCGGAGATTATTTCTGGTGATGCGGTGCAACCACTGCGAAAATCCGCCATGCGTGGCGATCTGTCCGGTCGGTGCGATGTACCAGCGCAGCGATGGCATCGTTGACTTCGATTCGAACCGCTGTCTGGGGTGTAAATCCTGTATGCAGGCCTGTCCCTATGATGCCATCTATGTCGATCCTGAGCGCTACACCGTGGCTAAGTGCAATTATTGCGCTCATCGCATAGAAGCGGAACTGGAACCTGCCTGCGTGCTGGTGTGCCCTGAACATGCCATTGTAGCGGGAGATCTGAACCAAAGTGAGAGCGAAATCAGCCGGCTCGCAAGCAGACAAAGTGTTCGAGTGCGTAAGCCCGAGCAGGGTACCAGGCCTAAGGTCTATTATATTGAAGCCGATGAATCCGTCATGAACCCGACCGCTGCGAGGCATGAAGCTTTTTATATGTGGTCGGAAAGAAACACCAGCGTCAACGGTGGAGAAGCTGCCTTTCTTGATACCGGTCCGTTTCTGCAGAAGAACACGCTGGCAGCGTACGATGTGTCGCATGGTCGACCGTGGGGATGGCAGGTGCCGACGCTCTTCTGGCTTAAGTCGCTTGGTTCCGGTCTCTTCGCCGTGCCGGCGGTTGGTCTGACGTTCGGCTGGCTGCAGTACAGCCGACTGCTTAACCTGACCCTTGCTTTTTTTGCGCTCCTTTTGATCGCGGCTACTACGGTGATGCTGGTTTTTGATCTCAGTCGCAAGGAGCGTTTCTACCAGATCGTTCTGCATCCAAGCAGAAAATCGTGGCTTACCCGGGGCGCCTTCGGCCTGGCGCTCTACAGCGTTTTCATCGGTTTGTTTCTGGCAACGAACTATACTGGCTTTCCTCTGTTTTCGGACATGCTTATGTGGCCGACGGTGCTGGCCGGTTTTTTTGCGGCAGCCTACACCGGGTTCCTGTTCGGACAGTGTGAAGGGTGCGACCTGTGGCAGACCCCACTGCTGCCGCTTCATTACATCATACAGGCTGTTCTCGCCGGAGGAGCATTGATTGTGCTTTTTCCCGCGAGTCTGGGTATGACCCCGCATCTGTATGCAATCGGACGTATTGTAGTAATCATGAGTCTGCTGATCCATCTGATGATCCTTCTCGGTGAAGTGGCAATTCTACATCCGACCGATAACGCCCGCTATGCCGCGTATCTCATTACCCATGGACCCTACCGTGCTCTTTTCTGGATCGGAGCAGTGGGCCTGGGCGGAATTGTGCCGACAGTGCTTATCATCACCGGTGCCGGTGTGGTGTGGGCTGCTGGTGCCAGCGTGCTTGTTCTCGCCGGTCTTTTCGCCTATGACTGGTGCTTTATTATGGCCGGGCAGAGGGTGCCGAATAGTTGACGGTCCCTTGTTTTCAAGCAGTTGTGCGAACGTCGATAGCTTTCTGGTGCTGTCCCTGTGTAGTATATAACCATCTATTATCTGCTGGAGATTTGCCATGACTACGTTTAAACGCGACGGCGGTCATCTTTCTTCCTATCCGCCGGTGGAAAAGTGGGAGGACTGGGTCGAATACGATCCATCCGTATGGCCGCAGAAGAAGGGCCTGCATTATCAGCTGATCCCGACCATCTGTTTCAATTGTGAATCTGCCTGCGGTTTGTTGGCGTACATTGATAAGGAAACCGGCCAGGTCGCAAAGTTTGAAGGCAATCCGATGCATCCGGCCAGCCGTGGCCGCGTCTGCGCCAAAGGTCCGGCGGTAATAAACCAGATTAATGATCCGGACCGGCTGCTCTATCCTCTGCGGCGCGTTGGGCCGCGAGGAAGCGGTCAGTGGGTGCGCGTCTCCTGGGAAGAAGTGCTGGGAACCTTTGGTCAGCGGATTCGAAGGGCGATTCAGGAAAAGCGCGGTGAAGAGGTGATGTATCATGTCGGCCGGCCGGGATATGACTACATTATGGAGCGGACCCTGCAAGCCTGGGGCATTGACGGGCATAACTCCCACACCAATATCTGCTCTTCATCAGCACGCACCGGGTATGTACTCTGGCATCATGCCGACCGGCCATCGCCGGACCACGCCAACGCGCGATTCATTCTCTTGATGTCCTCGCATCTGGAGACAGGGCACTACTTCAATCCTCATGCGCAGCGCATTATTGATGGGAAGATGGCAGGCGCTAGGCTTGCGGTCATGGACCCGCGGTTGTCGAATACCGCCAGTATGGCCGATTACTGGCTGCCCACGTATCCCGGCACTGAGACCGCAGTGTTGCTCGCCATGGTCAAGGTCATCCTGGATGAAGAACGGTTTGATGCTTTCTTCATGAAAAACTGGACCAACTGGGAGGCGGTGGACATACCTGGCTTCAACACTGATGGAAAGGACTTCGATGCCCTGATCATGGCTCTGAGAGCGCATTATGCCCGGTACACTCCTGAGTTTGCCGCTCGTGAAAGCAGAATCGACGCTCGGACCATCGTACAAGTGGCGCGGGAGATAGCTGACGCCGGAAGCCGTTTTTCATCGCATCTCTGGCGAGGCAGCGCTTCCGGTAATCTCGGCGGTTGGCAATCAGCACGGGCATTGATGCTGCTGCATGTACTGACTGGTTCGGTTGCCAGCAAAGGAGGCCACAACCTGAACGTTTGGAACAAATTCGTACCCGCCACCTTCAAGACGCCGCCGCCGCAAAAGCAGTGGAATGAACTGCTCTACCCGCCGGAGTGGCCACTGGCTCATCATGAGCTTTCCTTCCTGTTGCCGCATTTTCTGAAAGAAGGCCGCGGTAGGGTGGATGTCTATGTTACCCGGGTATTCAATCCGGTCTGGACGTATCCGGATGGATTCTCCTGGATTGAAGTTCTCCGTGACGAGAAGTATGTCGGCCTGCATGCAGCGCTGACGCCAAGCTGGAGCGAAACTGCCTGGTATGCAGACTACGTATTGCCGGTAGGCTACAGCTCGGAGCGGCATGACCTGATGAGCCAGGAAACGCACGCCAGCAGGTGGATCGGTTTCCGACAGCCGGTGCTGCGTGTGTTCCAGGAAAAGCAGGGCAAGAAGGTGGACTATACCTATCAGGCGAATCCCGGCGAGGTATGGGAAGAAGACGAATTCTGGATCAACCTTTCCTGGGCGATTGATCCCGACGGTTCCATGGGAATCCGGCAGTGGTTTGAATCTCCCTATCGGCCCGGCCAGAAGATTACAGTGGATGAATACTACGGCTGGATTTTCGAGAATGCCGTGCCTGGTCTTCCTCAAGCAGCTGCGAAGGAAGCGTTGTCGCCGTTGGCGTACATGAGAAAGTACGGGGCCTTTGAAGTTACGACCGATGTCTATCAGCTCCATGAACGGACGATTCCCGAAAAGGATTGTGCCGGGGCTACAATTGCTGAAAACGGGGTGATTGCTAAAGAAGGCAAAACAATCGGAGTACTGGTGGATGGGAGAGCGGTGAATGGCTTCAATACTCCGTCTCGAAAGCTGGAGCTGTTCTCGCAGACCCTGTCGGACTGGAAGTGGCCGGAATTCGCTCTGCCGGAGTATATTCACAGCCACATTCACCGCTCGTGCCAGGAAGCATCATCAGGAAAGACATCTGATCAGATCGATCACCGGTACCTGCCGACAGTGAAGTGGCCGGATCATGCACGGGGAAAAGTCTACACGCTGCTGCCGATTTTTCGGCTTCCAACCCTTATCCATACACGGTCCGGTAATGGCAAGTACCTGTATGAGATATCCCATAAGAACCCCCTGTGGGTCAATCCGGTCGACGCCGAGAAGCTCGGCGGTATCAAGACCGGCGACCTGCTCAAAGTACATACTGAGATCGGCTATTTTGTCCTCCATGCCTGGGTTACTCAAGGCCTGGCACCCGGGGTGGTAGCCTGCTCACATCATCTGGGTAGGTGGCGAGTGAACCAGGAAGATCAGATCGAGCGGTCGTCCAGCGCGTGGGTCGAGCTCAAGGAATTGGGTCCAGGGCAATGGAAAATGCGCCAGATCGAGGGTGTGCGACCGTATCAGAGTTCCGATCCGGATACCAGCCGGGTATGGTGGAATGATGCGGGAGTGCATCAGGATATCGCCTTTCCGGTTCATCCCGATCCGGTGAGCGGAATGCACTGCTGGCACCAAATGGTGCGGGTTGAAAGAGCCGGTCACGACGATCGGTATGGTGACATCTTCGTGGATACCAACCGATCGATGGACGTGTACATGAAATGGAAGGCGCTCTGTCGCCCGGCGCCCGGCCCTGGCGGACTGCGCCGGCCCCTGTGGCTGCCCCGGTCAGTGCGGCCGGCACCGGAAGCGTATTACTTCACTCAAAAGAAGGGTGTGGGATCTGGGAAGTGAGATGGGAGATAACAGTATAGGTCATATAGGCCTATAAGACCTATACTGATTTTCCTCTAAATTTCCTCTCAAGGCTTCAGCAGAACGTCGATCACAGCCAGCCGGCCGCTTTGCACAGCATCGAGACCGCGGCGCAAGGCTGATTCCAGGTCATCCGGATGGTCAACCCGCTCTCCGTAGCCGGCAAAGCCTGAAGCTAGTGCTGAGTATTCCGGAGTCGGTTCAATGGTCGAGCCGAGAAAGGTGTTCGTCTTGACCGACCAGCCATCAGGGAAGTACTTGAATGTGTTCCACGACTGCGATGCGTATCCCTGGTTATTGCAGATAATAACGAGCAGGGGAAGACGGTACTGCTGAGCAATGCCGAAGCAGGCGGGAATGGGATTATAGCTGAATGAGCCGTCGCCGATAATACATACCACGGTTCTCTGAGGGTCTGCGAGCTTGACGCCCAGTGCAGTAGAAATCCCCATTCCCAGGCCTCCGGCGATTAGCCCCCGATAATGCTGATACGAGTTTCGCTGAAACAGGACTTTCATCATGAGATTGAGCTGGGCAATGATTTCATCGACGATGATTGCATCCTTCGGAAGGAGAGCATCGAGCGTCTGAAAGAGCTGCACGGCATGGATATCAGAGGAGCCGGCCATCGCTTCGTTGGCCTGAAGTATGAATTCCTTTCTTCTGCGTTCGTTGTGTGTCTGCCACCGTTTCAGTCTCTTATCCCTGGCTGCAACTGCATCCGGCTTTTTTCTGAAACTGCTTTTCACGTGACGTACTAGACCGGCCAGGTTTGCTCCTACGTCGCCGGCAATGCAGTAATCGGTCTTGTAGCCCCAGTGGGAGGCGCGCGGCCTCATCGGGTCTTCCTCGATCACAATGACACTGCAATTTCTCTTGAGCTTCCTGTCGGCCGGATGCCACGGCGCATCGCTGGCGATAGCGAGAATGCAGTCTGCAGTCTCAAGCATTTCCTCCACCATGCCTTCGCCGTGGAGCGGATGGTTCGAAGCAATGTTAGTGCAGGTAGGCATCCAGAACTCAAAGACCGGCGCTCCGATGAGCTCCGCCAGCGAGGTGAGAGTCCGGATATTCTGGCCTGAGCGTCCTGCATGATCGGTGATAATGATAGGTTCGCTGGCGCTTACAATCAGTTGAGCCACCGCTTTAAGTGCTTCATCAGCAGCTACCAGAGGGTAGGGGACGATGCGCTGCTGATGCTGAAACGGTATGCTGTCGATGAGTATTTCGAAAGGAATGCTCAGGAGCACCGGACCGCGGGGTACACTTTCGGCGATATAGCAGGCGCGGCGAAAGGCAGCAGGAAGCTCAAGAGCAGTCTTTACCTCCTTGGCCCATTTAACGTATCCTTCCGCAATCCGAGCCGGCCCTCCGAGATCCCCGAGCAGAGGCGGCCATTCCATTCCGGGATCGCGGCCCGGCATCTCACCGAAGGTGAAGGAATCCGGGGCCATCACCACCATAGGGACACGTTCCTGATAGGCACCCCGGATCGCCATGGCAGCATTGAGGACTCCCAGAGCGGTAGGGAGAAGTATGGTCTGCATGCGACCGGTGGTTTTATAGCAGCCTGCAGCCAGTCCCGCCGCGAGAACCTCATGACGGCAATTGATATAGGTGGGGGGGGTGGTACTTCCCGCAGCCTGCTTGCGGGCAAGAGCCTCCCAGAGCGGCGCCCAGACGGAAAGTGGAGAGCAGAAAATAAAATCAATGTGTTGGGTTTCAAGGAGATGAAGGAGTGCCTCTCCACAGCCTGTTTCGTGTATAGACTTCATAGGATGACCTCCAAGTCAACAAGGTGAGAAGACCGACAAACAAGCTGAATCCTACCCGAATACCTTTTACTGTATCGAAAATGGACCATTCTTGTCAATCGCTATTTGGGAAATCGCGGTTTTTATGCTGAGCCCTTGTTCTCGGAGAGAGCATTTTCTTTCTGACCAGGCCGGACACCACTGCTCAGGCAATCCATCCGGCTAGGACCGAGGCGGACACACTATGCCGTTATTTTGTATTGATTATCATCCGCAGCCAGAGCATAATCGATCTTTGAGGCAGAATACCCTGAAAGAAAGGTGCGTGCTGCTCCTTTGTGTTTCGCGGTTGTTGCACGGAGCGGAAGGCTGAAAGGAGGTTCGGCTATGAACGGGCAGAGAATGGATAACCATCAGGGCATCAGGGTGGTGCTTTTTCTAGCCGCCATTGTGTTCAGTATCGTTTCTTCGGGCCGGGCGGCCGAGCAGTACCAGTACGTGCGGATGTGGCCCCAGCTGTCGAATCCGTGGTACTTCAACGGTCCTCAGGCCACTGCCAGCGACGGCAGCGGAAATATCTACGTTGCTAACGCCGACGATGTCATCAAGAAATTCTCGGTGGACGGCGAATTAGTGGATGAGTGGGGCAGCGAGGGCAGCGGCAACGGCCAGTTCGATTTTCCCCAGGGAATCGGGGTGGACCGCCGCGGTTTCGTGTATGTTGCTGATACCTGGAACAACCGCATTCAAAAGTTTACTCCTGACGGAGAGTACGTTGCGAAATGGGGCAACTCCGGCTACGCTGTGGGCGAGTTTGACAACCCGACCGATGTGGCAGTCGACGGCAACGGTCTGGTCTATGTGGTTGACCAAGGCAACGACCGTGTCCAGGTCTTTTCGCGGGTGCCCGGAGGCGATCTCTACTTCCCGCACTGCGACACCACCAGCTTCTGGGAAACCGAGATTGCAGTCATCAACGCCAGTCCCAGTTCCACCCTGCAAGGAACCCTCCTCGCTTTTGACCGCGGCGGTGATTTGCTGCCCGAGTCTCTCGATATCAGCCTGACTCCGCACCAGCGGCTGGAGCTGAGCATCGGGTCGGAGTTTGCCGATCCGGACAGTATCAGCTACCTGATTCTCGAGTCCGACTCCACCATGGCTGAGGGATACACCAAGTTTTACCAGCCGGGCCTTTATCGGGTGGCTGTTCCGGCGGTGAGCGAAGCTGCCGGCGGTGATATGCCGGTCACGCACATTGCTTCCGATGCCTTCTGGTGGACCGGGCTCGCCCTCGTCAACACTACTGCCTCGGTCAAGGACCTCACCATCGAGTGTAATACTGGTGACAGCCATACTCTCTCCCTCGCTCCCTTTGAGCATCAATCCTTCAGTATAGACGGCTTCTATGGCGGCGTGCCGCAGCCTGGCCTTCAGTCAGCCATGATTCGAGATGCCAGCGGCATCATTGGGCTGGAGCTCTTCGGCAGCCCCAGTGAGCTGGAAGGCATACCACTGAGTGATCGAACCGCTACCACGCTCTATTATCCCCATATTGCCAGCGACAGCACCTGGTGGACCGGTATTGTGGCCTACAATCCTTCGGATACAGACTGTGGCTTGCTGATCATGCCCTATACCGCCACGGGGACGGTCCTGCCCGGCCAGACTCAGCTAGTGCCCGGCCGGGGAAAATATGTCGGCACGACTGATGGTCTCTCCTTCCCGGCAGAAGCAGCCTGGTTCATCGTCACCTCCACGGCTCCGGTGAGCGGTTTTGAACTGTTCGGCACCAGGAATCAATC
>JAGOGO010000102.1 GCA_017996625.1 Deltaproteobacteria bacterium | reverse complement strand
TGCCCACAATACGATTTTCCAAAATGAGTGGATCAGGAAACGATTTTATCGTGATCGATAACCGCGCTGCGCTCTTCAGCAATCTTCCACTGCCGTCAGTTGCCTCCCAGCTCTGTCGACGCCAGGAGGGAATAGGAGCAGACGGCCTCATTCTGATCGAGACTTCTCGTCAGGCCGACTTTCGCTGGCGCTTCTTCAACGCCGATGGCAGTCAAGCTGATATGTGCGGCAATGGAGGGCGTTGTGCCGCTCGGTTTGCATATGAACACCAGATCTGCGGCTCTTCTCTTTCCTTTGAAACCGGTGCCGGAATCATTCATGCGGAGGTACGCGGGAGCAACGTCAGGATTCAGCTTCCGCAGCCTCATGACCTTTTCCTCCATCGTTCCATTTCCGTGCAGGATATCCCCCTGCATGTTCAAAGTATCAATACCGGTGTCCCTCATGTAATTGTCAGAGTCACCGACCTTGAGTCTGCACCAGTAACCGATCTTGGCCGAGCTATCCGTTTTCATCCGGAATTTCAGCCTGCGGGCACTAATGTTAATTTCATCCGTGTCGATGACCGGCATACAATCCACGTGCGCACCTATGAGCGCGGCGTTGAAGATGAAACGCTTGCCTGCGGAACCGGCTCGGTTGCATCAGCTCTGGTAGCCGCTGCAGTCGACGAGGTCGATTCACCAGTATGCGTCAAAACTCGTGGAGGCGAGATACTTACTGTCAGCTTCAATCGTCAGGGAGTCTCTGAGTTCATCGAGGTATTTCTTGAAGGAGAAACCTGCCTCACCTATGAAGGAGTGCTTGGCATTGATCTTCTCCGCCGAATCGGTATCGAGGATACTCCTTCCTAGATGAGGACATCGGTACCACGAATGGGAAAAAAGATCCTTGTGTTCCATCAGGGCGCGATCGGTGATATCATCCTCGCTTTCTCAGCGCTCACCAGGATACCCGATACGCCTTCCTTTGATATCTACTGTCAGGGCATTTTTGCCGGTCTACTCCAGAAATTGCTGCTCGTCGACCACGTGTTTCCTGTGGAGCACAAGAGCACTGCCACCCTTTTTTCCGGGAAACCGGAGCCAGGTCTCAGCAGACGCCTAGGCTGCTATGATGCCATTATTCTCTTCTCGTCTTCGAACGTTCTGAAGCAAACCATACGGGCCAGCGTTCCCAGCCAGGTGCTTGCCATCCGGCCTCGCCCTGCCCCTTCCGTGCGGGTTCACACCACCGATTTCCTGCTCTATCAGCTCAGGCACGTATTTACTGAGCTGCGGGCCCCCGCTGTCCCTCCGCCAGCAGTTTTTCCGGATGGATCAGATAGTACCACTATTCTCATCCATCCCGGATCTGGAAGTCCGCGCAAGAACTGGCCCCTGGAGCGCTTCTACACCGTTTCCAAAGACCTTCAGGCCAACGGATTCCGAACCGAATGGATCCTCGGGCCCGCAGAGCACTCGTTATATAGTGAGCTCACGAGTCGCGGAATCGGGTCGAACAGCATTCACCGGCTCACCGACTTGCTCGCTGTTCTCTCTCTGATGGAAACAGCTCGCGCGTTTATCGGTAATGACTCCGGCTTGAGCCATCTTGCTGCTTTCTGCGGAACGCCTACGGTTACGATCTTCGGCCCTTCAGACCCTGTCCAATGGCGCCCCCGCGGTCCGCATGCCAGATCTCTGAGTCCTCTATATCACTGCGATCCCTGCTTTCTTGCAAAAAATGCGAACTGTCGCGAGGAATACTGTCTCAACAGCATCGTTCCGCAGCTGGTAGAGCAAGCACTTATCCGGGTTCTCGATCATGCCCGTCCTTCATCTCCCCGACCAGGCGAACCAGCTGATTGGCCAGCAACGCGAATTCTCTGAGATCGAGAGTCTCTCCTCGACGACCAGGATCCACTCCCGCAGCGATACAGCCTGCTTCCACCACATCCGATGAAAGCTCCATCCCGGCTACTTTCCGCAGTGCGTTTTTCAGTTTCTTACGCCGCTGAGAAAACGCAGCTTTTACCACTGCGGTAAAATACCCTTCATTTTCCACTGGAACCCGAGAAGAAGGCAGGAAGGTAAATCTCAGCAGCGTTGATTCCACCTTAGGCCGCGGATAAAATGCGTCCTTTCCGATTGAAAGCAGCTGATGTACGTCGGTGTGGAGGTTACATAACAACGTCAGCACACCATAGTCTTTAGTGCCGGGAAGCGCCATAATCCTCTCGGCAACCTCCTGCTGGTACATGAACACCATCCTTGAAAAGCACTCTCGACGGGCAATCAGCTCTACAGTAAGACGGGAAGCCACATTGTATGGGAGGTTCCCAGCGACCACAAGGCGGGTGCCGGCAGTTGATGCCGCATAATGATAGTCGAAAAGAAGTGCATCGTGGCGAATAATCTTTATACGCTTGTTTCGGCCGATCTCGTTTTCCAGCACCTGCGCCAGCTGCTTGTCTTTTTCAAGAGCGAGCACCATCGCGGCGCTGTCTGCCAGCCTCACGGTCAATCCGCCCAGTCCGGCCCCGATCTCGACTACCCACTCCGATCCGTCGAGTTCACAGAAACCAACGATCTGGTCAAGAATATCATTTCTGATAATGAAATTCTGCCCGAGGCTTTTCTTCGGTCGAATTCCGTAGTGTTTGATCAGCTGAAGCTGGGATGGATAGACTTTCATCATTGCTTGGGTTACTTGGGTTACTCGGGTTGCTTGGGTTACTTGGGTTGCTTGGGTTACTTGGGTTACTTGAGTTACTTGGTCTAGCTGGGTTGTGTGGGCTGCTTGGGATGTAAGAGGCGTCGCCTGCGGCTGAGGCGCCGATTCGCTGAGGCAAGCGGAGGAAAGCTTCTCGCTTTTTACTTTTTACCTCTGCTCCCTCCTTTTGTAAAGGAAGGCTGAGGTGGATTTTAAACCGCCTCCAAGTCCCTGTATCGTTTTAGAAAGATGGGCTGCGGATCGGTAGTCCTTTGACCGACATACGTTGTCGTCATCATTCAATGCGAAACGATCCGGTTTCATTAAGCCGTGCATAGCGGTACTGAGAGCCGCCTGGTGCAATGAGGTCCTCTTCGGCAAGGAGCCCGTCTTCTACGAGTTTCTCGAGTGAGAGCGGAAACTCACCAAAGCAAAGACAGTATGCATTCAACGCATTAGATATTCTGGCAAGCCTGGACGAAGCCTGTGCCTGCAACAGGACATCTCCCTGAACAGCATGCCATGCCGGGAAAACAGTCGCACCGCCTCTCAACGCAATTATCGCAAGCACAAGGATCGGGATAATGCCACACGAGACATACGCCATGAGTCTTCGTTCACGGATTACCGGCTTCTGAGGTGCGATCTTAGCGGTGACACTCTTTCTGATCTTACCGGAATCAATGAGGCTGATCAGGGCATTGAGAGTATGATACCGACCAAGAAGACTCTGGTCAATGATATCCTGAACTGTGTTTTCACCATTCACCAGCCCCCAGACGATATCCTCGTAGGTTTCTTCATCGTCACCGTCTGCATGAATCGGCAGGGGCTCGCTGCCGCCGTTGGTCTCCACCTTCTGAAAAGTAATGCTGTAGCTGGCAATCCGCCGCAGCAGATCAGGTTCTTCATCGATCATCCGCAAAACATCAAGGAGAATATGATCAACGCTTACCAGGTCCGAGAATCTCTCGTCGTGTTTAATGTCTTCCGCGACAAATTCATAGTCTCCTGACTTCCACTGCAACGCTTCGTAGAGCGTTTCCCAAAGAAGAAAGTCATACAGCTTCTGAATATGTATCTGATCGAGAAACTTAAGGTCCATCAGTACGTCTTCGAGCGGTTTCATCGTTCGCTCCTGTACTACGACAGCCTTCTGCAGGTTCTTCTCGGTAATCAGCCGGGCCTTAAGGCCACATTCTCCTAAAGGATTTTGTTTCTGCGTGTAATAAGCAGGGTGGGAACGTGAAATCATCCCTTCCACGAAAATCACTTCGATGCTCTTCTTGCTGCTGCGAATGGTAAGCACTCCCGATCGGACCTGTTGGCCGATAAGCTGAAAAATATCGGCAACTCCATACTCGTCAATGTTACCCTTCAGTTCCACCAGCCAGCTCCCTTTCTTTATCAGGTAGACATCGGTTCGCTTTTCTCGAGCATCGTCTCTTCATCGTCCTTGCCGCGCAAGGCTCGGTATTTTTGAATCGAATCCGGAATCGCCGCTCGCTGCCAGCAACTGAGCTTAATCGATGCGGCATACAGGGCTACAAAGCAAGCTCCGAATATAATGACCCTTGTCCACGAAAACGAATCTTTCAGAACATACGGATCCGGAAACACTCCATACCAGAAAAACATTTTTCCCACGAACATAAATAACAGCAACAGACAGCCGAAACCGAGCCAAGGTGCACCCGTCCAAATCAAACCGCCCCCCGGTAATCCATACGTCAAAGCAGTCCATACCGCTTTTTGCATCCGCTCATAGTGTATAATCTGACGTTCCTTTTTAACCTTTGTTGCAAGGTCAACTCTCTTAAATTTGACAAACAGCGTGACACAATTTGCGCAGAGATTCGGCACATCCATCGAAGCTGAATGCATTCGGGAGAGTGGGCGACCGCACTTATCGCAGCGAACTGAAATCCGGCTCGCCGAGCCACGGAAGAAAAGGAATGATATTCCGGCGCTGAGGATAATGAACGTGACGAGCCCATATCGAAGTGGCAAAGGAGCCAAGACGACGTTCCAAAGCGACTCCGCCAACCGTTCGCGATCTTCGCTGGGCACTAGAGCCATTTTCCAGAAAGCACTGAACGGGAGGGTTTCATCAATCACAACGCGATTAACCACGCCGTGGTGGAATATTCTTTCTTGATAATCCATAAGCTCAGGATCCAGGCTGCGAGCGATCCCGAGTTCTTGTTCCTGCTGTGCCTTGAGGAACTTATAGAGTTCCAGGTAGGTTCGATATAAGTTGTAATGGAAAGAAGCGACCTGGCAATCAGCCTTGATAGCCTTTTGATACGTTTCCTCGGCCTTTTTCAATCGTCCTTTTCCCAGATATACGTTAGAGACATTATTCAGTGTCGGTCCATGACCAGGATTCAAGGCGAGCAGTCGTGTGTAGTAACGTTCCGCATCATTATAGTTCTGCTGTTTCTTATTCAGCAATCCCAGGCTAAAGATAACATCCCTATCCTGAGAACGATTAATCAGCCAGGACTCCAGGCGGGACTCAGTATCGCCCAGCCAGTCTTCATAATTGGCGCGGTAGAGCGCTGTCGTAATACCGGGCTTCGGAGCGAGCATTAGTGATGCACCGTTGCGAAAGCTCCACGGCAGCACCAGCAGCAGCAGGAAAATCGTCAAGACAACCTGCTTTTCCCGCTTTGTCAGATACCACGAGAAAACCATAAGCCAGAAAAGTGCAGTAAGCATCGGTCCAAATCCGATCAGGAGCGGAAATACCAGTACGCTTACTGCCCAGACATGTTCTATCAGCAGCGATCGCTGCACGGAAATCATGCCCCCTATATCATATGCAAAGAGCCGATAGTTTTTCCCGACGATGATGAGGGCGAAAACGAAAACAGCAAACGAGAACGCGATCAGGGTTAGAACAAGAAGATTGCATATGAGTACAACCATTGTAGGGAAGTTCCGTATACCAACACACCATCCCTTAACCCATTCACGTACGGCACGGAAAGGACGAAATTTATTTTCCGCCCAGTATGCCCGTGCCAATGCCCAGTGAGATTGAGGGAAGAACGGAGCCGATCTCCGGCTTAAGGTGGCTAACCGCACCGCCTCCTGAGGATTGCCAGCGTCGATTGCCAGAACAGAGCGTGCAATCAGGAGCGATGCAAGTGTCGTGAAGTTCTGAATTCCATTATCCAGTTGGTGCTGGTAGATATCGGTGAGAGTCTTCTCTGCAATGAGAGCAGACCGGGGAGAGCCGGCATTCAGTACTGTGCCGAAATAGGAGCCGACAGCCGCATACGCACTCTCCGAATAGTTCCGCTCACTTTCCGGCATCGCCAGGTAATTCTGAGGCAGGGGAACAGCAGCAGCGGGTGGGCTCCCTTCCTGATCCGCCCGGGTATCAGAAAAGAGAACAGCCTCCTCGCCTCGCACCTCCACGACACTCGAGGCCAGGATCATCACTATACGCAGGCATATACAGTAAAAGAGTCTCCTCATACCTCGTAATGTACAACTCCAGGATGTGGGGCAAAAAAGATATGCAGGTAATTGGAACGAACGGCAGGCATCCTAGCCGTTTCGTTTCAGTAACTCGGCAAGTTGAACTGTTAAGGTGAAGCTCACACGGTCATTATTCCGGTTAAGCTTCAGTACCAGCGGTATTTGTACCGCACTGCGGGAAAGCTTTTGAGCCTCACCGCAGTGGATGATTTCAATGCTGTCTTCTCCAGACTCTTCTGACGCTGCGAACCCGGGGAGAGCAGGCTCTTCAAGCTCAAGCAGGTCCTCTTCAAAAAGCTCTTCAGATTCATTTGTCTCATTCTCAGACAGTGGACGTATTGTCAGGTCAAGCTCCTCCTCGTGGTAGACAGCTGGTTCTGATTCCAGAGTCAGCTCGTCGGCAGGAAGCTCAATCTCCAGAGGAGCCTTTTCGCTTTCAGTCAGGAAATTCTCCGCTGCTCCCGGGGCCTGAGTTACTTTAAATTCATCAAGCTCAAGAACCTCACGACTCTGTTGAAAAGCACGATTGTCAGAATCAAGGTCAAGAGGCCCCTGAGCTTCGACTGCATCTTCATCGAACTCAAGCGGCTGCTCGATTACACCTGAATCCTCATTTCGATATTCTGATAGTTCGAGACCCTCATCCTCTTCAGCAGTGACCGTTTCCTCATCATCTCCGAATTCGAGAAGACTGTCGGAAATCTCTGGCTCATCTTCGAATTCCATTTCGTTAAACGTGTCCAATCCAAACGCGGGAGCATCCTCTTCAGCAATCGTTTCATTTTCCATGCTTCCTGCCAGTGAAGAAACCTTTGGCCCTTCTTCACCTATAGTTCCGACTTGCTCCTTCGCCGCAGCACTAAGGAGAGGAGGATTCTTCTCCGCTGCGAGAGGAGACGCGATGGTCGCGGGCTCCGGGGTGACACGGGGAGGCAAGGGAGGCGGCAGCTTCCCTGCGGAATCCTCATCATGAGAAGGTCCTCCCACCCGGCGTCGAAGCGGCACCTTCGGCTTCCGCGAAGAATCTTCCAGATTTTCCAACACTGCCTTGGTAATCATCGTCAGTGTTTCCATCACTCCCCGACCATTGTAGGCACTTGCTTCAACAAAAGGGAGTTTTCTTTTGTTCAGCTTTTCGTTGAGCACTTCGATGGCACTGAGATTCTTCATGTCCCGTTTGTTATACTGCAGAAGCATGGGGACTTCTTCAATCTTTTTTCCATAATACGAGAGGTTTTTCTCCAGGTCCTCAAGGCTCTCAATATTCTCGGCCAACTTGGCTTCCTGGGAGTCAGCTACAAAGATAACACCATCAACTCCGGTGAGCACCGCACGACGTGTTGAAACGTAATAAACTTGTCCTGGTACCGTATACAGATGAAAGCGGGTCTTGAATCCTCGTACCGAGCCCAGCTCGAGGGGGAGAAAATCAAAAAACAGAGTTCGATCGTCTTTAGTCGCTAACGATACCAGCTCTCCACGCTGAGTAGGATTAAGCTTCTTGTGCACGTATTGAAGATTCGTGGTCTTACCACAGGCAGCAGGACCATAATAGACGATCTTGGCCCCAATTTCTCTCTTGCTGGGGTTAAAGACTACCATTAATTCTGCCCTTTCATTGCGTCGATGATTTTCCGCGTATCGCGATAGTTCGCATCAATCTTAGCGATCTCGAGAAATGATCCTAATGCTTTCTTTTCATCACCCATTTCAGCATAGGTAAGGCCCAGTTCATAATTCAGGCCGAGGAACTCACTTTGGGAAATAAACCGACTCTTCAGACCACTCTTCGCAGCATTGATCGCGTGCTTGAACATTTCTTTCTCCCGAAAACATGCACACAGTCTCAGGAAGCAATCATTCTTAACGTCTGCGTCGGACAATGCCTTCTTGAATTCCTCGATGGCATCATCAAAGCGATCCATCTGCTGGTAAGCGATACCGAGTTCATAGTGCAGGCGGTAGCCTTCCTCCTTATCACTCTGCTCGATGTTTCTTCGTATTCCTTGGAATACCGTATCCACCTCCAGAGAAGATGCATCAGCAGATGAGGCGATCGTCTCTTCAGAAAGTACAAGTTCATTGCCGGTATCGAGATGTGCACCCAAGTCGAAAAAATTACCGTCTTCTGAGGCCGTTTCTACAGCTGCCGCTCGTACATGTCCTGTGTCCTGGCTATGTGCTTCAACAGTCAGCAGGTCTTCCTCCGTTACCGGCATCTCCCGGGTCGATTGGGACCGGGCCTCGGCCTCAGCTTTTTCTACGGAGCCAAGAAAACGCAAAGCCCTTGACCGGATCGCACCGTTTCCGGCATCGAGCTTCTTCATCCGCGCCACAACATCTTTGACGCCTTGCGTATTGTCATCCTTGAGATAATAGTGGGCTAGTTTCTCGTAGGTTACCGCAGCATCGCCAATAAATCCCTGTCGTTCGTAAAGTTCTGCAAGTGTAATATAGACTGGAATCAGCGTCGGATCGATGGTGAGCACAGTCTTGTAGATCGACATCGCTAACTGATACAGCTCTTCCTTGCCATACCCTTCCGCTGCGCAGATATATTCATTAACTGCACTGTCCTTCCTATTGCTCTTCATATAGAGGTCCGCGATCTTCATGTGGACCCCCGGATTATCGGGTTCGCTCTTGGCCAGCTGAAGATAGTCGTCGAGTGTCTTGGCACCCTTTTTTTTTCGAGTGAGAAAACCAAAGAGTTTCACTGAGCCAGATCCGTTACGCGAAGATGGTTTCTGCTAAATAAAATGGTCTGTACGCGGTGAGCGGCACACAATGTGCGGCATCTATCATCGATTACCTATATGATCGGTATATTCTGCTATTATCTTTATATCAAACTGATCAGCTAAAACAAAATTTTAATTTTACATGAGACACCGGCTGACCGGAATGACGGGTATGCGTTCAATCTGAGTATTTTTTTGGAAGAGGATTTTGTCACACTGTTATACACATATTATACTGGTAAAAAGAAGATCTATCCATTTTAGCCGTACGTTGGATGCTGGATTCTCTCCGAGTCTGTTTAAGCAACGAGAATCATTGCAGCTCTGATGCTTCGGAAAAAAAGCGGCTCGTGAAGATCGGCAACCGGTTGGTGAGGAGCTCCGCGGTGATGGCGAGTATCTGCCGGATCTGTTTTCCCGCAGGCATTATCCGGTGTAGCCCTTGAGGGACCTGATGTCTGCAGCCCTCGTCTTAAGTCATCGGGCTCGTATGACGATATATCACCATGGAGATAGTCACGAATCGCAGCGAATCACTGGTGGCAATTAAAGGGGCCGACCGCCAACGCTTCTTCTGAGGGGCTGAGTTTGCTGCAGCATTCATGATTCGCAAAGAATGCCAGTCTGGCCCTGAGACGTGCGAGAGATAGGCAGTTCGCACATGATTGTCGTCTATCCCGGACTCATGCATCGCGCTGATCCGGTAATCCTTTAAATTTCGTGGTGACATGAAGCGACCATTCACGATTTCCTCCGCATCGGGAACAGATCTGGGATTAAAGAGAAAGATCAATGAAGACTGCTACTATGCTGATGAACGCATGGGGCTCTTCATCGTTCTTGACGGAATAGGAGGTCATCAAGCCGGTGAGGTAGCTAGTAATCTCGGGCTCTGCACAATTAAAGCCCATGTGGCCCGCCGCCTTGATGATGGTCATCACGGAGTGTTCTTTGCCTCTAACGATGGCCTTTCACGAGAGGCAAATATTCTCCTCGACAGCCTGATGGAAGCGAACAGTGTCATCTTTGAAGCAGCTCAATCCCAAACACACTATCACGGTATGGGTACTACCGCAGCAACGCTGCTCGTAGGCGAGTCGAGCCTCGCTATCGCCCACGTCGGCGATAGCCGCATCTATCTCATCCGGGATAACGGTATCGAACTCCTCACCGAGGACCACTCCCTGGTCATGGAGCAGCTGAAGCGGGGGCTCATCAGCGAAGATGAAGCTCGCCGTTCCGAGATGAAAAACATCATCACTCAGGCACTCGGCGCCGATAAGAGCATCAATCCCGCAGTTGATGAACTAGTACCCAGAGAAAATGATATATTCCTCCTCTGC
>JAGOGO010000007.1 GCA_017996625.1 Deltaproteobacteria bacterium | reverse complement strand
CCCGATCACTGATTCGACTTCCAGCGGCTCGGTATACTGCTTCCTCTTGCTGGGGTACTTTTTGGGAAACAGCAGCCGCAGCAGGCTCTTGTTCAATAGTTCAGTAGTCAATGTCGGAAAATTATCGAACGAATTCTGACGGGAGCCATCCTCGTTCAAGTAGTTTCCCCCTACCACTCCGACTTTGGGATGAGCGTCAAAGAATGCGCGATAGGTAATCAGCGACTGCCAGGTTATGCGGGCATCACTATTGAGCAGGAGTATGAATGGGCCGGCCGCAACGCTCAACCCCCGGTTGACTGCTCGGGCAAAACCCAGGTTTCTTCCATTCTCGATTACGGTGACAGCGGGAAACGCGTGCCGGATCGCAGCCACACTTCCATCATGTGAACCGTTATCGACAACGATCACCTGTAATCCATGCTCGCCCTGAATGGAAAAAACCGATTCAAGGCAGGCCAGAAGCAGAGCCCGGGTATTCCAGTTCACGATAATGATGGATACGTCGGGGATCCGAGTCGTTTGAAGATTATTTTCAGCCGTGTTGTTAATGCGCAGAGTTCCTTTCTTACCAGTCCTGAAGTCACGAGCAGAAGGCGATGAGTTCCTCCAGGCCGCAGCCCCTCTTGACAGAAAAAAACAATACTAATGCACCCGCTTATAGTAAATCAAATCATCTTGCGAAAACAGCTTTCTTTTTCCTCTTGCATTATGATGGAGGCAAGAAATATCTGCAAGCTGTGCTGCCTTATTCGGGTTCGGATTGAGGTAGAATCCGAAAAAAGCCCTGGCTCCGGATCTTCCAAGATGATCAGTATGCGTATTTTTTCGTACGTAGTCCCGACTATTGCCTTTGAACATCCTGCTATCATGACATATATATATACCACCTGACCGCTTCGGAGCAATTATTGACAATCAGGGATTTTCTGATATAGTGCCAAAAAGCTGAGGAGATTATACGCATCAAGCGGAGGTGGTGCAGGGGGGAAACCACCTCCCGGCATGCGTGCTGTGAATCGACTTCGCACGCAGGGGTATTGATATTTCTAATGCAGCCACGTTCAAGACTGTGTGCGGCTTCAGACTCCATCCGGACAGTCGCTTCCATTGCTTGCATTTCCGGACCATTCATGTTCGTTCCCACGTTCAGAGATCTCCCGGGCTCAAGGAACAGAGAGTTATTGACGACAACTGATGTACCCGCGACAGTACGTCGAGGGGTTTTGAACCATATCGACGTGAAGTCGGTTTCTTTGTCAATCTGGCAGTGACTGAGAGGACCGTGCCAGTCCCGCCTTCGGCGGGATCATGTCGAGCGCAACGAGACATCTCATTCCTCACTGTCATGTCCACCGAAGGGAGAAATCTCCCCTGTGGTGAGATTTCCCAGTCGTGCCTCTCCTCCAGTGACACGCTGCACTCCTTCGAAATGATACTATGGCGCAGCAGTCCACATCCTCACGGCATGGATGCCCGCCCAGCCGGGCATCACCATCCTTACTTCGCCTGAAGCCGAGTGAGTTCCACCCACCATCCCCGAAAAAGACACGAGCTCAATGAACTCAAGTAACCAGCCTTCTGCCTCAGCCGAAGGCGGCGCCTCAGCAAAGCGCGACTCAGTGTAAAGCGCCTCTCGTGAACAGTCCCTCTGATCCCCGTTCCCTGATCTCCGCTCCCTCTAGATTTCTCTTGCTTCGCCCTTGCACTTCCGTCTCCGGTATCCTATCCTTGCTCACATTTAGTCAATAGTGAACAGACAACACAGCAACACAATTCCGGAGAAACACAATGGACCGTCGTGATTTCATAAAATGCGTTATTGCCGCTGGTATCGGCATGACTGTCCCCCGCGGCTTTTCAGACATTGCGGCATCGGACCTGGATACCGGGATTCCCGACCTGGTGGTCGCCCACGGACCATCGCAAAAAGACATAACGCATTCTGCCATTCAGGGTCTTGGCGGCATGGGACGATTCGTTTCACGCGGCGATATAGTCGTTATCAAACCCAATATCGGCTGGGACCGCAAACCGGAACAGGCCGCCACGACCAACCCGGAGGTTGTCGCCGCTCTTGTTGAGCTTTGCTATGATGCCGGGGCCAAACAGGTCAAGATTTTTGATCGTTCTGTCGACGATCCTCGGCGTTGCTACAGGCAAAGTGGAATCGAGGAGGCCGCCCGGGCAGTCGGAGCAGAAGTAACATTCATAGATGAACGAAAATTCAAAGACGTCACAATAGACGGGCTGGCTCTTAAAGAATGGTCATTTTATCGAGATATCCTGGAAGCCGATAAAATCATCAATGTCCCTATAGCCAAGCATCACGGCAGCGCCCGGCTCAGCATGGCCATGAAGAACTGGATGGGGGTGATCGGCGGATGGCGGGGCCGGATTCATCTCAGTATGGATAAGTGTCTGGTCGATTTCGCTCTCGTTATCAAGCCGACGCTCACCCTCCTTGATGCAGTCCGCATTCTGACCGATCATGGACCGCAAGGCGGAAACCTTCAGGATGTCCGGAAGCTGGATACTATTGTGGCAGGAGTCAACCAGGTAGCTGTCGACGCTTTTGGAACAACGCTTTTTGGTTTAAAGCCAGAGGACTTCGGATACCTCCGCCTGGCCCGGCAGCATGGGATGGGTGTTATTGATCTAAAGCAGTTGAGCATACAGCATATACAAGGGAAAGGCTCCGTTTGAAACTGCCCCGATTGTTACCACGTTCTCTCAGCAGTGTTCGAAGAACTTCTCAGGCACTCTTCTTACTTATTTTTCTCTTCCTCTTCCTTCAAACCGAATCGCAAGGGGAAGACACCCTGGGATATCCCGCAAAAATATTCTTGGACTTTGATCCTCTCATCGCAATTTCAAGCTTTCTCTCTTCCCGCAGTCTTGAGACCGGCCTGCTGCTGTCGCTCATACTCATTGGTATTACCGCAGTGCTGGGCCGCGTCTTTTGCGGTTGGGTCTGTCCCCTTGGTACGCTCCACACTATCGTCAGCACCCTGAAGAACCGTAAACGCGGACCTGTGCCTGCCCGGCTTCGCACGTTCAAGTATTATCTATTGCTTTTTTTGCTCACTACGTCCCTTTTCACCATGCAGATTACCGGCTGGTTCGATCCCCTTGCCCTGCTGGTCCGTTCTCTTTCGGTCAGCATCTATCCTGCCTTCAATTACGTCATACGATCTTTCTTCGATACCATCTACGCACTTCATCCGCCCCTGATAACCAGTGCCACGGAGTTTATCTATGCACGTCTGCAGGACTCGGTCCTCTCGTTCCAGCAGACCTCTTTCAATCAGGGAATGCTCATTGGGCTGCTCTTCCTGGGCATCCTTCTGCTCAATTTCGTTGAGAAACGTTTTTGGTGTAAATACCTCTGCCCTCTGGGAGCTCTCTTAGGGTTGTGCTCCCGGTTTTCTGTGCTCAGGAGATCTGTCAGTGAAGGATGCCACGATTGCACACGGTGCGCTGACATGTGTCAGGGTGGTGCTATAGAAACCGGAAACACGTGGGGAGTGGCGGACTGCCTTTATTGCTTGGACTGCGACGATGTGTGCCCGAACCATGCAGTACGTTTTGGTTTCAGCAGTACAAAGGAGAAAGGACCGCTGGACCTGGGCAAACGGAAGGTGATCGCATCGCTGGCTGCAGGTATTTTTGCAGTGCCGTTTCTTAAAGTCGGTTCTTTATCCGAAGTGCACTCACGCAATGCCCGCCTGATCAGACCGCCCGGAGCTCTCGATGAGAGGATGTTTCTAAAAAAGTGTATCCGGTGCGGGGAATGTATGAAGGTCTGTATCACCAATGGCCTGCAACCCACGATACTGGAAGCTGGGCTTGAAGGCATCTGGTCGCCGGTGCTCATTCCAACTCTGGGGTACTGTGAATATAACTGCACCCTCTGTGGTCAGGTTTGTCCCACCGGCGCGATTCAAAACCTGTCACGGGAGCACAAGCAAGGTGTCAAGATAGGAATGGCGGTGATAGATCGCAGTCGTTGTCTGCCTCACAGCTTTGCCATGCCGTGCCTGGTGTGTGAGGAGGTGTGTCCGGTGCCGAAAAAGGCCATCTGGCTTAAATCGGCAATAGTGGATGACCGGGCCGGGAATACAGTGCTTCTGAAGCAACCGTATGTGGACCTGACTCAGTGCACCGGCTGCGGCATCTGCGAAGCCAAGTGCCCGGTCGTAAGCGCACCGGCAATTTACGTGATCAGCACCGGAGAATCGCGGTCTCAGGACAATCAGCTGCTGCTCGGGTAAACTGCCTCACAGTGCTGAGTAGTCTGTTCTATAAGCGAGACTGTGCTAATGGATATGAAAAAAGACCGAGGAACAAGGATGATCAGTCATTGCTGAAGAAGCAAAAATTCGGCAACAACGAGGCTACCGTCATTCCCGCGAAGGCGGGAATCTAGGTATTTCAGCGATACAAGAAACACAAGGGCCCGCTTTCCGTTGAAAGGCAACTTGTTACACAGCCGCTGCTGATATTTATTCATTTATTTTGGATCGGTATTCACCGATGTTTTTTCTGAGAGCTTTTTTATCTACTCGATCAAAATCATTAATGCAACGCTTAGCCTTCTGGTACCAGAGCAAACAATTGTTTCGCTCAAAGCCCGAATACTTCATGTCGTAGTCTGCTCTACCTCTAATTTTTCTAAGACTAGTTAAATCGTGAGCAACACTTTCCGCGTCTTCAAGGCCAGCGTTATTAAGATACTTATAGATTTTTGTATGGTCGTGTGCTTCAGAAGAAAAGGTTACACCAAATGACTCGAGGACTGGCTTGATATGATTGAAGACGGCATAATATGCTCTGCTCACAGAGGTACGTCGATCAGCCTCGTGATGAGACGCACATAGTCTTTGTGCAACGTCTAAGAATTCTTTTGCTTCCATCAGACGACTTCAAGGGTGAGAACAAAGTGGGCTCTTGATTCTCTTGAAACCAGCTTGCGGGCTACCTTCTTAAACTTCTCTTCGTTTTCGAGCAAATCTTCAATTGAGCTCTTCGCTTTAACTGCAAATCCAATCAGGCAGTAGTTCTCTATTTCATAGTCGGAAACAAGGGACACCTCTACCTCTTGCGTCCCGCTCAGATTTCTATAGAGAAGATCATAATACATACCAATGTCCGCTATGGGGATACTGTTCTGGATGGCATATTCAACAACGTCTTTGTTCAGTTGTGGCGAATGGAAGGCTTTTTTGGGCGTCGTCGATCGGTTATTATACTTGGGTTTGGTGAGGACACCATCTGCGGTGATTTCCCATTGACCTGCAATCGCTTCAAGACGACCTTGATTGGCATAGGCTGTAGTTGGCGAAGCTATTATATGGACGGAATGGAGTGTTAATCCCTGAGGAGTATTCTCGCTCATATCTTCGTTAGTGCTTATATCACGCCAAGCATCGTATACCGCCCCTAATACATAGCCACTTATATCTTTTGGTAAGGTCTGCATATTACTCCTCACCGAACACTTCCATAGTGAAGTGCTCAAAATCCCTATAGGGATCATGCCAGCTCGCAACAAAAGATTCGAGCAGGTTCAACTCGCTTTCCGCAATGCCAAAATGGTAGTTGGCATTTACGAGAATCCCGGGCAACCGCTCACCATTTGATTGGCTTATCTCGCCAGGTCTCAAGGATATACTTTTTTTCTTGTTATTATAGGGATAAGCAAATGTGATGCTAATATCTGCATTCTGGTCTGTGGTCAACCAAGGTCCAGCCTTGATAAACTTCTCTGAAATAAATGCACTTGCCGACTTGCTATCCGAAAAAAGGCAGTGGCCGTCAAAATTAATGCCAGCGGCTATATATCTTACGTGTGGAAGCGTTTGGATGTATTTGGTAGCAATATTCGGTACGGGAGAGTTTTCAGGTATTCTCTCCAATACAGTGTCTATGAACTGAAGCCTTTCAAACTCTGCAATAATGGATATTCCTTCCTCATAGACCACCTGGGCCACTGGAGGTGTGCAAATGACGATCTTTGGTGTCCATTCCTCGTTAACGATATGATTGTTCTTTAGGAAGTCGGGATTCAATACTGTTGGATTATGAGCTTGTGCGAGGACAACTATAGAGAAATTGGATAAAGTTAGGTTCATTGCTTTTCCCGGAGGTCGGATAGGAGTAATACAGAAAATAATATGAAATTGTTTGCATTTCTGTCAAGAGAATTTCCCAAAACATCAAATTGCTCCTCTTCTGTAGCTGTTCTCGTACCAGCTCTCGGGCCGCAACTGTCGTTTGTTCTAGCCTGAACAAATTTCTCCTTTAAACTTTGTACCGATCATGATATGGCTATTCCATGGGTTGCTTCTCTGATTATGACATCATTTTAGCCTCTTAGGATGCCACTGTGCCTACATTAGATTGGATCGGAAAGAAGGCTGTTATCAATCATCATCATGAGGTGTCGTTTCACCTCTTGAGAGAGGAAGCTGACTTTTCTGTTGGCGAGACAGGAGCTGGCAACTTGCTGGTCGAGGGCGACAATCTCACCGCACTCAAGGCTCTTCTCCCTTACTATGCCGGGCAGGTGAAGTGCATCTACATCGATCCGCCGTACAACACGGGTAACGAAAATTGGGTTTACAACGATAACGTAAACAGCCCGGAGATACGAAAGTGGTTGGGAAAGGTTGTTGGCGGAGAGGGTGAGACCCTCGACCGTCATGATCGCTGGCTTTGCATGATGTACCCACGCTTATCCTTGCTGCGGCAGATGCTGCGGGAAGATGGAGCGATATTCATCAGCATTGACGATAATGAGAAGCATAATCTGCGGGCGGTGATGGACGAAATCTTTGGGGAGAAAAACTTTATCACAACCGTTATTTGGCAGAAGGTGTACTCACCAAAAAACTCGGCACGGCACTTTTCTGAGGACCATGACTTCATTGTTGTTTATGCGAGAAATGCCACTCGATGGAAACCCAATTTGGTAGCTCGAAGTGAGAAGCAAGACAAGGCTTACAAGAATCTCGACAATGATCCTAGAGGACCATGGCGAATGGATGGGATGTCTGCTAGGAATTTTTATAGCAAAGGAACTTATTCACTTCAGACCCCAGCCGGACGAACAATATCCGGTCCGCCAAGGGGGCGATATTGGATTTATTCAGAGGAGAAGTTCAAGGAGCTAGATGCTGATAATCGTATTTGGTGGGGTGAAAACGGGAGTAACATTCCAGCAGTCAAAAGATTCTTGTCAGAGGTCAAGCAAGGGGTTGTGCCTCAAACACTTTGGACCTACCAAGAAGTTGGACATACGCAGGAAGCAAAGAAAGAGCTGGTAGCCATATGCGACTTCGATGATTCTCAGTCAGTCTTTATCACACCCAAACCGACTCGCCTTATCAAGCGCATACTGGAAATAGCATCTGGTAAAGACTCTCTCATTCTCGATTCATTCTCCGGCTCCGGCACTACGGGCCATGCAGTCATGCAAATGAACAAAGAAGACGGCGGGAACCGGCGATTCATTCTTGTGGAGATGGACGCTGCCATCTGCAAAACCGTAACTGCGGAACGCTTGCGGCGGGTGTGCAACGGCTACACAAAGTCTGATGGAACATTGGTCGAGGGCCTCGGCAGCGGCTTCCGCTATTGCACCTTGGGTGCACCGTGCTTCGATGAACACGGAAGAATCAATAGTGGTGTGAGCTTTGCCGATCTTAGCCGGCATGTATTCTTCACTGAGACCGGACAACCGATTACACAGGAATCGCCGGGAACCAGCCCTTTGATCGGTATCCTCAGAGATACTGCAGTCTACCTGCTTTATAATGGCATTCTTAAAGACAAACACCCCCAAGGCGGCAATGTGCTGACGCAAGCAGTCTTGGCTGATCTGCCGCAGCATGACGGCCGGAAGGTGATTTATGGAACTGCCTGCCGGCTCAGCCCCGAACGGTTGAAGAAGGAGAATATCATTTTTCGACAAATCCCCTATGAGATACGAGTGCGCTGATGCTCCAGTTGAAAACCTACCAGGAAAAAGCGCTGGAATCGCTGCAGCGGTATCTGTCCGCATGTGATGAGCTGAAGGATGCATCGCTTGCCTTCTACAAAGTCTCTGAGGAGCTTGGGGGACAAGGCCTTTCCTACCGACCCATCAAAGAACCATCCGCCTTGGCAGATATTCCCTATGTGTGTCTGCGGCTTCCCACCGGCGGCGGGAAAACCCTGCTTGCATGTCATGCAGTAGCAGTTGCCAACAAAGAGTACCTGAAGCAGGACCAATCTCTGGTGCTCTGGCTGGTGCCTTCTAATGCAATTCGAGAGCAGACGCTGAAGGCGCTTCGTGATCGTGATCACTTTTACCGGCAGGCCTTAGAGAGCACGGTGGGCACAGTGGAGGTAATGGACATAACCGAGGCTCTCAGTTTACATCACGGCACTATGCTCGGCGCTACTGTTATCATCGTCGCCACCTTGCAGGCGTTCCGGGTTGAAGATAAAGAGGGCCGAAAAGTGTATGACACCGCCGGGGCGCTTCAGCACCATTTCACGAATATACCGCAAGAAATTCGCGAAATACTGTATCGAGATGAAAACGGCGTTGTACCATGCTCACTGGAAAACGTGATGCGAATTCATCGTCCTTTGGTAATCGTGGACGAGGCACACAATGCCCGCACCGAGCTTTCCTTCGATACCCTCGCCCGCTTCCGTCCGTCAGCCATTATCGAATTCACCGCTACTCCCGATAGCAGCAGAAACCCGAGCAATGTCCTTCACAGTACCTCCGCAGCCGAATTGAAAGCAGAGGATATGATCAAGTTGCCAATTCTGCTGGAGACGCGAACCGACTGGCAGGCTCTGCTTGGCGACGCCATTGCCCGACGCAACGACTTGGAGAGCAAGGCATTGCTCGCCCATCGAAGAGGCGGCGACTATATTCGCCCGATCATGCTCCTCCAGGCTCAGCCGCGCCGTAAGGACAGGGAAACATTGACGGTAGAAGTCATTGAGAAAAGCCTCCTTGAAGACCATCACATTCCCGAGAATCAGATCGCCCGCGCTACTGGTGAGGACAGAGGTCTGGAAGGAATTGATCTGGCATTCAAGACCTGTGAAATCCGCTACATCATCACCGTCCAGGCTCTTCGTGAAGGATGGGACTGTCCTTTCGCGTATGTCTTGTGTTCTCTTGCTGAGCAGCGCTCAAGCGGAGCAGTGGAGCAAATCCTCGGCAGGGTCTTGCGACTTCCGTATTGCCGCAAGTATGCTGTTGAGGATCTGGGCCGTGCTTATGCTTTTGTTGCATCTCCGAACTTTGTGCTGGCTGCGCAGAGTCTCGAAGATGCTTTAGTTGAAAATGGCTTTAATAAACAAGAGGCGCGGGATTTTATTACCCCGGTTGCACCCAGCCAATTACTGCTCCACTTCACAAGGGAGCAGACGCTGCACACGACCATTCCCTTACAGGAAGTGCCTGATCCATACAGACTCTCACCAGGTATCAAGGAAAAGATCATCATCGATGAAGCCAACAAAACGGTCACGGTAAAAGCATATCTGCAACCTGAAGAGCAAGAGGAAATCAGCCGGTGCTTTATTTCTGATTCTGCTCGTTCCACCTGGATCACGGCAATACGCCAGTATCGGGATGACCTGACTGAGCTCTACAAGAGCCCTGCGGAGCGGGGAAAAATGTTTTATATTCCCCTGCTGTGCATCAAGCGAGGCAATCAACTGGAGCTGTTCGAAGAGGATCATCTCCTCGGAGAAGGCTGGGATTTGACCGCCTTTGATCCCCGGTTGACACCGGAAGAATTTGCTCTCTTGTCCAGGGAAGAAGGGGAATTTGGTGAAATCGATATCGCGGCTGACGGAAAAATCAGAAGCAGGTTCATTCACGATCTCAATCGCCAGCTGCAGCTTATCGAGGAAATAGGCAATTGGACCGAGGCTGCGCTCATTTCATGGCTGGATACAAATCTTCGTTTCATCGAAATTGCATCCGAGCAAAAAGAGATTTTCCTCACCGCAATGGTGGGTGACCTGCTCGACAATCGCGGCATGACGCTGGGTCAACTCCTGCGCAGGAAGTTCGACCTGCGCAAAATAGCCGAACAAAAGATCAAAAACTATCGTCAGCAAGCACGTCAACAAATCCATCAGAAGCTGCTCTTTGAGGATGATGGGTCTAAGATAATAGTCTCACCGGAGCGGTGCTTCTCGTTCGCACGCGACCAGTATCCCATGAGATTCCCTTGCGCAGCTTCGGAGAGCTTCAGAAGACATTACTATTCGAAGGTAGGCGATTTCGCCGACAAAGGCGAGGAATTTCTCTGCGCTCGGTTCATCGACCACATGGAAGAGACAGAATACTGGGTTCGCAATCTTGATCGCCAACCGAATTTCTCTTTTTGGCTTCAAACCTCTACCGACAAATTCTACCCTGATTTTGTCTGCAAGCTCAAAGACGGCCGCTACCTGGTAGTCGAGTACAAGGGAGCAGACCGCTGGAGCAACGACGACTCTAAGGAGAAGCGGCGGCTGGGCGAATTATGGGCGCTGAAGAGCGGAGGAGCGTGTCTCTTCGTTATGCCCAGGGGAATGGATTGGGGAGCGATTAGAGCGGTGGTGGCGCGAGACAATAACGTGAATTGAGCCATCTAATCACTACGCTGGGCTTTATGCGTTACCAAAAATACTGGATTCCCGCCTTCGGCGGGGGATATTGAACTGACGCGCAGCCCGCCTTCGCGGGAATGACGGTATTGGCGACTCACACCCTCAGCTTTCGTGGAAGCAGCCTTTCAAGCCTTACAGGAGTTGTGTCTGATCGTAAGCTATACCCTTTTTCCAGCAACCTTTAACATCACGACAGTGATCTAGACCATTTTGGGATACAAAGTCAGATTTTTTCATCCGTCTCTGAAAACCGCCCCTTACGATACCGGCTGTTGCTGCTGCTCCTGCTGTTGCTGGAAATCCTGATCCTCGAAATGGCCGATAAAGTGGACGTCCTCTTCGCCGGTGAGAATATCCGGGGTTATGATGTAGGTGCCACGCATCGTGGGAACCCAGATGTTGTTGACCGTCTCGGTATCGCCGATCGTAACCAGGTACGCCAGGCTCCCGGTTACCAGACCGGCAGCAGCATAAATCACCTTGACCGGTGAGTAGACAACGCTGCAGAGCACCGACGCTACGCCCAAACCGGCAGTATCAAACGTACCCGCCCGGGCACTGCTGGGTGCAAGCAAAAACAAAGCGATCATGACTACCACGCCAATCGTTCTTCTCATATTTTGATTCTCCTAAGTACTACTACTGGTTACGTTCTCGTCACTTCCATTAGTCGGAAGAAAACAGCGCCTGGTTACTTCATTCTTGGCAAGGATGGTGGTAAAAATGTTTTTACCATTATCCTGATCCGATCAGGAAAGTAAACGTTTTTCGTCAAGCACCTGCTGATGCTGTTTCAGCTGACCATTTCACAGTTTCGATGCGGGCTGCACCGATGAAGCTTGTCCTGCTGCAATCTCCAGTTCAGGATTTCTATGACACGACGGTACGACTTCAGCCGTTAGGGCTCGCCTGCCTCAAGGCAGCAGTGAAGAAGCACCTGCCGCAGATCGATGTCGTAATCAGGGACTTTCATCAGGGATGGGGCCGGCGTACTATTCCGATACCACGTGCACTGAGCTATCTCAAGAAGTTCTACCGGTACCCCGACCAGAGTCCCTTTTCAACCTTTCATCAGTACTATCACTTTGGGGCCAGCTTCGAAACCATCGCAGACACAGTGGCTGCCGAATCGCCTGATCTGGTAGGCATTTCTTCCCTGTTCACCCCTTACTGCCGGGAAGTTGTGCAGTGTGCAGAGGCAATCCGAAAGCGGACCGCAGCTCCCATTCTGGTGGGAGGATCTCATGCTTCAGCCATGGCTGAGCATATGCTTCAGCACCATGCGATTGACTACGTCATTCGCGGTGAAGGAGAGCGGGCTCTGGTTGAATTTCTCCAGGCATACGCCCGGGGAACACCGCTGGCCCAGGTACCAAACCTCGCATACAAACAGGCCGAAACGATCATGCTGAATCCACTCGCTGAGCCGTATTCACTAGAGGAACTGCCCATACCTGATTTGTCCGACTTTTCTCCCGAAACCTATACGTATGAAGGCCGGCCGCTCTGTACCATTCTTACCTCCCGCGGCTGTCCGTTTCAGTGTTCCTTTTGTTCCGTGCACACTACGTTCGGGTACCACTATCGACGGCGCTCAACGGCAAGCATTACGGATGAGATAACGCACCGTTATGGTCAAGGATACCGCGTTTTCGATTTTGAAGACGACAACCTTGCCGGCGACCGAGAAGCGCTGATCCTGCTCTGCCGCCAAATCATTCGCCGGTTTCCGGCTCGGAGTATTGAGCTTCTCGCAATGAACGGCATTCTCTACCACCATCTCGATGCCGAGCTCATGACTCTCATGAAGCAGGCAGGGTTCAAGCACTTGAATCTTTCACTGGTAAGTACGGACCCGGAAGTTCACCACAGCTGCCGAAGACCCTTTGACCTTGAGCGATACCGGAACGTGGTGCAGGAGGCACACGCACTCGGTTTTGATATCGTCTCGTACCAGATTTTGGGACTCCCGCAGGAAAGCATTTCCTCCATGATTCAGACGCTGGTGTTTCATAGTCGGCTGCCTGTTCTCATCGGAGCTTCACCCTTTTATCTCTGTCCTCGGACCGCAGCAGCAGAGGCTTTTCCCGATCCGTCTGAGCAGGATATGATCCGGGCCCGACTCTGTGGACTTGGCGTGAATCAGCCAAACGCTCCGAGAAACGCAGTATACACCCTCTTTGTCACAAGCCGAATCATTAACTTCATCAAGGCAGTTTCTGTGCACGGTCAGGAGCTGCCAATTTTCGACGCCCTTGAAGCCTGCCGGCAGCACAGTCGGCGTTTCGCCTTGGGGGCAGAGATTCTTGCCCGGCTGCTCGCCGAGGGAAAACTGCATGCCGCAACCAAAGAAGGATTGAAGCCGCTGCCTGCTTTCGACGCGTCTCTCTTCTCTGAACTTTGGCAGCACCTGGAGTACATCATTACCCAACAGGGAAAAACCGTTACCGTGTGAACACTACTGTATAATTGCTTTTCTCTTTGCCTGCTCGTGCCCGATGCTCGTTTGGTATCAGGCAAGAAGCAAGAACGACCTTCACAGCGAGAAATCCTTGCGCGTGTCCATTATCTTTGATAAAAGATGAAAGCAGAGTCATATGGATGGGTAGGTACTTTGGCCGCTGGCAGCAGCATATGCTGGCGGCTGAATAGCAGTTAGGCCCGTTTTGTAACGGCAAAGAGTGCCGCCGAATGACGACACGAGGGTATTGATGGAGCAAAGACAAGGGGGCGGACCGCAAGCGAGAAAGTATTTTCGTTTGGAATATCCGCCTGACGATCATCCTACAGTTAGAATCGGTAAAAATACTTTTTCAATTCTTGACCTTTCTGAACGGGGCATCCGGATCTCGAATCCAAAACAAGTGCGCTTCGCCGAATGGATCAGGGGAAAGATTACCTTCTTCGATGGTGAATCAGTCGATTTTGAGGGAAAAATCATCTGGGAGAGCAACGACGAGCTCGGTATCCTAATTGTGGTAACACCGATTCCGATAGCACGTATAATGAAAGAACAGCAGCGCCTCATAGCCCGAGAAAAGCTCTTATGACTCCATCATACTGACGACGACGAGGCCTGCCATGCCTATCGTTCTTCAGGCCACCCTGAAACCGAATACTCCTTGACTTTTAACCTGTTTTCGACAATATTTACTCCTTTACCTCCGTGCACAAGAGCCTGATACATGCGCGAGCGGACTGAGGCTGCACCAGACGCTCTGACTCAAAAAAGATGTGCGTCAGTTGGTTTTGGAGGCGTTAGCTTCTTCTCGGCCGTGATGCCATCATAACCCAGCAACCAGGAATCAACGATGTTAGACGAATATCATCCTCATGAAATCGAGGAGAAGTGGCAACGCTTCTGGGAGAAAAAGAACCTTTTTCGGGCCGTAGAAGCACCAGATCAGCCGAAGTACTACTTGCTGGAAATGTTTCCCTATCCCAGCGGCCGGATTCATGTTGGCCATGTCCGCAATTATTCAATCGGTGACGTTGTGGCACGCTACAAGCGCATGAAAGGCTATAATGTCCTGCATCCTATCGGCTGGGATGCTTTCGGCCTGCCGGCGGAAAACGCTGCCATCGCGAACAAAACCCATCCTTCTCGCTGGACATACGACAACATCGATTACATGCGCAAACAGCTGAAGCGGATGGGGTACAGCTATGACTGGAATCGTGAGATTGCCACCTGCGATGTCTCGTACTACCGATGGGAGCAACTGGTATTCCTGAAAATGTACGAACGGGGACTCGCTTATCAGAAGCGTTCCTGGGTCAACTGGTGTGAAAGCTGCCAAACCGTGTTGGCCAATGAACAGGTTGAAGCCGGGCTTTGCTGGCGCTGCGGCGGCGAGGTCACCCAAAAGGACCTGGTGCAGTGGTTCTTTCGCATCACCGACTATGCCGACGAGCTGCTCCGATACTGTGACCAGCTTCCTGGATGGCCGGAACGGGTTCTGACCATGCAGAAGAATTGGATCGGCAGGAGTGAAGGCACGGAAATCACGTTTTCCTTGGAGAATCGAAACGATGCGATAACCGTGTTCACCACCAGACCCGATACTCTTTACGGGGCTACGTTCATGAGTCTTGCTCCCGAACATCCACTGGCTATCGAGCTTTCCCGAGGTACGGAACAGGAAGAAGCGGTGCTGCAGTTCGTAGAAAGCATCCAGAAACAGAACATCCTTCAGCGCACCGCTGAGGACGCTGAAAAAGCCGGCGTTTTTACCGGAGCTTATTGCATTAATCCGGTCACAAACCGTCGCATGCCAATCTATGTCGCCAACTTCGTGTTAATGGGTTATGGCACCGGTGCTGTCATGGCTGTCCCCACTCATGATCAGCGGGATTTTGAGTTCGCTCAAAAGTATGGCCTGCCCCTGGTGGTTGTCATCCAGCCCCCGGATGTTGAACTTGATCCGGCTCGTATGACCGCTGCCTATATAGATGATGGCATCCTGACCAACTCCGGTCCTTTTAACGGCATGCCGAACCGCGAAGCAATGGCCAGGATAACTGACCACCTTGAAGCAATCGGCAAAGGGAAAAAAACGGTAAGCTACCGTCTTCGTGACTGGGGAATTTCCCGCCAGCGGTACTGGGGTACACCCATTCCGGTGGTTTACTGTGATACATGCGGCATCGTGCCGGTACCCGAACAGGAGCTACCGGTGGTTCTGCCACTGGACGTGGAAATGCCAGAGAGCGGGCAGTCACCCCTTCTGACCAGCGAGGGCTTCTACCGTACTACCTGTCCTCAGTGCTCAGGACCGGCCCGCCGGGAGACTGATACCATGGATACGTTTGTCGAATCGTCCTGGTACTTTGCCCGCTATGCATGTCCTGAATACGACAAGGGTCCCTTGGACCGAAGAAGAGTCGATTACTGGATGCCCGTTGACCAATACATCGGCGGCATTGAGCACGCCATTCTGCACCTTCTCTATGCGCGCTTCTACACCAAGGCGCTGCGGGATCTGAAAATGCTCAGCCAGGATGAACCGTTCATCAACCTGCTCACTCAAGGCATGGTACGCAAAGAAACCGTCCGCTGCCCGGTCCATGGCTGGCTCTATCCGAAAGAAGAAAAGGACGGTGCCTGTCTCATCTGCGGTGCTCAGGCAGAAGTAGGCCGGAAAGAAAAAATGTCTAAGTCGAAAAAAAATGTTGTCGACCCGGACGAGCTGATCGCGCAGTACGGTGCCGACACCATCCGTCTCTTCTGCCTCTTTGCTGCACCACCGGAAAAAGACCTCGACTGGAGCGAGGAAGGAGTTCAGGGATCGTTCCGATTTCTGGCCCGGGTCTGGCGCATGGTATCATCCAATAAAGAGCTGCTTCAGACAGCCTGGGGCGAGACTTTCGACAGCGAAAGCTTTCCCGAAGCTCTGAAGAACCTCCGACGAAAGACTCACCAGACTATTCGTAAAGTGTCTGAGGACATCGAGGAGCGATTTCATTTCAACACGGCGATAAGCGCTGTCATGGAGCTCGTCAATTCGATTTATCTTTTTGATGTCCAAGCCATAACCGGACCGCAGCAGGCAGCAGTTCTGCGTGAGGCGATCGAAAGCGTTATCGTTCTACTTTCGCCGATCACGCCTCATATGTGTGAGGAGCTCTGGCAGAGTCTCGGATACGATACAAGCATCATGAACGCTTCCTGGCCTCAGTACGATGCTGCTATCGCTACCGAAGAAGAAATGGTGATCGTAATCCAGGTAAATGGAAAATTACGAAGCAAGATAACGGTTCCGGTAGGTATGCCGGAAGGAGAGATCAAGAAACTTGCTGAGCAGGATGAGCACATTCAGCAATGGACTGACGGCAAAGAGATCAAGAAGGTGGTCTACGTTCCGCGAAAATTGGTTAATTTCGTACTAGGATGAGTACTGCTATGCTCCTATCCAAGCTACCCGTTCGAATACTCTGTCTCCTCGCTCTCTTGGCCGCTCTCGGCTGCCAGGGATACCGATATGCATCCGAATACAATCAGCTGCCCGGTGAGATTCGAACCATTGCGATTCCCCTCTTCAAGAATGAAACCTTTGAATCCAATATCGAAGCGCCGGTAACCAATGCGGTTATGAATGAATTCATCAGGAATCAGCAATTCTCTATCGTTCCGGATAGTGGGGATGCAACGCTCATCGGGGTCGTTCGAGATTTTCAGCTCTCCAGCATCGCCTACTCTTCAGATGACCGGGCCCGCCAATACCGGGCATACCTCACCCTGGAAATAACCTTACAGAACAACCGCACCGGAGAAGTTCTCTGGCGCAATCCCCGGCTGGTTCATGACGAAGAATACACGGTCGAACCGATTATCACCTTTACTGATACCAACAAGCAGGAGGCTATCAAGCGGATCGCCGCTGAGCTCGCCGAACGCATGTATGAAGAAATGGTTCAGGGCTACTGATCTATGAAGCCAGCCGAATTCTTTGCTCGCTTTCAGGCGAATTCTCTGTCCCCGCTTTACTGTTTCACGGGAGAAGATGGCTACCTGCAGGATCTGGCGGTTCAGATTCTGGAGCGCCAGTGTGGATTTACTTCCCGGGATGAAGTCAATTACGAAGTTCACTATGGTGCGTCGACATCTCTCGCAGCCGTAATCGACAGCGCCCGAACCCTTCCGTTTCTTGGCCCGCGAAAATTTGTGCTGGTGAGAGAAGCCGATCGAATACCCAAAGCCCGTTTTAAAACGTTGCTTCCGTATTGCATCAAGCCAAACTCCAGGACTGTTCTTGTATTTACGGGAAAAAACTGCCCGTTCCCTGCTGATGTCAGCCGGGCATTTCAGGAGCATGGAGTTATTCTCGCTCTCTCCATCAATCCGAGAGGTGCCGATACCCCGGCCTGGATTCAATACTTGGCCAGGGAAGAGGGGAAATCCATTGGTAGTGATGCCTCTGCTCTCCTCCAGGAGCTAATCGGCAACAATCTTCAGGAGCTGTCTCAGGCAGTGGAGAAGCTTGCTCTCTATGCCGGGGAACGTCCCGCCATTAGCCGAATGGATGTGGAAGAAACGATTTCCCGTCTGCGAGCGGATTCGATCTTTGAGCTCACTGATCATCTTGGTATGGGCAGACGCGATCGCGCATTGGTTATTCTCCACCGGCTGCTCGAAAGCGGAGAAGCGCCGCTGTTCATTCTGACTATGATCGCACGTCATTTTCGCTCCATTCTCAAAGCCCAGATCCTGCTTGAGCAAGGGATGTCTGCCGATGAAATCTGCCGCTCACTGAGCATTAAATCATTCGTATGGAGCAAGATCCTTCCCCAAACGAAAACGTTTTCCCGGGCACGGGTGAGAGGCTTTTTTCAGCGCTTCTGGGAAACCGATCGTTCACTAAAACTTCAACAGATCTCGGGGGCGGTGATTCTGGAGCAGCTGGTTTTTGATCTGTGCCAGGAGAAATAACCGTTTCAGCCGTTCCAGTCCCGCCTGCGGCGGGATTCAAGCAATTGAAACCATCATATAAAAGAACCGGCAGACATCATGCACACGCACGATATCTACCGGCACGAAGACTCTGATTCTGGACCAGTATCGGAAAAAGCGGATGCTGCTATCCTTTTTTCAAGGCATTGACACTGCAGGTGAGGCGGGAAATCTTCCGCGAAGCATTGCGGGGGTGGATTATGCCTTTTGCTGCTGCCTGGTCGATAACCGGAATAGCATCGCGAAGGGTCGCGCTGGCCTGATCAAAATTCTTTTCATCCAAGGCGGCCAGCACCCGTTTGATTCTACTCCGCAGATGACTCTTCATGCTGCGGTTACGAATTCTTCGTACTTCGTTCTGTCTATTTCTCTTTAATGCTGATTGATGTGTAGCCATACGTATGGTTCCGTTGTATAACGCTAATGGTTAGCGGCATCATCAACCCGCCCGGAGCGGGTTATTCCTTTGCCGTATGATCCTTGGCTTCCTACGGATTCGCCAACTAAACGCAAATAATCTTATTTACCAAACAAGAAGACTCTCTGTCAAGAGTAAAATCTTTTTCTTTTTTCAGACCATCGGGTGCCAGGAGAGGAATGTCAGAAAAGGCGAAGATCACCAAAGCCTTTAGCGTCGTGGGCCTTGCCACGCTTTTCAGCCGGATTCTCGGGTTTATCCGCGAGGTCGTCATTGCATACTTCTATGGAGCAGGTTTAGCGACTGATGCGTTTTTTGTTGCTTTCCAGCTCCCCAATACGTTTCGCCGGCTTCTCGGCGAAGGGTCACTCACGGTTTCATTCATACCGGTGTTTTCTCAGACCCTCATTCAAAAAGGCCGTGAGGAAGCACTAAGGCTTGCCAACAGCGCATTCACCGCTCTCAGCATCGTTTTGGTTGCACTTTCATCAATCGGAGTCGCCTGTGCACCGGTACTTGTGCCGCTTATGGTGCCAGGGCCCGGATTTTCTGACGTCCCCGGGAAAATAGAGCTCACGGTTCTGCTCACCCGGGTCATGTTTCCCTATATCTTCTTCATAAGCCTCATGGCCTTGTGCATGGGAATTCTCAATTCCCTGAGACACTTCTTTGCTCCGGCCATTGCTCCGGCTTTTCTCAGCGTCTGCGAAATTCTTGGCGTAGTGCTGTTCTATTACTATGTCGATCCCCCGATCCTGGCTCTGGCCATTGGAGTCATGGTGGGCGGCGTCATTCAGCTCGGTTTTCAGATTCCTTTTCTTGAACAAAAAGGAGTTCACCTGCGCTGGAAGCCGGACTTTCGCAATCCAGGACTTCTCCAGGTCGGAAGGCTTATGCTCCCTGCGGTTTTTGGCTCCGCTATCTATCAAATCGGCCTTCTTATCAATAATTTTTTGGCTTCGTTCCTTTCCCAGGCGAGTGTTTCCTACCTCAACTATGCCAGCCGAATCCTCGAGTTTCCTCTCGGCATTTTCGTCTTTTCCATTGGCTCCGTAGTCCTGCCGTCTCTTTCCCGGCTTGCAGCATCCCAGGAACACGACACTCTTAAGAAAACCTATATTTTTGCCTTTCGGCTGGCCATGTTCGTCATCATCCCGGCGATGATAGGATTGATCGTGCTGCGGGTGCCCATTACCCACATTCTTTTTCAACGTGGCTCATTCACCCCGGAGGCTACGCAGCAAACTGCATGGGCACTTCTGTTTTACGCAGTTGGTCTCTGGGCAATTGCCGGGGTTCGGGTCACCGTACCGGTCTTCTACGCTCTGCATGACACCCAAACACCGGTGAAAATCGGCGCGGTGAGTATGCTTGCCAACGTTCTCTTCAGCCTCATGTTGATGTGGCCCCTGAGACATGGAGGACTTGCCTTGGCACTTTCTCTGTCCTCGATGATGAATCTTGTTTTTCTTCTTATTCTGCTGAGAAAGAAACTCGGCCCTCTGGGCATGAGAAAAGCCTTTGAGTCAGCCGGAAGAGTGCTGACAGCTTCATTGGTGATGGGGATCTTTTGCTGGCTGGTGAGCAGCCGTATCGACTGGCTGAGCTCAGGCGCCACCCTGGCAAAGATTCTCTATCTGAGTACTGCCATCGGTGGAGGCGCTCTGGTGTTCGGCATTCTGGCGTTTGTTCTTCGCTGTCCGGAACTTGGCTTTCTCCGGGAGCTTTATGAGAAAAAGCGAGGCAAGAAAGACTAGGCGCTGGCGTAATAAACGTCAGTTACTCGTTTGTCCGCTTTTCTTCCTCAAAAAGGCAGTAACTCCATGAGCGTCCCCCTTCCGCTTCCCTTAAAATGCGCTTCTTCTCACAAAGCCAAACTCAACTTGATTGCTCGATCAACCGCTTTCATACTGACTTCACTGAGCATGCCCAAGCGTTTTTCCAATCTTTCCTTAGCAACGGTCAGAATTTGACTTGTCTTTATAATCGAGGGAGTAATAAGCCCACCTTCGGGAGGTTTGATGGCCACGTTCATCGGATAGATTCGGACAGTACTCGAGATTGCCGCGACAATTGTCGTGGACGATTTCTCATTGCCAATGTCGTTCTGGATAATCAAGGCAGGACGTTTGCCAACTTGCTCACTTCCGCGGCCTGGATTCCAGTTAACCAGCCACACCTCGCCTCGCTTGGGAAACTTGGTCATTTCAGCACCTCCCGCTGGGCCTCAAAAGCGAGATTAGCCGCGGCGTGTTCCTCTTCTGCCATTTCCTCGTATCCTTTGGCCATAAGAGATTCTGTCTCTTTTTGCAGCCAAAGCCTGAGAGCTTCCTCTGCCAGTTGACTCTTGGCAAGGCGAGCATCTGTTGACGCCTTCTCTATCGCGGCATAAAGATCCTCATCGATTGTCAAGGTAACCTTCCGTTTGGTTCTCATTTTATACCCCGATCTTGCCATAAAATAAATACACATTATTAATACTTCCAATAATATGTATTTCTGTTCATACTGTCAAGCAACAAAAAGGGTAAGTCTTCGTTGGAGCATCGGGTAACAAAAGGGGACGCTCATTGCATTATTGTATTTATCCCTGACCAACCAGGTCCCCATTCGCTCAGTGTCAAGGACCACGGTAATTCTCCACCCGTGGGGCCACGGTAATTCCCCACTTTTTACAAAAGGAGGGAGCAGAAGATCCTGAGACCTGTGCTGAACTCGTTTCAGGACCTATCGGCTTCGACTAGCACAGAAATAGATCCCGGAATGAATTCGGGATGACTGGTGTTAGTTCAGGATGACAGTATCAATTCAAGATGGCACTACTTAGTTCAGGGTGACACCTGTGCGTCTGCGATGACTTCCTATGTTGGTATCTTGGGTAGGAGTTCTCTGGGCAGGCGCAAGACATGCCCCTACGCCAGTCTCCAAAGAGGGGTTTACGGGAGTTCACGTCTCGTACCATATCTCGGGTTTCGCTTTGCTCAACTCATGCTACATAGCGAAGTTCACCACGGAGGCACAGAACACAGAGAGGGGTTTCTTCTTTGCTCAATCCCGCTTGGAGCGGGATTGAGCAAAGGAAGTGTTTCGCACAGGTTCAAAGGCTCTGCGATGCTGCAGTCTATTAAGCCATGGTGAGAGCCCATGAGGGTAGCCCTTGAGAATGCTTTTCTCTGATCGGCATCTCCCGATCAGAGAAAAACCATCCTTTCGCCGTGCCCTCTGTGTCTCGAGTCCCGCCTTCGGCGGGACGGGTGGTTCAACCAGTAATTACCGGACTCCCTTTAACCCCCTCTTTTGCCAAGAGGGGGCATCCTCTTTCGAGTCTCATTCTCTTGAAGGGGCGCCGAGCTCAGGTGATTGATGCGCTGATGCTGAGTTTCATTCCTCACCCCAGCCGACAATCTGATTCTCTCAATGACCTAGAATTCAGACTATCCTGGAATCCGCTGTGCTCCTTCCGGGCGACAACATTCACTGTAGCAGATAGATGATGCGGCCGGCAAACATTCCGCACCTGGTAGGTCTATCAGTATTTCCCCTCCGGGAAGGTTTGTATCATCCTGGGGTTCTCAATCATCTTATACATCTTCGGCGATATCCAGGCCCCTTCGAGAATGTCATCGTCCACATCATGAAGAATGCCGTCGTGAATCGCCCAGCTTCGTCCCCGGATGGTGCGATGAAAGCCGATTTGTCGAAAGGGTGTCGAGCCATTGAGCTTCTCACAGAGAATCTGACCGGGTTGAAACAGCTCATTAATGCGTTTCATCCGCTTGAACCCCTCGAAGTAAGAAAAGCCAAGCCGCTCCCAGATAATGGCATTATGGTAAAACAGCCCTTCCAGCACAATCGACTTGATTCCCAGAATCCTGCAAAAATGTTCAAGACACCAGAGCGATTCTGCGGTGAGCCGAAGCCCGGCGCGCACCTGACCCGGCGCCAGACCTGCCTGCATGGCCCGGATTTCCTCCGGCACGTTGCGCAATGCCCTGCCGAAGAGAGTATCTCTTCCCATGGAATCCACATCGGTATTGAAACGTTCGCTGGCAGGGTCGTTGATGACCAGAAAATCCAGGTTGATCTGAGTCCGGTCCCGTGTATCCGATACCTGAATGAAGAAAATATTATCCTTGCTTGAGACCTCGTGTTTGACTTCGATCAGGGTGGCATTATCCTTCGGTGGGCAATAGAAGCGGGCCAGCCGCTGCTGATTGGTATTCATGAAGAGAATAGGATTGATGCGAAACTTGTGAAACAGTGTCGGAGGAATCAGAATGCGATAGAGTCCTTCCTTAGCCACATCTGAGAGATGGTTGATCTTGAATATCCACGACATAGGCGTATCAAACCACATTAGAGGTTCGTAAAGTTGGCAACAATCGATTCTCGAGCCTTTTCACCGCCGAGAAGCTGAAGAAAGCGTTGCAGCTTGTAATCGTCCTGGTGCGTCACATGCATCTTCTGATGCTGAATGCGTTCCATGGTAATAAAGGTATCTAGCGGAGATAGGATCAGCGGAACCTTCAGGTCCTCGCAGGTGTTACACACCAGCGGCGCCGGGGTACGTCCGCCGGTAAGAATGATCCCGGTCACTGTAGGTGAAGCACTCGGGCCGGAAAGCGCCTCTTTCTCAATTCCCAGGAGGATGATCTTGTTATAAATTCGACGAAAGATGTTCAATGATCCTTTGAGGTGGGTTGAGCTTATGGACGTTGTCTCCACCAGATTCTCAAGTCGGTCCTCCCCTGCCAGAACACTTCCGCCCACTACCTCGATAAGCTGACGAACGGTGACCGAGGAGAGGATACGGTCCTGAGGAAGGAAGAACACCGGCGGCAGCCCTCGTTTGCTGAACAGCGGTCCCAGCCTTCGCTGCACCGTGTCCAATTGTTCCGGAGGAATCTGATTGATGATGATCATCTTAAGGCGGTTCTTGAGCAGCGATTCAATAGCCAGCACGGAATAGATCGTCATGCTCTCGCTTTGGTAGCAGGCGGTCAGCACCACCGAGGCATCAAGTTTGACGACCATACTGGTATCTGCAATGTACGGCGAATCAGCTTCGTAGAAAATCTGGTCAGAACCCATGATAACGAGGACTTCATTATCATCTTTTGCCTGCTGAAAGCAGTCATCGATCTTTTCGAGCTGTTCCTCCCGCGCTACTTCATCACCAGGAACCTCTTCCGGAATAATCGGCGACAGGACTTCCGGCGGTTCCGGAAGCTGATAGTATTCCTTGATCAATAACGCGTCATGGTCGACAACCGTGCCGCCATGCGAAACCGGCCGCGTGACAAAGGGCTTAAAGAACCCGGTGCGAATCCCGCGGGAACGAAACACTTCCATGAGGCTCCACACTGCCAGGCTGTGCCCTGAACCCGCTCCGGTTGAACTGACAAAGATCTTCTGCATGCTCGTTGCCTATTCTGTAGAGGGTTTATTGCAAAGCGCTCTTGACCAGATCGAGGAGACGCTGAGGAGCTATCGGTTTGGGCAGAAACAGGTTGGCCCCTACATCGATGCCTTTTTTCTTATCTTCAGCACTGCTTTTCGCAGTCAACATGATAATCGGTATCGTCCGGTACTGCTCAAGTTGTCTGATTTTTGCACAGAGGTCAAATCCGTTCATACCCGGCATAATGATGTCGAGAATAATCAAATCGAACCTCTTCTCATTCAGTCGCTGAAGCGCATCGTTGCCGCTGCAGGCGGTAGTCACCTCGTAGCCTGCCGGCGCAAGCAATTCTTCCAATGCCACCACTACAAGCTCATCATCATCAACCACGAGTATCTTATTCACCATGAGCGTGTTCCTCATCTGATTGCTGGTTGCTGGGTAATGCGGGAAGAATGACCCGAAACGTGGCTCCCGCACCGACCACACTGTCTACTTCAATTCGTCCGCCATGCTTTTCCACAATACCATAACAGATCGAAAGACCAAGGCCGGTGCCGCTTCCCACTTGTTTCGTAGAAAAGAAAGGATCAAAAATCTTGTACTTGTTTTCCGGAGAAATACCGGGACCGCTATCGGTAAAGGAAATCACCACTTCTCCGGGCTCTTCATCTTTGGTGCGGGCGAACGAACGAATGATGAGTTCCTTATCGGAAAACTGGGTATCCAGAGCGTCACGGGCGTTGCTGATGATGTTGAGGAATACTTGCTCGAGCTGAGAAGCACTGCCCATTACCTTAGGCAATCCGATGCTCAGGTCTCTGGTAAGCTTGATGTTATGATTGAGCAGCTGCTGCTCGGTAATAAGCAGGGCATTAGCGATGGGCACGGTAACGTCAAGCGGCTCGAACCGGGTTTCCGTTTCCCGGGAAAATTCCCGCAGATGATTCACGATGGTGGCAATTCGCGTGTTGCATCGTTCGATCAGGTCGATCAGCTTGCCATTGGGACAGTTCGCATGCTCGGGATTAGCCTTCATGTTCTGCTTGATCCGATAGAGAATGGTTTCTGACGCCATCAGAGGATTGTTGATTTCGTGGGCCACGCCCGAAACCAAATCACCGAGCTCGCGCATTTTGGCCGCCTGCAGTAAGGATGTCTGTGCCTTCTGCAGCTCTTCCTCCAGCCTTTTCTTTTCCGAGACATCCTTAAAAATACCCACCGTACCGATGATTTCTCCCTGAAAATTTTTGAGCAGAGCAGCGGAGGTATAAATGGGAATTTCCCGGCCGTTGCTGGAGACCAAGGTCAGCTCGTAGTTGCTCATTTTCTGATCCCGGCGAAGAATGCTCATGATCTTGCGAGCCTCGGCAATTCCGTCAAGGTAAACCTGGGAAACGTGGATACCGATGAAATCTTCCTTCCTGCCCTTAAGAATATCCTCCATACCCCGATTAAGGTAGGTTATGAAACCTTTTTTATCAGTAGTGATAATGCCGTCAACCGAGCTTTCGAGAATATTTTCCAGGTAGTCTTTAGTCTCAATCAGCTCGCGTTCCAGACGCTTCCGTTCGGTCGTATCCCGGGAGACTTCAAGATAGCCGATCACGGTACCTTGCGCATCACGTACCGCTGTGGTAACCGACCGACTGAGATAAACCTCTCCACTCTTCTTCCGGCGCAGCATTTCTTTTTCCAGAGCGTCACCGGCCTTGAGCTTCTTATACTCATCCCAGGAAGCGAGGAACTGGTCTTGATTCTCATAAGTGAGGGCCAAATTATGGCCCATGATTTCATCCTTGTTCCAGCCGAAGAGCTTTCGTGCACCGGTATTGAATTCCAGGATTCTTCCCTCCAGATCGGTGGCAATAATGGCATACTCTGTAGAACTTTCGAGAATATTCGTGAGAAGCGTGGATATTTCCTGATACCTCTCCTTCGATTCAAGCAGCTCCTTGGTGCGGCGCGCAACTTCCCGCTCCAGATTCCGTGTATATTCCTGGATCTGAGCACCCATGCGGTTGAATGATTTTGCCAACTGGCCGATTTCATCGTGCTGGGTAATGTTGACTCTCAGTGAAAACTCCCCCTCAGCCATGCGCGACGAAACATGTGTTAGTTCAAGCAGCGGACGAGTAAGCAGGCGTGCCAGAAAAACCATCAATACCAACACCACCGCGAGGCTGACAATTGTCACGAACACTACAGTTTTCTGCCCCAGGTACACTGCACGAAAAATTTCCTCTTCATAGCTGCCGGCAGCAATAATCCAATCCAGCTGAGGAACATAGCGAAATTTTGTGATCTTGACCCGAGGACTCGTCTCGTTAAGCTCGACATTGATCCAGGGATACCGCATTTCACCCGTGACATCGCCGCCAATTGCTACTGCCTCGTCAATCATTTCCTCGATGAAACGATTCCCCTCATAATCCTGCCAGTGAGCAATATTTTCTCCTTCTTTTGTGGGATGAATGATAGCGTTTCCCTTGCTGTCGATAACAAAGGCGTATCCGGTCTCGCCGATAACAATATCCTGAATAACGAATTTGATCTTAGTCAGCTGCCCGGGAGGGATTACATACCTGTTACCTTCAGCCACCACATTGGTTTCGAAGAGAGCATGGAGGGTATCCACTACATGCCCCAGATCAGCTTCAGCGCTTCTCTTCAAAGCCGAACTGAACTCATCGGTGACAACATACGAAAGGGTAATCAACGGCACAATGACAAGCAAGGCGATAATAGAAAGAAGCTTATTTTGGATGGACCAGTCTGCAAAACGTTTCATGATGACTCTGTCGAAACCTGCGCTGGAAATTCAGGCAAAAATAGTTGCCGCATCTCAGCATTATTGCTTTTTTCCTAAAAAATTTAATTATATAACCCAAGAAACGATAATGCAACCCGTATAGAAGGAAGGGTCGAGGGACCGGGAGATACCCAAGCGGGCAGAGTTCGGAATACTGAGGAAGGCGGATAACGCGGAGGGAGCTTACACTGCATTCTCAGGCCGCTTCATTTGCCGCATGCGGAAGGTAAGCAGGCTACCAATGATGAGAAGAATTCCGGCGACAAGGAAAGACGAAGCGTAACTGCCACTGCGGACGTAGAGCATCTGAGACACCCGGCTCAAGATCGAGCCGCCTACACCCCAGGCGGTAAACACCAGACCGTAGTTGATGCCGAAGTTCTTGAGTCCATAAAGGTCCTTGGTGAAAGCAGGAAAGAGATAGAGGTTGGTGCTGTAGGCGAATCCGATCGATGCGGTCAGAACGAGCATCACCACGGCCGCTGTATGCTCCGATCCGGTAAACGGGATTGCAAGGAACATAAGCGCTCCCTGGCCGAGCAGCATAACCAGCAAGGTCAAGCGCCGTCCGATCCGTTCGGAATAGACACTGGCAACGATACGGCCCGCTGCATTACCCACTGCCAGTGAGGACACTGTCCAAAATGCTGCGGTTCCCATGCTCTTTTGAGCCATACCGGCGATGCCGCTGATCACCATTAAACCGGTGCCCGCACCGATGAAATAAATAATCCACAGAAGATAAAATGCCCGGGTCCGCAGGACTTCACCAGGAGTAAAATCTCGTTCCGTGCGGATCGCCTTGATAGTCCGCTGTACTTCCTGAGCATTCTCAGTAGCAGTCGACTCATAGGTGATAAGCTTCTGAGGAATGTATCCATAGGGAGGGTGTTCGAGCTGCGCAGCCAGCGTGGTCACCACGATAAAAAGTGCAATGCCGAAAAAAAGCATGGCGCTTTGCAGCCCCCACACCGTGATGAGATACTTGGACAAAGGAGCCAGAAAGAACGAAGCCAATCCAAAGCCTGATACAATCAGCCCGGCAATTAACCCCATCTTTGACGGCGGAAACCACTTGAGGGCCGGATATGCTGCTGCCGCATATCCAAGTCCGATGCCAATGCCGGTAAGCACTCCAAAGCCGAGCACCCACACAATGTACTCAACCGTCTGCGAGATACAGAGAAACCCCACGCTTACCAGAATACCGCCCAGAAAGGCTGTAACCCGCGGGCCGAACCTATCCTGGCACTTACTCGAAAGTATAGTGGCAAAGGCAAAGGCCAGACAGCACACTGCGTATGGATCATTGAGGCTGATCGGATCCCAGTCAAATCCACCGTATTCTCCCGATTCGATCGACTGGGCAATGGATGCTTTAAAAAGACTCCAGGTGTAAAGGATACCCAAAGCCAGATTAATACCGATACCGGCACATGTTACAGCCCAGCCTTTATTCTTAACTGGTTCTGTCATATTCGTTAGGTCGACGAAAGTAAACGCATAACCATATGCGTGTCTGTTGCTGGTCCTACCCCTTCAAGAGACAAACGCCGGACGATAGTGCCGGTGAGGTAATGAGAACGATGCTATGATTACGCTAGGCCCATGAGTTCAGGAACAGAGCTCATGGGCCGGAATCCGTTCTACTCTCTTACCATCAGATCGTTTCGATCTCCCAGCGCTCGCCCACGGGAGCACCGAGGTACATCTCAATCTGAATGCCGGGGCACTGCTCAGCAATAATATTATGGGCTTTCTGCATTTCCGATCGGTGCTTGTCTATCTCTTCCGCCTGACTCCTGAAAGCCGAGCTTCCTCCATATGCGCCGCAGTCCAGGTGATGCATAAGAATGATCTTCTTTGTCTGATGGAGCTGCACAGACAGTTTGACGAGCGAGGCGACATAGCCCTGGGGGTTCTCCACGATATCCTTAGCAGCTCCAGCTACCGAGATAATGTCGCAGTCATTGACCAGATTCTTTTTCTGCATCCACTCATGTACATCATTGGTGAGACGGAAATCCATGCACTTTACCAGCGCCGCGGAACATGTGTGCCCCATATGGTTCATCCTTATATTGGTATATAGTCAAGCCCGGGGAGCTTTCGGAGACTCCCCGGATACATTAGCACGTGAACTTTTCAGGAGGAAGCTTCTTACCCGCGCTTTGGTGGTTTCAGCAATGCCAGAGCAATCAGGATGCCCAGAATCGCCAGGACCCCGGTAAGATAGAAAGAATACGTATAGCTTCCCGTGAGATCACGGATGCGGCCGCAAGCCAGATTGCCGATAATGGCACCCAGGCCATACGCAGTAAACACAACGCCGTAAATCTGAGAATAGAACTGAGTACCGAAGTACGTGGCAGTCGCTGTGGGAGCGATAGCCAGCCAGCCGCCGAGGCAAAGCCAGAACCCGCAAAACGCTACCGCATACATTCCGGTACATCCTGGTCCAGCCTTGATCATCAAATAGGATGCAATAATAATGATGACGAAGGATACAATTGCCGAACCACGGGGAGTGATCTTGTCGGTAAGCCAGCCGAAGAAGGGGCGGCCCACGCCGTTGAAAATTGCAAATACACCCACGAGGTATCCGGCAGCAGTGGCACTGCACTGTACGACCTCCTGACCGCATGGCTTGGAGATGCCGATAGCCATCAGTCCGGCCAGGGCGCCGATAATATAGCATATCCAAAGTCCGTAGAACGTCGGGGTCTTCAGCATTTCTCCAACGTTGTAGCCCGATGTCGCTCCCGCCGCTGCAGCGGGCGGATTCCATCCTGCTGGCTTCCATCCTGCGGCAGGAAATCGCAGCGGCAAAGCCAAGGCAACCGTAATGATCAAAAACGCAACGCCGAAGATACCGAATGTCGGCAGGACACCGCGAGTTGCAATCAGTTTCTGGGCCAGTGGAGCAGTGATGAGGGCCGACATGCCGAACCCGAGCAAGGTGAGCCCTACGGCGAGACCTTTCTTGTCGGGGAACCATCGTGTCGAAACAGCTATCGGCGCTCCATAAACGATGCCCACGCCGGCGCCGGCAATGGCTCCATACGTTACGGTCATGAAGGTTATGTCCGAAGCATACTTCGACAAAATCCAGCCCAAGCCGACAATGATACCTCCAGCAATGGCAACCGTTCGCGGTCCGTATTTCTCGATCAGTTTGCCGGCAAACGGCATCAACAGGGCGAAGAATGCCAGAAATACAGTAAACGGCAACGCGCTCTGAGTGGCTCCGATGTGAAACAACTCCTCGACTGGTTTCTTAAATACACTCCAGGCGTATACGCTGCCCAGACAAATATTGGAAACCAGCCCCAGAAGAACAAAGACCCACCGTCCCTGTTCCGCTGGCATGCCAAACAGTTTTTCCTCTCTGACCATAACCATTCCTCCTTCTTCTAGGTAAAAAAAGACCAAAACGAAGCACTGCTCCGCCTTGGTTACCAGGTCACGGAGCTCACTCAGTATGATTGATAGCGTTATCCGCTCCTGCCAACTGTCCGGTGGACCCGTCACCAGAACTCAAGTATTTTGGTTTTTTAAGCAACCGTGCGGGACAGGGGCTCCCAAGTGCTATTTAGACATGTGTTGACAGGAGGGGTCATTTTAAATGACCCCTCCTGTCGGTATCTTCGCACAGGCATTACTGTGCGCTTATTTTCTTGTTTGTCTCGTATGCATAAACCGGCTTCGTCGTTCAGCTCAGATCTTACCAGGCGTAAATGATCGAGGTCTGAATCCGGTTGTCGGTTCCATTGCTTTGGTCCTTAATGCCCGTATTCCAGTAGGAATACTCGAGACCGAGGGTAACCGGTGGAATGAGGTTGTATAGCACATTGGCATAGTAGTATTTGTTAAAAGTTCGGCCACCAGCGTTGATATCACCGTTATCAGGATCATCGATGCCGAATCCGAAGTTGGTTTTCCACTGCTGGTAAGGTTGATAACTTACCTGAGCCCAGCCGCCGCGGCTCATGACCTCGTCGCCTTCGATCGCATTGACACCCTGAACAATACCGCCGAAATAATCATCCAGGTTGTCACCGATAAACGCTTCACCGCTCAAGCCAAGGCACTTGGAGATAGGAATCAAGAAATCTAAATTGAGCGACCAGCTGCGCATATGTTCCTGATCGTCCTCATCGGATGCGATCAGGTCAAAATCCACTTCCTCTTCGCCATAGTGACCGGAAATGCCGAAGACGCTTTCCGTCTCGGTAAAGGCTTTGGTAGACAGAGCAATGCGGCCCTGCAGGGTCGGCCAGCCAGTATCTTCACCGTCATTTTCCAGATCGAGATCCAGGTCTTCATTTATTGTTCCCGCAGTCCGGGCAATGGCCAAGGCAGCAATGAGCTTATTGGCATCGTTCAAAGGCGTGGTGTAGGTTCCCCGCAGTTGTGGCCTGCGATAGCCGATGTTACCGGCTGCCCACCCAACAGTGTAGTTGAGGTTATTCGGAACGAGCGGGGAAATCAGGTCGGAGGTCTGACCGGCGATGATGTTGTATTTACCATTGGTGAGGTCGATAAAAGCATGACGCATCATGACTTCAGCCTTGTTTTCATGCCGCTGCGTACCATCACCGTAAAAATCGAACTCAATGCGCCCCTTGGATACCCAATTGCCATACTGAGGAGCAAGTATATCCATGCCGATGCGGGTTTGCCGGGCCGTCATATTGAAATCATTTTCATTGTTGTGTGCTGATTCATTCGGGACGTACAGAATAAAATTGCCGTAATTGGTCCGGCTGTCATCCCAGGAAGCATCGAGCTTTACATAGCCGTATGGTTTGAACTGAAACGAACTGAGAACGGTAGGAGCTTTTTCTTTAACCTGCTCCACCACCCCCACTCTTTCTTCGACTTTCTTCACGCGTGCTTGATCAGCTTGCTGCGTTTGCTGCTGCTGCTGCATGATTTGTTTCAGGTCCTGCAGCTGCTGTTCAAGCATCTCAATTCGCTTCTGCAGCTCGTCGGTCGTGGGTTGAGCATTTACCGGCAGGGCGCTGGTGATCAGCGCGATAACAACACATGCCGTTACAAGTATCCAACTTCTCATAAGATAATCCTCCGATTGTCAATATCCAGTATCGATTCTGCTTCCACTTCTACAGGTATTACTATATGAACATCCAAGAGATTCGGAAGGAGCCCGAGAGGGCTCCTTCCGTACACAAGGAAGTATTTATACACGCTCTTTAACGAGGATGTCTACTACGCTGGGGTCAGCAAGAGTAGTGGTGTCGCCGATGTTGGAAATATCACCGGAAGCGATTTTCTTGAGAATACGGCGCATGATCTTGCCGCTTCTGGTCTTCGGCAGCGCATCGGCAAAGTGGATCTTATCCGGTGCGGCAATGGGGCCGATCTCCTTGCGGACGTGGGCAACAAGCTGCTTTTTCAGGTCATCAGTCTTTTCAATACCTGAATTCACGGTCACGAACGCATAGAGAGCCTCGCCTTTGACGTCGTGCGGGAATCCGACCACTGCAGCTTCTGCAATCGCCGGGTGAGAAACAAGGGCACTCTCGATTTCAGCTGTTCCCATTCGATGACCGGATACGTTGACAACGTCATCCAGCCGGCCCATGAGCCAAAGGTATCCGTCATCATCGCGGCGGGCACCATCGCCCGAGCAGTAGTATCCGGGGAACTGAGTAAAGTACGTATCGAAGAACCGCTGCGGATCGCCATACACGGTGCGCATCATGCCCGGCCACGGCTGCCGGATTACCAGATAGCCGCCTTCATTGGTACTTGCCTCGCTCCGGTCTTCACGCAGAATCACTGCATCCACGCCGAAGAACGGTTTGGTGGCGGAACCGGGCTTGAGTGGAAACGCGCCCGGAATCGGGGTGACCAGGTGTCCGCCGGTCTCGGTCTGCCAATACGTGTCAACAATGGGGCAGCGATTCTTGCCGATGACGGTGTAATACCACATCCAGGCTTCCGGATTGATGGGCTCGCCGACGGAGCCAAGAAGGCGCAGGCTGCTCAGATCGTGCTTGTTGATCCATTCCTCACCTTCTTTCATGAGCGAGCGCAACACGGTAGGAGCAGTGTAGAACACGCTCACTTTATACTTTTCTACGATTTCCCAGAAGCGATCCACCTGCGGCCAGGTAGGAACGCCTTCGAACATGAGAGAGGTGGCGCCGGTGGACAGAGGCCCGTAGACGATGAAGCTGTGACCGGTGACCCAGCCGATATCGGCAGTACACCAGTGTATATCCTCATCCCTGATGTCGAAGACGTACTTCATGTTGGAGTGAACGAAGGCGAGATATCCACCGGTGGTATGCAGCACGCCTTTGGGTTTTCCGGTGCTGCCGCTGGTGTAAAGAATGAACAAAGGATCTTCCGCATCCATGGATTCCGCCGGGCAGTCCGGGCTAGCGTCTTTCATCTCTTCATGCCACCAGAAGTCTCTTCCAGCCTCCATCTTGGTCTCTTTGTCAGCCCGGGCTACGACCAGGACCTTCTTGACGTCCGGGCACTGCGTCAATGCCTGGTCAGCGACATCCTTGGAGTTCAGAAGCTTGCCGCTCCGATAACCATAATTGTTGGTAATAAGGAAGGTGCTCTTGCAGTCGAGAATTCGATCGCGCAGCGAGTCAGCACTGAAGCCGCCGAACACGACGCTGTGAATGGCACCGATGCGGGCGCAGGCGAGCAGAGACATGGCCAATTCAGGTATCATGGGCAAATAAATGGTAACCCGGTCACCCTTCTTGACACCCATTTTCTTGAGAACATTAGCAAGCTTGCATACTTCACGATGCAGCTCAGCATAGGTGTATTTCCTGCTTTCGCCTACCGGCTCACCTTCCCATATGAGGGCTACTTTGTCTTTGCGGGTGGCCAGGTGCTTGTCGAGGCAATTCTTGGAGGCGTTGAGTTTGCCACCGATAAAGAAATTAATCTTAGCATTTGCAAAATCGTGATCGGAAAACTTATCCCATTTCTTATCCCAGAGAATCTCCTCCGCTTCTTTTGACCAGAATTTTTCCGGATTTTCAATGGATTCCTTGTACATGCTGTTGTACTCATCCATACTTTTAACCCGGGCCTTCTGCTTGAATTCTGCTGACGGCTCGAATATTCGATCTTCTGCCATCATGGAAACAATGGTTTTTTCCTCTGCCATAAGTGCGTACCTCCTTTGCAACCTGTTTTAAGTATCGAAAGGTTTTTAAAATGGAATGATTGTTGGCATTATCTAACCTATAAAAATAATTTTTTCAAGAAAATTAATTAAAAAGGGCTAAGTCTCTAAGCAAGAAACGGGAAGGATAAAAAAAAGCAGAATCCTTCGTGCTATTCTTAGCAAAGAATATGCCACAGTAAAAAGAGCAGTGCTGCATGATTAAATCGGATAGAGAACTATTGCCTGTGGCAATAAAACCTACCGGAACACCAGCCTTGCAGGTGACAGTTTTTTTTACAGTCCGGAAAGAATTCAGCAGAGATGCTGTGCGATTCTTTTATAGTTCGCTGGCCGGCATGCAGATTAGTCGAGGAAGCTCGGATCGCTGTATATCGGTAGGTATCCAGAGATACCGGTGCTACTTGATGCCTTTCTTTCCGAATTTTTTCAAAAGCTTCTGGTGAACATAATCCGGTACGAGACCTTCGACAGTTCCTCCAGCCATGATAACATCGCGCACAATCCGGGAACTGACATAGAACCACTTGTACCCGGTCATCATGAAAATCGTCTCCACTTTGCGATCCATTCGCCGATTCATGAGAGCCATCTGGAACTCATACTCGAAATCGAGCACCGCACGAAGGCCACGCAACAGAATGTGAGTATTCTGTTTGTCAAGATAATCTACCAGCAGACCATTAAAGCTATCTACAGTTACCCGTGGATTATCCCCTACTGCCATCTTGATCATATCGACCCGTTCTTCCACTGAAAAAATGTGCTGCTTGGCAACGTTATGAGCAACCGCCACAATAAGACGGTCAACTACATTCAAACCTCGGCGGATCAGGTCAAGGTGACCGTTAGTCAGGGGATCAAATGATCCTGGGTAGACAGCAACGCGCTCCATGTGGTTCCTCTCATGATTGACGGCATTGTTAATCCCGACAGAGGCAGGGTTTCTTCGCCGTACGGGTTTTACCTTTTATGAGGCTGTCATGACTTGTTACTAAAAAATGATATCCTCGTTTGTCCATACCGACGCTGGTCGTCGAGGACCAGACTTCCGTAATACTCGGCAACCGTCTCCTTATGGGAATGTTCCGCAATAACAAACCCATCCGGAGCAACGAGCTTCGTTTCGCCGATCTCGGTGAGCGTTTCTCCCGCACTATGCTCCCCATAGGGAGGATCAAGAAAGATCAGATGAAACGATTCCCTGCGCTGGACCAGCAGACGCAGACCGCGGCTTACCGGCAGGCTGATAATTTCCGCCTGTTCATCAAGGTCACACTGGTGGATATTCTTCTTAAGAATGAGCAGGGCCTGCGAATCGTTTTCGATGAAAACCACTCGATCCATTCCCCTGCTCACTGCCTCTATGCCGAGGCTTCCGGTGCCGGCAAACAGATCGAGCACCGTCCCGCCATTGAGGCAGGACGTCATAATCGCAAAAATCGCTTCCCGCACCTTATCGGTCGTCGGCCGCACTCGGCTGCTTCTGACTGCCGCCAAGCGCCGGCCTTTCAGGCTTCCGCCGATGACTCTCACAGCGCTTTCGCTTGTGCGACCTCTCGAATGTGCTTGACCACCAGGTCGCCAACCTGCGATGTCGAATATCCCATTTTGCCAGCCGAGAGGCTATTCAGATCATTCTTGATAACAGTCATAACACCGTATTCGATCAGCGATGCTGCTCGTTCCTGGCCAAGCACCTCCAGCAACATTTGCGCAGCACCGATCGCGGCTAGAGGATTGATCACACCCTGTCCGGTGTACTTGGGTGCTGAGCCTCCTATAGGCTCAAACATGGAAACCCCTTCCGGATTAATGTTGCCACCGGCGGCGATGCCCATGCCTCCTTGGATCATTGCACCCAAATCAGTAATGATGTCGCCGAACATATTATCTGTGACGATAACATCAAACCACTCCGGGTTTTTCACCATCCACATACAGGTGGCATCCACGTGCGCATAGTCTGTGGTGATATCCGGATACGACTTCGCCAATTCGTAAAAGGTCCGCTCCCACAAGTCAAAGGCGTACGTAAGCACATTGGTCTTTCCGCATAGAGTGAGCTTCTTTTCCCGGTTTCGTTTGCGCGTATACTCAAAAGCATACCGGAGGCAGCGCTCCACCCCTTTGCGGGTATTAATAGATTCCTGAACCGCAACCTCGTCCGGGGTTCCTTTCTTGAGGAAGCCGCCGCTGCCGGTATAGAGTCCCTCAGTGTTTTCCCTGATCACTACGAAATCGATATCCTCCGGTCCCTTGTCTTTCAGCGGCGTTTCGACTCCGGCGTACAGCTTTACCGGTCGCAGATTAATATACTGATCCAGTCCAAAACGGAGCGTAAGCAAAATGCCCTTTTCTAAGATTCCCGGCTTCACCTGAGGATGACCGATAGCTCCCAGGAAGATGGCGTCCGTGGAACGAAGCTCATCGAACGCTGAATTCGGGAGAATTTCTCCGGTACGAAGATAACGGTCTCCGCCGAAATCAAAGTGCACAAAGTCCATAGAAAAACTTTCAATTTCAGCGACAGCCTTGAGAGCCTTGATACCCTCAGCCACAACCTCCGGGCCGGTTCCGTCACCGGGAACAACCGCGATCGTGTATGCTTTGCTCATTATGGTTCACCTCTGCAATAATTTCTTTTGGGCATAGTTCATCAGGCCCCCACAGGCAATCAACTCCTGCATAAAAGGCGGAATTGGCTTCGCGTGAAAGACCTGGTTGCGGGTGTGATTGATGATTTCTCCGGTGTCGGCATTGACCTCCACATCATCGCCTTCACGAATGTTGTCAACTGCTTCTTCGGACTCGAAAATCGGTAATCCCATATTAAAAGCATTGCGATAGAAGATACGGGCAAAACTCTTTGCGATAACACAGGAGATCCCAGCTGTCTTAATAGCTATCGGCGCGTGCTCGCGAGAAGATCCACAGCCGAAGTTTCGATCAGCCACAATTATGTCGCCGGCCTTCATCTTCTGAACAAACTGGGGATCGGCATCTTCCATACAGTGTTTTGCCAGTTCTGCCGGATCTGATGAATTAAGATATCGACCCGGAATGATAGCATCGGTATCGATATTCAATCCAAACTTCCATGCTCTTCCGTGAAATTTCATTGGTCATTCTCCTTTGTATCCAAATCAGAGCGACTGAGGCCCAGCGATTTTCCCCAGTACGGCTGATGCGGCAGCCACTGCCGGTCCGGCAAGATACACTTCGCTCTGGGAATCACCCATACGGCCAACAAAATTTCGGTTGGTCGTTGCTACGGCACGCTCGCCTTTCGCCAGCACCCCCATATGGCCGCCGAGGCAGGGACCGCAGGTAGGAGGCCCAACAACTGCTTTGCTGTCCAGGAAGATCTGAATGAGACCTTCGTTGAGCGCCTGCTGATAGATAGCAGGAGTGGCCGGGAGAATAATCAACCGGACATACGGAGCGACCGTGCGGCCCTGAAGAACTTCGGCAGCAACGCGCAAGTCTTCAATACGTCCGTTGGTGCACGAGCCGATCACTACCTGATCGATGGAAATGTCACCGATAGAATTTACGCTGCGGGCGTTGGATGGCAAATGCGGAAGAGCTACCTGCGGTTCGAGCTGGGAGACATCATACTCCTTCACATCCGCATATGCTGCGTCGGCATCGCTGGTGAAGAAGGCATATCCTCTGGATTTTCGTTCTTCGACGTATTCCCTGGTCTTTTCATCGGGGATGAAGATGCCGTTTTTCGCGCCAGCTTCGATCGCCATATTTGCCATAGTGAACCTGCCGGCCATCGTGAGTTGGTTGATGGCCTCACCGGTAAATTCCATGGCCATATAGTGGGCACCTTCCACACCGATGTCTCCAATAGTGTGGAGAATAAGATCCTTGCCGTCTATCCAACGAGGCAGCACACCTTTATAGATAAACTTGATCGTTTCCGGAACGCGGAACCAGGCTTTACCGGTCATCATGGCACAGGCAATATCGGTGCTCCCCACGCCAGTGGCAAAAGCACCTAACGCTCCGTAAGTGCATGTGTGACTATCGGCTCCGATAATAACGTCACCAGGCAGAACAACGCCCTTTTCCGGCAGCAGAGCGTGCTCAACGCCTACTTCGCCCTGTTCGAAGTAGTTTACCAGCCCCTGTTCGCGAGCAAATTCACGCAGGATCTTGCAATGCTCGGCTGATTGGATATCTTTATTCGGTGTAAAATGATCGGGGACCAGAGCGATTTTTGTATTGTCGAACACCCGCTTGCCGCCATATTTGCGGAATTCGCTGATCGCGATCGGCGCAGTAACGTCATTTGCCAGAGCAATATCAATCTTGGCACTGATAATTTCACCCGGCTCTACGGCTTCCTGCCCCGCATGCTGAGCCAGGATTTTCTCGGTTATGGTCATTCCCATTGCTGATTGTACTCCCGTCTCATTACATAATGAGCTTATCTACATCATACCGGAACAAGCACCTGCTTCATCCGCTCCGCGGTCAGGCACAAAACTCAAGTGAATAAAAACGCTACAGCACCCTCGTGCGAGCGGAAAGTAGCGAGACTCAGCCCTAAAAAAACTAACCAGGGGGCAACCTGGATTCACGGCTGGCAGTGTTGATACCGGTTTTTTGTATTGCTATTCATATTCTTAAGCAAAGTTTTTGTCAAATACTTTGATTGTCTCTCAGCAGCCAGTAACTTTTTTGGATAAGCAATCGTGCCTGCATTAAGCCTCCGAAAAAGAACTTTGAGCGTTTCCAATTGACGATACGCAAGTCCTCTCCCGCAGGAACCGCAATTCGAAAGCTCTCCGGCTCCCTGAGTGGTTCCGGTTTGGCCGTCAAACCCCACTGAAAAAATCTTCCGCTATTCGGGACAAACTGTTCCTGAAATCAGTGCGACGTGATATATTAATTAATTTTCGTACCCAGACAAGTACATGCTAAGACCTCGGCAGTAAACGTTCAGGGGCGAAGGTATGCCGGTGACCTTATTCCTTTTTGCTCAATGACATGAAAAGAAAAATTCTCATCCTTATTGCTGGAGTTGTCCCGATACTCATCCTTGATCAGATAACGAAGTTCTGGATCGCCACCAGACTCTCGCTGATCGACTCGATCACAATCATCGAGAATTTTATCCATATACGACATGTGCGCAACACGGCAGGCGCTTTTGGCAGTCTGTCCTGGTTATCGATGGATCTGTTTATCGTTTTGACAATTGTTTCAGTCGTCGTAATCGGATTTCTTTACTTCCGTCTCAATCCCAAGCAACAAGCAGCAGCCGCGGGACTATCGCTCATTCTCGGCGGAGCGTTGGGAAATCTTATCGACCGGATCAGACTCGGCAGTGTTATCGATTTTATTGACGTGCATTACTATTCGTATCACTGGCCGGCCTTCAATGTCGCTGATTCAGCCATAACTGTAGGTTCACTACTTTTGGCACTCTGTATCATATTCGGCAAGTGGTAAGACACGATGCATCCTGTACTCTTTAAGATGGGACCGATAACACTCTATACCTATGGCTTGCTGGTGGCCACGGGACTGCTCTTAGGTGTGGCGCTGGCTTTTCGGCAAGCCCGGAAAGCTGGGTACGACCCCCAGGTTATTATGGACATTGTCTTTTATGTGGTACTGGCCGGTATCATCGGCTCCCGGCTGCTGTATGTCATTCAGAATATTTCTCTTTACCGTGATCATCCGCTGAACGTAGTGAAAATCTGGGAAGGCGGCCTTTCCTTTCACGGCGCGCTTCTCTTCGGTCTACCAGTAGGCTGGATGCTGATCAGAAAGACAGGCTTATCGTTCTGGGGACTTTTCGACGTCTGTGCTCCTTCTATCGCCATCGGGCAGGCAGTGGGACGAGTAGGATGTTTTTTTGCCGGTTGCTGTCATGGCTCTCCTACTGATGTGCCTTGGGCGGTTACCTTCCATGATCCCAACAGCCTTGCTCCCACCGGCATTTCGCTTCATCCAACGCAGCTCTATACGGCTTCATTCTTGATGATCGTCTTTATTGTACTCATTCTGGTCCGTCCTCATACTCGCTTCGCCGGCCAGCTGGCCTGTCTCTATCTTATTCTCCATTCCTTGTTTCGTTTCTTTATAGAATTTCTGCGAGCTGACCATCGCTTGTTTCTCCGGAATCTGCCACTTTCACTCACCCAGCTTATCAGCATCCTTATTCTTCTTACTGCACTCGTCTCATATCGAATACTGAAGCACAATCAACATCTGAAAGCGGTAAAGTATGGCCCTCCAGCTCATCATTGACGGATACAACCTGATTCGCCAGTCTGCAGCGCTGCGCGAACATGATCGGGAGAGCCTGGAGAAGGGCAGAGGCGAATTACTCCGCAAGCTGGCTTCCTACCAAAGAATAAAGAGATATCACATTACCGTGGTGTTTGACGGCTGGATACACGGGGAGACGTCTGAAGGACGAGACAGAGTGGCGGGGATTACCGTCCAGTTCTCTCGACGCGGAGAAAAAGCCGATGTGGTAATCCGAAGACTGGCATCGCAGTACCAGGATCAGGCTGTTGTGGTTACCTCTGATCGGGATCTGGGATATGCCTGTATACAGGAAGGCAGTGAAGTAGTCAGCTCCCAGGAGTTTGAGGGACGGCTGGAACTGGCTGCTTATCAGACCCTGAAAGAAGATACTGATGCCGAAGTTGATAACCATACAGGGAAAAAAACCGGAAAGAAAGGACCAGCACGCCGATTGCCTAAGGCTCAGCGGCGACACAATCAGGTGCTTAAGAAGCTGTGACGGCGGGAGAGGGGTTCAAAGTTCAAGGTTCAAGTATACGTCCTATAAGACGTATACTTGAACCTTGAACTCCTTTTGCTATTTCTTGGCTCCGATTCTGGATTCCGTGCCAGCGCAAAGCCGCCGGATGTTATCGCCATGGCGATACCCAATCATCACTGCAATAACTACAGCAGCAACCAGATACACCCGGGGCCAAGGATGGGGCCAAAAGGCCATAGCCAGGGGCATAACCAGAGCAGCACTCATTGAGCTTAGTGACACATATCGGGAGATAGCCAGAACCAGGACAAATGTGATGACGCCCACAAGCAACACCGAAGGGGCAAGCACTAAGTAAACTCCCACAGCGGTAGCAACACCCTTGCCTCCCGAAAACCTGAGGTATACCGGATACAGATGGCCAAAAAATGCTGCCACCGCCGCTAGTGCGGTCCAGGTGTGGGAGCCGGTAACCTGATAAACAACGGCAACCGTAATAAACCCTTTCAGGATGTCAGCTACGAGCGTGAGGCTCCCCAATTTTTTCCCCGCGCTGCGATAGACATTCGTCGCACCGATATTGCGGCTACCATGCTGACGAACGTCAGTGCCTGCGAAATATTTCCCGAATATCAAGCCGAACGGAATAGCCCCCACCAGGTACGCGGCAATGATGAGTATTGCAGGTATAATGAAGTCATTCATGATGGACTCGTATGATCGCGGGAGGTGCGATGGAGTATTTTTGAATGCCGCTGCATCAGTATCAGAGACTCTTGCCGTCGTTGTGAAGCAGGAGTTTCCCCGGTAGAATCTGACCCCTGAGGCTTTCAGCACTATAGAAAACGCATATGATTCCTTCAGGAAAGTATTATTTTACCGTTTTTTTGTGCGTTCAAGCAACAAATTTCGCTTGACAAAAAAAATGATTTTTATCATATTTACCAAGTTACACTTCAAGACGAGGTAATCGAGCATGTTAACGTATCAAGCGAATAAAATGAATGTCGAAAAACACTGGTATCTAGTCGATGCAGACAACAAGGTTTTAGGACGGTTGGCCAGTCAGGTAGCATCTATCCTTTCCGGAAAGACCAAACCGGTTTATACTCCACATGTGGATACTGGCGACTATGTAATTATAGTAAATGCAAAGAAAATTAAGCTTACAGGAAGAAAGCTTGCTGATAAAGTGTATCATCATTACAGCGGCTATCCGGGCGGCTTAAAGACAGAAGGCGTTCGAAATCTTCTGCAGGAAAAACCTGAGGAAGTAATTCGTACGGCAGTACGAGGAATGCTGCCCAAAAACCGTCTGGGGAGGAAAATGTTGAAGAAGCTGGTCGTCTATCCGGACGCGCAGCATCCTCACCAAGCCCAGCAGCCGGAAAAAATTGAACTTTAACGATGGAGCATGACTAGTGGAGAATGATTATTTCTACGCTACCGGAAGAAGAAAGAACGCCATTGCCCGCGTCTGGATGAAGCAGGGTGACGGTCGTTTTGTAGTTAATAAGCGTTCGCTTGAAGAGTACTTTCCCCGGGAAACCCTCCAAATGATCATTAACCAGCCCCTTGAACTTACCGAGATGGTTGGAAAGCTCGATGTCATGGTTAATGTGCATGGCGGTGGCATCGCTGGCCAAGCCGGAGCAGTAAAGCATGGCCTTTCCAAAGCTCTTCTTGAAGTCGACCAGAATCTTCGAAGCCTCCTGAAAAGAGCGGGATTTCTTACTCGCGACTCTCGCGAAGTCGAGCGGAAGAAATACGGTCAAAAGAAGGCACGGAAACGGTTCCAGTTCTCCAAACGGTAGCTCTTTGCGATTCACTAGATATTGGAATTGAACGGAAGGAAGGTCGATGGGCCTTCCTTTTTTTTACGAAAAAATGGTAGAATGGTGACATGAGAAGCTCGATACCTTCGCGGGAAGTTTGTCTCGCTCTGATGGAAGAATACGGAATGTGGAGAAATATCGTGCGCCACAGTCTCGTGGTAGAGCGGGCAGCCAGCTGCATTGCTGAGGCACTTATTCGGGCCGGAGAATACCTGAATCTCGCTGAAGTCAAAGCAGGAGCACTCCTGCATGATATTACCAAAACGAGGAGCATCAAGACGCGGGAGAATCATGCATGCACCGGCCAGATGCTTTTACAGGGCCTGGGGTTTCCACGTATCGGAGAGATCGTGGGATCTCACGTGCTCATGCCCCCCGCCATATTTGCGCAGAACGTGGTAAGCGCTGAAGAGGTCGTTCATTACGCCGACAAACGCGTTCTGCACGACAGAATAGTAAGTTTGGTCTACCGTTTCGACGATCTCATGGTACGCTACGGAACGAGTACAGAAGCATGCCGCAAACTGAAAACACTGGAAACACAAAGTCAGCGTATTGAAGCCAAGATCTTTTCGCGCGTGGATTTTGAACCTGAAGCACTTTCTGATATTGTGAATGCGTAGACAATCCTTCACTACCCGAGCTGTTCTTTTGTGCCTGGCTGCTCTTTTTCTTCTTGCTGCCATCGCAGGGCTGACCGGGTGCTCGAAACAACCAGTACCTTCGCCCGTACCACCGCATGCAAACCGGGGAATTCCCTACACGGTTGATGGAATAACCTATTATCCGCTGATCTCCGCAGAAGGCTATGCCGAACGAGGAGTCGCCTCCTGGTACGGCCCTGGATTTCATGGTCGGACCACGTCGAGCGGAGAAAAATATGACATGTACGCTGCTACAGCTGCTCACCGCGTTCTTCCTTTCGGCTCTCTGGTCCGGGTGACGAACCTCTCCAATGAAAAAAAAACCATGGTGCGAATCAACGATCGCGGGCCTTTCAAGGGCAATCGTATCATTGATCTGTCATATAAGGGAGCACAGGAGATTGCCATGATCGGACCGGGCACTGCTCCGGTGAAAATTGAAGTCGTTGGAATCGACCGTACGTACGCAGTCAACGGAAAAGAAATCCGCATTCCCTGGGCAAACAATTTTGCTATTCAGGTAGGAGCGTTCGGAAGCAAGCAAAACGCTCTAAATTTGAAGGAGAAACTATCCTCGTGCTACCACCAAAAGGTGTATGTTGTGTCTTCGGTTCAGGGCAGTACACCGCTCTATCGGGTTCGCGTAGGAATCTACAACTCCCTGAAAGAAACCATGAGGGTGCAGGAACAGCTGTACTCGGCGGGATATACCAGTACATTCATGGTGGCAGAGTAAGGAACCGTTTCAGCCGTTTCAACCGCTTGAGCAGTTGAAATAGCCAAAATCCCGCGCTTCGCGGGATCAAGTTTTGATGGACTCGTAAAAAGTCGTCTAAGAGATGGCGAAGTAAAAAGCTCCATATGCAAGGCGTGCAAATGCTGAGGAATGAAGCGTACAGAGCAGTACGCTGCAATGACGAAGCATGCAGCGCAACACAGCAGATGGACTTTTTACGATGCCATCAAGTTTTGCTTGAACGATAAACGGAACATGATATAACGTTTGAGCTTGAGCACGGAGGCGGAACAGCTGAAGAGTCTTCATCGTCCTCGTGCTCTCAAAGCCCGTCTGCACACGATGAATCAGATAAAAAGGAGCATAATGACCTATCAGGTACTCGGCTTCACCCTCATGGCAGTGATCTTTTGGGGAGTTACTCCGGTAGTGGAAAAGCTTGGCTTTATTCGTGCCGGCAGCGATGTTGATCCCTTTGTTGCCCTTTCCATACGGAGCCTTGCAGTTTTCGTAGGTTTGATTGTGCTGATTGTCGGAACGGGAAAGTGGCAGCTGCTCAGCGAAACGCGGCCAGTCACTGTTCTGTTCTTTGCTGCCAGTGGCATTCTGGCCGGACTGTTGGGTACCTGGGCATATCTCACGGCAATCAAATCCGGGAACGCAAGCCATGTAGTGCCTTTGTCAGCGACCTATCCCCTTGTCACTGTTCTTCTGAGCTGTATGGTTCTCAAAGAAGACGTTACGCTCGGTAAGCTCTTGGGAACGGTCTGCGTCATTATGGGAGTTTGGCTGCTTAAGTAAGCGTGGACGGCCACGGATGATTCGCGCATGAAGAATATCGATTCACATCCTGAGGGAATTAGGAAAGAAGTATGATCACTACCATTCACCCTTCTGCGAAAGTTTCAAGTGAGCGCTTTCCTTTTGGCACAATAGAGCTACTAGTATTCATGGTGAGTATTCTTGTCCTGCTGGGAGGCTGCGGTGGGACCAAGCTGTATGTGCCTCCGGAAGATCCCGACGCCGGCACGATCGCTATTGTCAATGACATATACAACCCGGGATTCTACGTGGAGATTGACGAAGAGGACGCCGGCTTTCTTAAAAACCAGCGAGAGATCCTGGTGAAGCCGGGACGACACACGGTGAAAATCTTCAACAAAGAAACAGCCGTTGCAGATAATGCTCTGACGACAACACATACGTTTGAATTCGAAATCAAGGTGGAAGAGAACGGCAATTCTCTCATCACCCTAGCCTGGGATGATCCCAATTATCGAAAGAAAGTGGAAAATGCAGCGAAAAGCCAACGCGAGAAGGAGAAAGAAGAAAAGGAGGGCCGGAGGAAAACAACGCCCCAGCGGGGTACACCCTACTGATAGGGCTACTGCCCGAAGTTTCTTGGTTATCACAAGTAGACGACGCTCCCAGGCAGCTGCTCGCTGCAATACTACCGCATACATACCCGCCGTACCTGCTCCAGGGTAGTGAAGCCTTTCAGCACCTTTAGAATGCCATCCTGGAGCAGGGTGGTCATTCCCTCTTGAATGGCTTTTTTCCGTATCTCTTCTACCGGGGCCTTGTGAACCATCAACTCCTTGATGCTATCGGTACCTTCGAGCAGCTCGTGAACCGCGATCCGTCCGCTCAGGCCGGTCTTGTTACATGCCTCACACCCGGCTCCACGATGGAGCATGAAAGCATCATCATAGCCGATTCCAAGCTTGTCAAAAGACTCTGGTCCGTATTCCTGCACCAGCTTATCAAACTCTTCCTTATCAGGATGATACGGCTGCTTACAGCGAGGGCAGATGGTCCTTACCAATCGCTGCGCCAGGATGCCCAGTAGTGCGTCAGCAAAGTTAAAGGGGTCGAGTCCGATGTCGATAAGCCGGGTGATTGTTTCCGGAGCGCTGTTGGTGTGTAGGGTACTAAACACAAGATGGCCCGTGAGCGAGGCCTCAATACCGATCGACGCTGTTTCCAGATCACGCATTTCACCCACCATGATGACATCCGGATCAGCCCGCAGAAAAGCACGCATGGCAGTGGCAAACGTGTAACGATGGCCATCTTGGGTCTTGATATTGGGGTTGATCTGCACCTGGCGCAATCGGTACTGTGAAATTTCTACCGGGTCTTCAGCAGTCCATATCTTCCGATCTTCGGTGTTGATGTATCCGAGTATAGAGTGAAGTGTTGTAGTCTTCCCTGACCCCGTTGGGCCTACACAAAGAATCAACCCATACGGCCGTTCAGCAATCTTCTTGAGCACCTGAATATTGCGTTCCAAAAATTGCATTTTCTCAAGTGGAAGCGGCTCTCCGGCGGTCAGAATCCGCATGACGATGTCTTCATTGCCTCCGGCGGTAGGAACTGTGGCCACCCGAAGCTCGATGTCGCGTCCCTGATAGCGCAGCTTAATCTTGCCGTCTTGAGGAAGTCGCTTCTCCTCGATCTTAAGCCGGGCCATGATCTTATAGCGGGAGATAAGAGCACTGGTATGACTAGGAGGAATTTCGAGGTACTTAAAACAACCCCCGTCTTTCCGGAAGCGAATCTCCGTATCTTTTTTCCCCAGATACGGTTCGATGTGAATATCGGAAATCCCCTGATTATAGGCATCGATGATGACTTTGTTGGCGAGCTGAACGATCTTGCTGTCGGTTTCCGCCATTTCATCATCAACTTCCGCTGGCAGATCCAGATCGACATTCTCAAGGTCTTCCAGTCCACCCAGAATATCCTGGATCTTCATCTCGGAAGCGGATTTCCCTTTCGGCTTGCTGACCGCTCCAGCGCCACTGATCACATCCACTTTGTTGCTGGAAGTCGCAGAGTCAATAAAGCGATTGATATCATCGGGCAGAGAAACGCGATATGCGATTTCTTTCGCTTTAGTCCAATTGAACTTCACCCATTGCTCAATAGCATCTTTTTTCTGAATATCATGAGGATCATTGATAAGTACAACCAGATTTTTTACATCTTCTCTAACTGGCATCAAGAGACTCTT